>PWSY01000001.1 GCA_003563055.1 Anaerolineaceae bacterium | reverse complement strand
TCGTCTCATCTTGCAATTGAGACTTCCACAAACACACAAACAAAGACCCCCAGGATTTCGATAAAAGGCAACATAAATCCCGGGGGTCTGAGGACATAAAACCGTCTCATCTTGCAATTGAGACTTCCACAAACACACAAACAAAGACCCCCGGGATTTTAAAAAATAAGATAACACAAATCCCGGGGGTCTAAGAACGTAAAGTCGTCTCATCTTGCAATTGAGACTTCCACAAACACACAAACAAAGACCCCCAGGATTTCGATAAAAGGCAACATAAATCCCGGGGGTCTGAGGACATAAATCCCGGGGGTCTTAAGACTAAGAGCCGCCTCAACCATCGAATGAGGTTAGCACTAAACATTCAAACAGAGTCCCCCGGGATTTAAAAAAAAAGACAACACAAATCCCGGGGGTCTAAAGATAAAAAATCACCCCACATCACAATCTATTGACAGGAATTTTTCACAGCTACAATAAGTGGTAAACTAAGGTGAAATTACACGGAAAGACGAACGGGCTGAAAGGTTGCTGAATGGACTCGAATAATAAACACACCCATTCTGGACACGAACATTGGATGGATTTTATCCTCCCAATTATTCTCATCATCGGGCTGGTGGCGCTGCTGGCGATCATGGTGGGTGAGCCAATTCAGGATTATACGCCCCTCATCCCGGAGGAAGCGCTGCTGAGTCGCATCCTGGGTTACCTGATTATCGCCACAGAAATTGCCACGGCCTATGTGATCATTTCGGGCCTGGCACGCGCAACCATCAGTTACACCCGTCACCTGTTTGACCCCATCAACCGGCAGATCAATTATACAGAGCGCATCCGACTCCGGCTGGGGCATATGCTTAACCTCGGCCTGGAGTTTGCCATTGGCAGTGATATTTTACGGCTGGCTGTTGCGCCGAGCACCCGCGATATCATCATCTTGTTCACAAAAGTGCTGCTTAGAATTCTGCTCAATTACTTCCTCGACAGGGAAATCAGGGCCAGTGAAGAACTGTGCGGTCCAGGCAACTATGTACCGCCCCTCATCGACAGCATTGACGGCGATGAAAACTTATAATGAAACCTGGGACCTCAAACACCACCACAAACTTTGATTCCATCATGCTGGAAGTCATGGTAAAAAACGGCGGCAGAATGGCGGCCTTTCATCCAGGCCCTCCTTAAAACAGACTTGAGCCCTGGACGGTACCATCCCCCCGAAAACAACCTCTTAGAGGTTTAACCAGCGTTCAGTCAATTTAGGTAAATCCGCTAAAAGGCCCTGCTTGAAGGTGCAAGTTGGAAGAGATTCAATGAACAGCCGACCGTATCGTTTGGTTAACACCCGTTTATCCAAAACCACAACCACACCTTGGTCTGTCTGGGTGCGGATCAGGCGACCAAAACCCTGCCTGAATCGCAAGATCGCTTCTGGCAGTGCGAATTGGGAAAAGGGATCCTCGTAGGTTTCTGCCCGGGCAGCGATAATCGGGTCTGATGGCACATCAAAAGGCAGCTTAACAATCACCAAAACCGAAAGCGCATCCCCGGGCACATCCACACCCTCCCAGAATGCCCGGGTGCCCAGCAAGACCGCACGATCTGTCTCACGGAAAGTCTCCAAGAGCTTGTTGGCTGAAGCCCCCTCCCCCTGTTCATACACCTGGATATCAGCCTGGGCCAGGATGGGTGAAAGGTGATTGGATGTGCGTTGAAGCTGGGCGTAGGAGGTAAAAAGCGCCAGCATCCGGCCGCCCGAGGCTTTTGCCACACTGGAGATGGCGGTCTCTACCGCCCTTTGGTGGCCGTTATAATCAGAGGGCTCAGGGACATCTGTCGCCACATACACCAGCGCAGCCGTTTCATAATCAAAAGGTGAGCCAACCACCAGCCCGTCTGCATCTTCAGCATTTAATTGCCTGCGAAGATATTCAAACTCACCGTTCGTGGTCAGGGTGGCGGATGTCAGGATCACACTTTCTTTTTCATACCAGAGATGTTTCTCCATCAAGCTGCCGATGTGAAGCGGGGCCGCGTTCAGGTTAACCTCCATGTATTTGGGGTTGATCTCCACCCAATAAATGGTGTTCATATCTGGTGTCAATGTCAGGCCTGTCAGGTTTCTTTGGATTTCCTCCAGCCGGGACAGCATATTTCCCAGCGACCCCCACATGTCCTCTGCTTCTTCATTGTCCTGGTCAGCCAGCTCACGCATGGGCGTCCGCAAGTCCCGAATGATCGTTGACAGGCTGACCATGGTTTCATTGACCAAATCCCAGGCAATCTCTACATCAATCCAAATCGGCAATGTGCGTGTAGAGGGTAATATTCTTTCCTGTTGTGGGTAGGTGCCCAATGGACGATCTTCACGTTTCTCAACAAGAAAAGCATCCAGCGTCTGGAAATATTGCCCCATATGGTGGTCAAACCTGGCGGAAAGGTCCGCTGCTTTTTGCACCAGCTGAGACAGCGATGCCATTTGGGCAGGCTTGAGGTAACCTTCACAAAGTTCAACAAACCGTCCCAGAATACCGGTTTTGGTACCCCCCAGCTCACGAATCAGGCGGGTGACATCCACCGCGCGCACCCGAAAAGACATTGCGCTGGTTGTGGCCGATTCGAGGTGATGCGCTTCATCTACGATCAGGTAATCATAGGTCGGTAGTACCCGGTTGCCTGAGGCGGCATCGGCCAACAGCAGGGCGTGGTTCACAATTAACAGGTGCGCATTTTCTGCAGCAATTTTAGCCCGATAGAAAGGACACCGCCCCCCGGTACGCTTGAGGCAAACTTCAAGCCGGCATCCCTCATCCTCTGCCGAAAGACGAGACCAGACCATCCTCTCTACTACCCCATTCAGGTTAATTTCCGTCCTATCACCGGTGCGGCTTTCCAATAGCCACACCAACACCTTGGCCAACACGCGCATTTCATGCACATTGTCTGGTTTACGACGCCGCATGGCGGTTAAACGCCGGGGACAGAGGTAATTCGAACGCCCCTTCAGGACCGCCGCTCTGAGGGACAGGGACAAAGCCTGGCATAAGTCCGGGATGTCCTTATTAATCAACTGGTCTTGCAGATTGATCGTATTGGTCGAAATGACCACGCGGGTGTTGTTTTGCTTGGCCCAATAAGCGGCGGGAACCAGGTAAGCCAAAGACTTCCCCGTGCCCGTGCCAGCCTCCACCATCATATGCTGTGCGTTGCTCAAAGCATTGGCAACCGAGCGGAGCATGTCCACCTGCTGTGAGCGGTATTCATATTCTTCAAAATAATTGTCAAATTGGCGGCCCAGGTCTAAAACGGCAGCCACTTCATCAATATCCAAAGAGGATTTACCGACATCTGACCCCACCCGGAAGCCATCATCATGGGCTGGTTTTTGAAATAATGGGCCCTCCAATACCTGACCGGCCTTTTTAACTTTAACAGGTTCCTTTGCCCGCTGGCGAAGCACCTGTTTCAGCGCCCAGGTGGCTTGCCATTCCAAGGGATCACCCATCCGGATGATTTCTGCCAGCAAATCCAACGGTAATGCATGGGCTTTCTCAAGGAGTGCCAAAAAAACCGCATGGGTTGCCTTGGCGTCGTCGAGAGCGCGATGGGTAGCAGGCAGAAGAACATTGAGCTGCTGGGCTAAGGCGGATAAATTATAGCGGCTGGCGGTGGGCATCAACACCGATGCCAGCTCATAGGTGTCAATTTCAATTTGATGCTTGAGTGCGCCGGCTTGTCGTAAAAACGTGAGATCAAAACTGACATTGTGCCCAACCACAGGCGAATCACCCACAAAACCCATAAAGTCGGCCATCACATCTGGCAGGACGGGCGCGTTTCGCACCATGCTATTGGTTATACCGGTCAATTGGGTAATAAAACCGGGAATCGGCCGGCGCGGATTCACCAGTGTGGACCACTCATCCTCAACTCGGCGGCCATTAAACTTAACCGCCCCAATCTCGATGATGGCATCTTCGTCCGGGTTCAGGCCCGTTGTTTCAATATCTACAGCAGTAATGGATGGCATAATACCCTCGATTATACCCGTAAAATATCCGCCCTTATCAATAGCGGCTTAGGGTAATCGCAAAGTCATCCATTATTGTACAATCAGAGTTCCACAAGCTATAAACACCCCCTCACCTAACCTCTCCCCCTGAAGGTGGAGAGGGATACCTCCCAGACCAATGACAATCCTATACAATTTTATTCAACCAACGATTTACACAAGGTATAATTATTAAAAACACAGGTTACTACTCAGCCAATCCTGCAGGTGAAGAGGTGGGGGGGTTGTGTGCCGGCTCCGCCGGCACACAACCCCCCCCCG
>PWSY01000076.1 GCA_003563055.1 Anaerolineaceae bacterium | reverse complement strand
GACGCCCTGCCTTTCAAGAGCGCGCAAGCCTTGGGCATAAAGAACCCTCAACCGGCGCGCAGCTTGAGCGATGAGAAGATGGAACAATTTCTGATCCTTGAAAGCTGGAATAATTTCCAAAACACAGTGGGCTATTGCTTTTTTGGCCCGGCACCGCGCAGTTTCATCCCTGTGGAAGATGTGGTCGAATCCATCAACCTGGCATCTGGGTGGGATTTGACCGTGGAAAACCTATTGGAGATTGGCGAACGGACAACCAATCTGTTTCGTGTCTTCAATTATCGAGAAGGTTTCACCAGCAAGGATGATGATCTGCCCCAACGTTTCTTCACTCCACTGGAAGAAGGCGCGCTGGCGGGTGAAGCGATTGATCGGGATACCTTTTTGGCTGCTCGAGCGAAATTATACCAATTGAAGGGCTGGGATCCGGTCACTGGGGTGCCCACACGAGAACGGCTGGAAGCGCTGTCATTGGGTTGGGCGGCTGACATGCTGGACACCTCTCAAGAAGACGTGAAATAACGAGAATTGCGAAATAATCAATGCAACTTCACATTGGCGGTTACCTCAGCTTTTATATGCCGGGAAAGCAAACCAGGTTTGACCTGGGCCTTGAAAAACCAACCCCGTTGAAAGAAATCTTACAATGCCTGGATGTACCCCTGGGGGAGGTGCAGCTGGTGATTCATAACCAAAGCATCGTTAACTTGCAAGATGCTGTCATTCGGGATCAGGACATGGTTAAAATTTACTCATCGGTGGATGGAGGTTGATATGAAGGATTTTACAAATGATTCAAGGGGCCTTGAGCGTTATAGCCGACACCTGACACTGCCCAGTTGGGGTAAAAAGGGTCAAAAAAAAATCAAAGCTGCCTCGATCCTGTTGGTCGGTGTGGGTGGGTTGGGTTCACCGATTTCGCTGTATCTGGCTGGTGCAGGCGTGGGCAGGCTTGGTCTGATGGATGATGACCATGTGTCAGTAAGTAATTTACCGCGCCAGGTGTTGTATTCAACGGATGAGGTTGGCCAGTCAAAAGTGGGGATTGCCCAGAAGCGGTTGACCCGTCTTAACCCTGACGTCGAGGTGCTGGCCTTCTCTGAGAGGCTGACTGATGAAAATGCCCCTGAGATCATCAAAGACTTTGATCTGGTTCTTGATGGGACCGATAACATGGTCACACGCAGGATCATCAACCAAACCTGTGTTCGTCTGGATAAACCCTACATCTTTGGTGCGGTGAACCGATTTGACGGCCAGGTGAGCGTCTTTCATGCTTCTCGCGGCCCATGCCTGGAATGTCTTTTCCCTGACCTGCCAGAGGAGGAACGTGAAAAGACAGAGGAAGAACTAGCCATTCTCAATACGGTCCCGGCGATTATCGGTGCGCTGCAAGTCACAGAAGCACTCAAGCTGATTTTGGGGATGGCGGACCTGTTAGTGGGTCGATTGCTTTTGTTTAATGCACTTGAACCTTCAATCCAATGTATTCAATTTCAAAAGAAGGATGATTGTAAAGTTTGCGGATAGCCATCTCTCAGTCTTCTATTGCATCAGAGAGATATAGGTAATGATTGTTGTTTTTTATTTCCAACAGGAAATGGGGTGTCCTAAAGTTGAGGTTGCCCAAACCTTTGTAACCCTTGGGGAGCATTTAAAATCAAATAGGTCACAGGAAATTCGCTTCAGGTGGTTCATCGATCGGGGTCTATGAATAAGTTATTTCGTTTAATAGGCTGATCGTATATAATATACATGAGATTTGCTTGTTATCCTTTCCAGAAAAGGCGTGATTGGTTGTAAGCTTCAAGGATATGACAAGCTTTTGACTTTTTGCATCTAAAACAATTCTCTACAGAAAAACCAAACTATCAAACCCTAGCTATCCGGATAATTTAAGGTTATTTTCTTGACACAGAATTTTATTCATTTATAGTAACTACTCAGGCAGCCCTGCTTTTGAAGGGAGGGGGTGTGGTGTGGCGGCGAAGCCGCCACACCACACCCCCCTATTCCCTTGCACGCTGAGTAGTTACCATTTATAATTATTAGCAATAAATGAAGGATTCAGTGAAAAGCTAAAGCTGAAAGGACTCACCAATAGCATACGCACCAATAACACATTGTATGAGTCAGAGATGGATGATGAATTTTTTCCCTCAGACCCGAAATGATAAAACAGGAAATTGTATTTTTAGGATAATAATTTATAAAGGATCCCGTCTCTCTAAGGTATTTTTCAAACAATGGCAGCGTTCACTGTCTTTGTTGAATCCAATCCATAGCCGCCCAATTCCTGTCTGAATCCCAATAAATTCAGGCAGGTTTTTTGTAACCAAAAAGCGATAAGATTGTTATAAATAATGGATGACAGGATAATAAGATAACCATATTATTGATCAATCCTTTACGCTTGATTAATCTAGTGTTGATAACAATGATGAAATCCCTTTGAAGGACTGGGAGGTTGTGTGAAAGAACCAGTGGTTTCCATTCGAAATCTAAAGTATCGTTATCGGGGAGAGAAGACTAACGCACTTGATGGCGTCGATTTAGATATTGGCAGCGGTGAATTCCTGATCTTGATGGGCCCAAGTGAAGCAGGAAAAAGTACGTTATCAGCAACCATCAATGGTTTGATACCGCATTTCCATCTAGGTATTAAAAAGGGTGATGTCGTGGTCATGGGCCGGAATACAGAAGATTACACGGTAGCCCAAATGGCAGAGATCGTGGGTATGGTCTTTCAGGATTTTGAAGCACAACTTTTCTCGACCAATGTGGAGCTTGAAGTTGCTTTCGGCCCTGAGAACTTTGCGGTGGAAAGGTCAGAAATCCAAAGGCGGATTGATGAAAATCTGAATTATGTTGGCTTAGAAGCTGCCCGCTCCCGTCCACCTTCAACATTATCCGGTGGGCAAAAACAAAAATTGGCCATCGCTTCTGTGCTTGCTCTTAAACCGAAAGTGCTGGTGATGGATGAGCCAACTACTGACCTTGATCCGGTCAGCAAAATGGGGGTGTTTGAAATCACGCATCGTCTTTGCAAACGGGAAGACCTGACTTTAATGATCGTTGAACATGAAACAGAAGAGGCTTTGCTGGCCGACAGGGTTGCTTTGCTAAAAGATGCAAAGCTGGTTAAGGTTGGTCCCGCACGTGAAATATTGACGGATGTCGATTTGCTGGAATCGATGGGGGTTAAACCACTTGGCATTCCAAAGTTTTTCAAGAATATTGGCATGTCAGATCTGCCGCTAACACCTGAAGAAGGTATTCAAGCCTTTCGTTCATGTGGTGCAAAGGTCTCATCCACTGCATATCATAACTTGGTTGAGAAGGAGAAGGCAGCCTTAGCGCAACTTAAAAAACCAATTATTCAATGTAAAAACCTGTCGCACACATATGCAGGTGGGATTGAAGCATTGAAAGATGTGGATCTTGAGATTTTTGAAGGTGATATGGTGGCCATCATTGGTCAAAATGGTAGTGGAAAGACGACGTTAGCGAAGCATTTTAATGGACTGCTTTTTCCAACCGATGGGGAAGTTGAGGTGGATAAAAAACCGACTAAGGATCAGGGCGTGTTCAAGCTTGGCCAACGTGTGGGTTATGTTTTTCAAAACCCGGACCATCAGATTTTTTCGGAGAAAGTTTTTGATGAAGTAGCCTTCAGTTTACGTCTGCGAGAATTATCCGATGCGGATATCAAAGACCGGGTAGCAGATGCATTACAAGCAGTTGGCCTGACTGGCTTTGAAGAGGAGGATCCTTTCACGCTGACAAAAAGCGGCCGCCAGAGAATAGCGGTTGCCTCTGTTTTGGCCGTTAGTCCCGATGTATTGATTTTGGATGAGCCAACCACCGGGTTGGATTATTCAGAACAGCGAAGCATGATGGACATGGTCCGCCGGCTCAACCAGAATGGCAGCACGATTATTTTTGTGACCCACCATATGTGGGTTGTGGCTGAATATGCACAACGGGCGTATGTGATGAAAGACGGCAAAATAATCCTGAGCGGTAGCACACGGGAAGTGTTCTCTCATGGAGATACCCTTCGGAAAGCGTTTTTACGGCCGCCTCATTTTGTTGAGTTCAGTCATAGTCTTGGTTTCACTTTTCTGACACCTGAAGAAATGATCAATTGCCTGGAGGGAGATGACAACTGATGGATGCTGAAATTTATCTTGACAACAATTCATTTATTCATCGTTTGGACCCTCGGGTAAAAATAATCACCTTTCTTCTAACTTTTGTTGCCATTCTGTTATTTGAAAACCCATTGTGGATGCTGCCAATCGCGTTCTTAGTACTCTTTCAATTAATCATTTCCG
>PWSY01000150.1 GCA_003563055.1 Anaerolineaceae bacterium | reverse complement strand
TCTGGTTAATCAGCATCGTCGTCCTGGTGATGGCATCCATGGCCTGCGGCCTGATTACCAACAGGATTGAATCGGTGGTGGAGGAGAGCGTGGCCGAGCTTGAACAGGTGCTCACCGATGTGCCATTGCCGTCTATCGAAGACATCCCCATGACGGAAGACCTGGTCTTTCCGGCTGCGGAGTTTTTATTCGAGGTGATCCCTTTTGGCACTGTTGAGCAGAACAACAACCAGCATGCTATTCGTTGGCGGATTTTCTCATCAACGGTTTCTGTTGATGATATCGATTCTTTTTACATGCAGCAGCTGGTCGGTTGGGAGGTTGAAAGAGATGAAGTCATCAATAACCACCGTTACTTGGTTCTGAGCAGCGACAACCCCCTCAGCGCTGTCTACACGGCCGCTGATTTTGACGCCGCCATTCGCCAAACCCCTGATATGGGCTATGCCTTACTGGACATTGAAATCCTGAACCTGGAGGCACATGCTGAAGTTGGCAGGATGAACATCATCTTCACTGAAAACATCCCCCCCGAGCCCCGGCCGCCAGGGGAGGAGGTCTCAATTCCAGGCGATAGGACCTTGATCATTCTTGTTGATCATATCCTTCTCGATCCTCAGGATACGGCACCCCCGATCGTTGAAGAGCCCGATCAAGCCACCCCTGAACCTGAGGAACCCACTTCTGAACCTGGTGACATTGAGCAAGCATGTCAGCTGGCGTTGGAAACCAGCCTGTGTAATAACCCATATTTCCCGCCCATAGAAGGCCTGACGCTGGTCTATTCTGTCGATGGGCAGAAAACCCAGACCCGCCAGATTGGCCCTATTCAAAGGGATGTCCAGGAACCGGGCGAACCTCCCACAGATAGTTTTATCGTCACCTTCATCGACGACGATTTTACTGTAGAAATGGAATACTTCTGTACGGAAGAAGGTGTGAGCGGTGGTGATATCAGCAGAATGATGTTGAGCGTTCTCGAAGGCCAGGAGATGCAGGATGAGGGTTTCAGCCTCGATTCGATCAATGTTGAAGGGGTCACATTGCCGAAGGATATTTCACCTGGCGACACCTGGGAGTCCTTTGTGGAGATTGTGTTCAACGCACCGGATGATGCCCAGATGGTTGCGACCAACCTGGGCCAACATTTTTTTGAAGGTTATGAGACGATAACCACACCAGCGGGCACCTTCACCGTCCAGAAGATTGTTGCCGATATGGATGTTGAGGTCGGCATACGCATGCCCGATGGTTTTTATATGTCCCTCACCTCTATGCAAATGCAAGTTGTTTCGTATAATGCTGAATGTTACGGCATGATCAGGAGCGAGAGTGAGACGCACCTTGAGCTGATTGATATCATCATGCCCTGAAAAAGATTCAAACAGGGTGATTGCAAAGAGCTTGTATGGCGGGGTGCGTTTTTCACCCCGCCATTTTGCTGGGGGTATAATGATTGATCGCGCATTTAACAGGCGTAATATTGAGTAATAAATGCAATTTAAAGGTTAAACGAGTGAACATATGATGATGGCACGTGATAACTTGCGAGTGGTTGGCGCACGTGAAAACAATTTACGCAACATTACCGTGGAGATCCCCCGCGACAAGCTGGTGGTGATCACCGGCCTGTCTGGCTCGGGCAAGAGCTCCCTTGCTTTTGACACGATCTTTGCCGAAGGGCAGCGGCGTTATGTTGAGTCACTTTCGGCCTATGCCCGTCAATTCCTGGGGCAGATGAGCAAACCCGATGTGGATACCATCGAAGGGCTATCACCGGCGGTTTCCATTGACCAGAAGGCGACCTCCCACAACCCGCGCTCTACGGTTGGCACAGTGACCGAGGTCTATGACTACCTGCGCTTGCTGTATGCCCGGGTGGGCATCCCCCATTGCCCGGCCTGTGGGCGGGTGGTTCAAAAGCAATCCGCCCAGGAGATCGTGGAGGATATCGAACACCTACCCGAGGGCAGCCGCTTGCAAATCCTCTCGCCCCTGGTACGGGAGCGAAAGGGCACTTACCAGGCCGTGTTCGATGAGATCCGGAAAGCCGGTTTCCTGCGCGTTCGGGTCGATGGCCACACCCACACCCTCGACCAGGAATTCAACCTTGACCGCTACAAAAAACATACCATCGAAGCGGTTGTGGACCGGCTGATCCTCCGGGAGCCCGATGATGATGAAGAGACCCAGGCGGCTCGTTCTCGCCTGACCGATTCTGTTGAAACGGCGCTCAAGTTCGGTGATGGCTATGTGACCGTGCAATTATTATCGGATGAGGCGCCCCGTGATATCCAATTCTCGGAGCACCTGGCCTGCCCCGAACACGGCAGCATCATCACCGAGATAGAACCGCGCACCTTTTCCTTCAACACGCCCCACGGCGCCTGCCCCACATGCCAGGGGCTGGGCAGCCGCCAGGAAATTGACCCCCACTTGCTGATCCCAGACCGCTCGGTCTCGTTGATGGATGGGGCAATCGCGGATGCATCCTGGGATGGTCCCAAAGATGATGGCGGCTACTACTGGCAGATGCTGGAAGCCGTGGCGGAACATTACCGGATTGACCTGGAAGCGCCTGTGGAGTCCATTGCGGATGAAAAACTGGATAAGATTCTTTATGGTACCGGCGGGAAAGAAATGCGAGTGGAATTCACCGGTCGTAATGGGCGTAAAAGTGCTTTTACAGCTTCTTTCGAAGGGGTGATTAACAACCTGGAGCGACGATACCGCGAGACAAATTCCGAATACATTCGCGGCAAGATATCTGAATTTATGAGTGACCAGCCCTGCCAGACCTGTGGTGGAAACCGTCTTCGTCAAGAAGCCCTGGCGGTGACGATTGATGGCAAACACATCATCGAAGTTACCAACTGGCCCGTTCGGCGCAGTATGGAATGGATTGAGCAAATATCCGCTGAGTCCTCACCTTTCAGCCAGCGCGATCGGCTGATCAGTGAGCGTATTTTAAAGGAGATCAAAGCACGCCTGGGCTTCCTGGTCAATGTCGGCCTGGACTACCTGACCCTGCAGCGATCTGCCGGGTCACTCTCTGGCGGCGAGGCCCAACGCATCCGCCTGGCGACCCAAATTGGGTCACGGCTGATGGGTGTGCTGTATGTGCTTGACGAGCCGTCTATTGGTCTGCACCCGCGCGATAATGACCGCCTGCTGGTCACACTGGAGGAGATGCGCGACCTGGGGAACACCGTCTTGATTGTGGAACATGATGAAGAAACCATCCGCCGGGCCGATTGGATCGTCGACCTGGGGCCGGGTGCGGGTGACCACGGTGGTGAGATCGTGGCTGAAGGCCCACCTGAAGATATCATCAACCATCCCACCTCATTGACTGGCGCTTACCTTTCTGGGCGCATGTTCGTGCCCGTGCCTGAGAAAAGACGGGGCGGAAACCACAAACACCTGCTGCTGAAAGGCGCCAGGGAGAATAACCTTAAAAATGTCACCCTCGATATCCCCTTGGGTAAATTTGTGTGCATCACCGGCGTATCCGGATCGGGCAAATCTTCCCTGTTGATCGACACCCTTTATCGATCTTTGGCGCGCCAGCTGCATGGCGCCCGTGCCAATCCCGGTGACTTTGACTCCCTTGAAGGCATTGAGCATATCGACAAGATCATCAATATCGACCAGTCACCGATTGGCCGCACCCCCCGCTCTAACCCGGGCACCTACACAGGCCTATTCGACACCATCCGCGACCTGTTTGCCGAGCTGCCCGAGAGCAAGATGCGCGGGTATAAAAAAGGCCGCTTCAGCTTTAATGTCAAAGGCGGTCGCTGTGAAGCATGCTCTGGCCAGGGGCAACTTAAAATCGAAATGCAGTTCTTGCCAGACATCTATGTGCCCTGCGATGTGTGTCACGGCTCACGCTACAATCGGGAAACACTGCAGATTCTGTTCAAAGATAAAAGCATTGCCGATGTATTGGATTTAACCATCGATGCTGCGGCGCTGTTTTTTGAAGCCTTTCCGAAGATCATCCGGCGATTGGAAACGCTTCAAGACGTAGGGCTGGGCTATATCCGCTTGGGGCAGTCTGCCACAACCCTTTCTGGCGGTGAAGCCCAACGCGTAAAACTCTCCAAGGAGCTTCCCCGCCGTTCAACTGGCAGCACGCTGTATGTGTTGGATGAACCATCGGTCGGCCTGCATGCGGCCGACGTGCATCGATTGATTGAGGTTCTACAGCGGCTGGTCGATGAGGGAAATACGGTGGTGATCATTGAGCACAACCTCGACATCATCAAGGTCTCCGATTGGATCATCGATCTGGGCCCGGAGGGCGGTGACGCTGGCGGTGAGATCATTGCCGAAGGAGAACCGGAGGTTATTTGCACAATGGAGCAATCCTTCACCGGGC
>PWSY01000010.1 GCA_003563055.1 Anaerolineaceae bacterium | reverse complement strand
TCACCATCGCACAACAGCATGGCTGTTTTGCCGGCTGATTCGGCCTGGTCAACCCAAGCCCGCACCATGGCAGGGATGTCGTGTTCTTCTACAAACAACCTGCGGCTGCCGATGGCCATCCGACGGCCATTAATTTGCCCCTCCAAACCCATCCCACCGCGAGTTACCAGGTTTTGAGCCGGGGGATACCAATCCGTCACACCTCGTTTTTCAGCTTCTGCCGCTATCGCTTCTGCCAGGGGGTGGGTGCTGTGGCGCTCAAGTGCATATGCCAGCGCGATCAAATCATTACAGGGGTCGCAATCCACCCCGCCCAAACATGCCAAATCTTTACTATCCACAACCTTTGGCAAACCACAGGTCAGCGTACCCGTTTTATCAAAGGCAAAGGCGTCAATAGTGGCTAATTTTTCGATGAAGATGCCGCCCTTGAAAAGCACGCCTTCCCGTACAGCCCTGATCAGTGTCGCCACCATGGTCACCGGTGTTGAAATCACCAGAGCGCAAGGGCAACTGATCACCAACAGTGCCAGTGCTCGGTATAGCCAACCCCGAGTCCCATCGGCCAGATTTAACAAGGGCTGACCCAAAAATAAGGGTGGGATGATGGCAATCATAACAGCCATCACCACCATGGCCGGGGTGTAATACCTGGCAAACTTGTCAATAAATTTTTGACTTCGAGAACGACGGGATTGTGCCTCCGTCACCATTGCAATGATTCGGTGCAGTGTACTGTCAGCCACCAACCTGGATACCGCTACCACCAGCCGGCCATTTCCATTGACTGTGCCGCTGAAAACGTCTTCGCCAACACCCTTCCACACCGGCATGCTTTCACCCGTAATCGGTGCCTGGTTGATATCACTTTGACCCTCGATTACGACACCATCCAGGGGGATGCGCTCACCGGGCCGAATGATTATCCGGTCACCAACAGACAGGGTTTCAACCGCTACAACGCTTTCATGACCCTGGTCAAGTTTGACAGCGTGTGTGGGTGCAAGGTCTGTCAACTGCGACAAAGCGTTGCGGGCCCGCTCATTGGTGAATCCTTCCAACGCCTCTGCCAGGGCAAAAAGCAAAATCAGGGCAACCGCCTCTGAATACTCACCAATCACCACAGCACCAACTCCAGCCAATGTCATCAAAAAATTGATATTAAAACTTCGGTTGACCCATAAATGCATCAAGCCACTACGTGCGATCGGCCAGCCTGCCAAAACCAGGGCGCTGATACGCAGTGTTATTACCACCCGGGCTGGCGTTCCCAACCATGAAAGCACCAGTGCCAGCACTGCCACGGCCATGGCCAGGATTGCAAAACGGGTCTCCACTCGCAAGAAGAGATACCGCCAGAAACCAAATAAACTATTAGGTTCTTCAACAGGCGTCCTCAGCTTGTGCTGACCATCATCTACGCCGTAACCCAATTTAGTGATCACCTTGCGCAAATTCTTTTGATCAACAGCACCCCGCACCATTAACACCCCATCAAAAAAATGCAACTTTGCCTCTTCCACCTGGGGCAATGCTGCGACAGCTGATTCTAAACTATTGGCACAATCAACACAATCCAAACCAGTAATCTTTAATCTTGTTTCTACCATTAATGTTTTATTCCTCAATCATACAAGATATGCTCAAGCGTTTGAGCCAGAATATCACGCACATGGTCATCGGCCAGGTCATAAAATACCTCACGGCCTTCTTTGCGATAACGAACGATATTTAAACTCCTTAAAAGCCGCAACTGGTGCGAGACAGCACTTTGGGAGACTGCCAGGTAATTTGCCAGGTCAGACACACGCCTCTCACGGCTATAAAGTAAGGCTAATATTCGAAGCCGGGTGGGGTCAGCCAGGGCTTTGAAACCCTCTGCCATGGCAAAGATCACCTCTTCAGACAACCCACCATCGCCGAATCCAGGTAAGTATCTGTCAGCTTTATTCAAGCGTTACTCCTGAATACATGAGCATCTGTTCATGTGTTTATTATAAGCCACCAGCAATCATTGTCAAGCTGGTCACCAAGCAAGAATTTATTATTATCCAATTTTTTACGCGATCCAATAATTAAGGTGAATAATAGGCAAGTAAATAAGAGATGCTGCTACGTGCATCCAACGTTATGTTTAACAATAATTAACCTTGAATTTTTGACAAGGAAAGATGACAGAAAAAGAAAGAGGTGTGGCATGTTCTATTTCAGCCTTTCAGACATCCGCGTCCTCGAGATTTTTCCCCTCGTCCTTTCTGTGGCTGTTTTGCTGCGCGTACAAACGTAAATGAAAGTGATACTCCAATCGAGCCAGGATTATCCCCAGGGCAATTAATCCCAATGGGATCAAAAACAACCAGAATCCATTGGTTGGAAAAATGATCATACTGACGACCACAACAGCCAATGAAATAAGCCCTGCAATTATTAACACCCGAAAAAGGACCGCTAAAATGCGCACCCACAGAACCAGGCGGTTTGTGCTCTTATTCGCGTTATCTGAGGTTTGAGACGGTTGATTTGGCATTGCTAAACATCCTTTATGGATAATGATCCTTGACAATTGAAAGCGGATTTCTTTCCCAGCTTGTCACAATATGCACTGGGGCCAACGTCAAGACAGGTTCGCCAGTGCAAAAGTCCACATATCACAAAATTCCTCAATCAGCTTTGCGGTTGGCTTCCCGGCACCATGACCGGCCCTGGTCTCAACGCGGATGATAATGGGCGCGTCCCCGGCCTGGGCCTTTTGCAAGGCTGCGGCAAATTTAAAACTATGGGCCGGGAAAACCCGGTCATCATGGTCTCCTGTGAGCACCATCGTCGGTGGATAGTGTTCACCCGCCTGGATATTATGGTAAGGTGAATAAGCCCTCAACACCTCAAAATCTTCTGGTGTTTCAGGTGAACCATAATCTGACACCCATGCCCAGCCGATGGTGAATTTATGAAACCGAAGCATATCCATCACACCCACATTTGGCAAACAGACACCAAAAAGGTCAGGGCGTTGGGTCATACAGACACCTACCAGCAGACCGCCGTTACTGCGCCCACCGATGGCCAGGTGCTTTTTGGACGTATATCCTCTATCGATTAAGAATTCAGCGGCTGCGATAAAGTCATCAAACACATTTTGTTTGTGTCTCTTCATGCCACCCTCGTGCCAATTGCGTCCGTACTCACCCCCACCCCGCAGATGTGCCTGGGCGTAAATACCGTCCATCTCCATCCAAACGAGATTTGGCACGCTAAAACTGAGGGGCAGTGGGATATTAAAGCCCCCATAGCCATATAAATAGGTGGGAGTATCATCATTAATTTCAAGGTCTTTACGGTGACTGATAACCATGGGCACACAGGTGCCATCCTTACTTTCATAAAACACCTGCTCAGTCACATACATTTCCGGGTCAAAGGCAAGATCAGGCTCACGAAAGGTCTCAATCTTTCGTGAGTCAATATTCAGACGGTAGACCGTGCCAGGGGTCATAAAGCTGGAGAATTTGAAAAAGGTCTCAGGATCATCACTGTGTCCACTGAAGCCAATCACTGTGCCGGGACCGGGCAAATCCAGGTCTCCATCTGCTGTGCCGTCCGTCTTAAAAAACCGCACCTGGTGCGCTGCGTGATGCAAATAAGTACAGATAAACCGTCCCCCAACGAAATCAACAAATTCCAGCTTATCATCAGACTCAGGGATCAGCTCTTGCCATTGATCAGGATGAGGTTGATCAATGTTTATAGCAATCAACCGGTTTTGAGGTGCAGCATGATCTGTTTTGAAAAAGAAACGTTTACCATCATTGCCAACCATTTCATAAGCCGCATCAAAATCGGGTAATAAGGCCGTCACTTCAGCCGTTGGCTGAGACAGGTCAAGGTAAAATACACCGTTTTCTGATGCCGTTCCGTGCCACACGTAAATAATCAGGTACCGACCATCCTCGGTAACCTCACCATTAAACCCCCATTCTTTCTGGTCTGGGCGTTCATAAACCAGCACATCCTGTGACTGGGGTGTACCCAGTTTATGGAAGTACAGCTTCTGATAATAATTTGCCTGCTTGAGGGCATCACCCACGGGGGCATCATAACGGCTGTAATAAAAACCCTTATTCTCGGCGTCCCAGCTGGCCCCAGAAAACTTAACCCATGCGACCGTATCTTCTAAATCCACCCCATCATCCACCTGTCGGACATGCCAGGTCTGCCAGTCAGAGCCGGCATCGGCAATACCGTATGCCAGGTAACGACCATCGCGACTGACCGCTGCGCCACCCAAGGCCACTGTGCCATCTACCGATAGGGAGTTCGGGTCTAATAATATTTTGGGCGCGCTGTCAAGGCTTTCCATCCAATAAAGCACATCCTGGTTCTGTAAACCGTCATTATGGGCAAAGAAATAACGCCCGGCTTTTTTATAAGGGGGAGAATACTTCTCATAATTCCACAATTCAGTCATGCGATTGAGTATCTTCTTTCGCAGGGGAGATTTTTCTAAAAAACCAAAAGTTAGGGCATTCTGAGCTTCAATCCACTCACGGAGCTCACCACTATCCAGGTCTTCCATCCAACGATAAGGGTCAGACACCTCATGTCCATGTAATTCTTCAATCAGGTCTACCATTTTCGTTTTCGGGTACATAATCGACATCTTCATCTCCAAAACAAGTCAATGCTCATATTCAGCCATATATTTAAACAGTTCAGCGGTAAGCAAAGCGTCATCCACTGCCCGATGCGAATTGGGCAATGGAATCCCACAGGAGGCGCCCGCGGTCTCAAGTTTATGCAGTCGATACCCCCGGCCGTGTTGATTAACCTGGCCATAAAAAGCAGCGTAGAGATTCATCACACAGAAGAAATATCTATCATCCATGGGCCAATCCAACCAGTAACGATTATGAGTCTGCTTCATCAGACGCAGGTCAAACGCAGCGTTATATATACCAACGAAGCGACCTTCTAAAACCTGTACTAAATCCTCCCATGCATCCTTCCAGCTGGGCGCATTCGCCACCATGCTATCCGTGATGCCATGAATGGCCGTTGCATCAGCCGGTATGGGGATGGGGGGAGCAAACAGCGATTCAAACAAAGTCTGACCCCCCAAATCTACCACACCGATTTCAATAACCACATCCTGTTCAGTAATACCTGTTGTTTCGGTGTCAATGAATATCGGGTCGTAATCCAGAATCCGCTGAACGGATTGAACAACCTTTTTGGGGGCCGCTGGGAACATATGAAACCTTTATCTAAACCTTGGTTAATTTCACCTAGTTTACCATAATTGAACTGTCAGACAATTTACCACACCTGCCCTTATTAAATCCACTGCAATCCTTGCAGCAATTGAACAACTGCAAACCCCGCTAATACCACAGCAGATACCAGCAGCAAGCTTTTCCGCACTTGCTCACCCATGCGCCGCATGCTGGCAAAAAGCAGGATCAGCCCAATATTGGTCAGAATAAACACCCCGTAAAAACAAACCAGATAAACCACACCCCACCAGGGTGAGACCGCCCATAATTGCAAGAGATTCGGGCCGTTAATCAGGCTCCAAAAAAGCCATGGGCCAGGCCCGAGCAAGTTCATCAAAGCCGCTTTCAACAGGGTTTGAAACCCATTTGTTTCCTGTCCAGTTTCAATCTCGCGAAACTGTCGGAAGGCTTTAAAGGATTCCCAAGCCAGGAAAAATATAAAAATTGCACCGCCAATTTGAAGAAACCGCAAAAAAGTATCCGGTAGGTTATTAAGGATCAATAATACCAGCAGGATAACCGGGCCGTCTGTTAATAAGGGTGCAAAGGCAGCCGGGAGTGCCTTTTTCCAACCGCCTTTGATAGCATAGGATAGGAAGACTGCCTGCAGCGGGCCTGGTGTAACCCCGGCGGAGAATCCGATGGTGATGGCAGTTAAAACAAATGTGAGCAACATGGGCCTAATTATAAGCCACTCAAAAGCTGCTTGAAACAATAATATTGGTCTTCACCCACTCACACCATTAAGGCTTTCGGGATTTCTTTCTTGATGTAATCAAATGGAACACAGCCATTCATCTGGAGGAAATAATGTCTGAAAAAATGTAACTGCTCAGTCTGCAAGGTAATAAGGTGGGTTAATGTGGAACCAGGCTCAACGATTTTGGTTATGCAGGTAAATCAAAAATTGTTGATGCCCCAATTACGCCGAGGCTTGAATATCTTTGATATTCAGTTGCAAATTGCTCCTGCCATTATAAACATTCACTTCAAATCGGTAAGCAATATCAATCTGGTCTGGCAGTTCTTCCGCCCAATAACCCAACCGGAATGCAATCCCATCAAAAATATTCTTGCCGGCTTTGAGATCCAGTTTAAGGTGGGCCCCTTCTCGGCCGACAGCTCTTGAATACCGCACAGCCACATTTTTCGAAGCAAAGAGCGGGGCCGGGTTGCCAACCCCCGTCGGCTCCAGCAAATTGATGCTCTCCAATATCCCGGGGATATACCTGGGGTCTAATTTTTCCAGTAAAATCTCCCGGTCAATGTCGAGCGTTGGCAGGAGCTCTAATTCACCAAGCTGGTCCTGGGCGATGGCCCTTAAGCGGGCCACCAGGGCCTCTTTATCCTCATTGCGGACAGTAAAACCGGCTGCGGCAGCATGCCCGCCATGCCTGACCAGCAAATCAGTACAAGCATCCAACGCACTTGTAATATGAAATTCGGGGATTGATCGACAGGAAGCAATGGTGTGGGCTTCCCCCTCGTGGGCAACAATTGAAGGGCGATAATAGGCTTCTGTGAGGCGAGAGGCTGCCAACCCCACCACACCCTCACTGAAATTGGGATCTGAGGCAAAGAAAAGCAATGCGTCCGGGTCTTCTGCCAGAACCCGAGCAGCCACCTCATCCCGAATAGCCTGGGTCATCAACTGGCGATCTTTATTAAAACTGTCCAATTCCTGGGCCAAGTTGCCAGCCACGGCTATGTCCTGAGTGATCAGCAATGAAAGAGCTTTGAGCGCTGAATCCAGCCGGCCGGCAGCATTCAAGCGCGGCCCCAACCCAAAGCCGATATTGACAGCGGTACATTTTGCCAAATCAATCCCCGCCACCTGGGCCAGAGAATAAGTCCCCTGCCGGGGTTTGTGGCGGATCTTTTCCAGCCCAGCCCGCACCAACATGCGATTCTCTCCTCGAAGTGGGGCCAGGTCTGCCACGGTGCCGATGGCCACCAAATCCAGCCAGTCATCCGGATTGACCCCAGCCTGGGGGTGAGCTGTCAGGTAGGCCTGTACCAACTTATAGGCCAGGCCAACACCCGCCAAATCTTTCTCTGGGTATGAATCACCCCTTTGTTTAGGATCAATTACCGCCACTGCCGACGGGCGTGTCAGCCCTGGTTGATGATGGTCGCAGATGATCAAATCCATCCCTTGCGCCGCAGCCAAAGCTGCTTCTTTAACCGCCCGAACGCCGCAATCCACCGTGATGATCAAATGAATGCCCTCATCTGCTAATTGTTGGACTGCCTCTTCATTCAGCCCATACCCCTCATTATAGCGGTTGGGGATATACGCCCGGGCTTCCACACCCAGAGCGGACAGGAAGTCAACCAGGAGGGCCGTCGCGGTGACCCCATCAGCATCATAATCACCATAGACGGCAATATTTTCAGCCTCAACCACAGCCGTCCTGAGCCGAGAGACAGCCGCCTCCATGCCAAGTAAAAGAAAAGGATCGGTTGTAAAACTTACGCTTCCCTCAAGAAAACGGGTGGCTGTTTCGCCATCTGTGAAACCCCGGTTATATAACAACTGGCGCAAGAGGGGTGAGAAATCATTGAGTGCACGGTCGGCATCCCTGGGAATCCGGTGGTGGATCCGCCAGCGTTTTGGCAAGGGACGGTGATTGATTGTAGCTATCATAGGCTCTTTTCTGTCATCAGAAGGCACCATACAGACTAAGATTATAACCGATTGAAATCCACGGTTGTGCCCTTTATTTAGATGCGATAAACCAACAGAAACAAAACTGCTGCCCCAAACCAGCCAAAAACCGATAAAATAAAGACAGCTATGGCAACCATTAAACCAACACTTCCCCTTGACCAGGTGCTGATTGGCGACTGCCGCCAGGTATTGGCACAGCTGCCTGAGAACACCGTTGACCTGATCTTTGCTGACCCGCCCTACAACCTTCAGTTGGCAGGGGAGCTCTGGCGTCCGGATCAGACCAAAGTGGATGCTGTCGATGCGGAATGGGACCAATTCGATAATTTCAGCCATTATGATTCTTTTACCCTCGAATGGCTCACAGCCTGCCGCCGGGTATTAAAACCTACCGGCACCCTGTGGGTCATTGGCTCCTATCATAATATCTACCGGGTGGGAAAAATCCTTCAGGACCTCCATTTTTGGATTCTAAATGATATCATCTGGGTTAAGGCCAACCCCATGCCAAATTTTCATGGCGTGCGCTATACCAATGCCCATGAGACGCTCCTGTGGGTGCAAAAAGAAAAAGGGGCCAGGTACACCTTCAATTACCATGCCATGAAAGGGCTGAATGATGACCAGCAAATGCGCAGTGACTGGTACATCCCCCTGTGTACGGGCAAAGAGCGGATAAAGGATATTGATGGCGAAAAAGCACATCCTACCCAGAAGCCGGAAGCCCTGCTCTACCGCGTGATCCTATCCAGCTCAAACCCAGAAGATGTCATCCTGGACCCCTTCTTTGGCGTAGGCACGACCGGTGCCGTTGCCCGTAAACTCAACCGCCATTTTATTGGGATCGAAGTCGATCAGTCCTATGCCCGGTTGGCCAAAAAACGATTGGCGGCATTTAAGCAACTGGATATTGACCCGACAATCTATACAACACCCAACCCTAGGCTGCGGAAAAGGATCCCCTTTGGCGTGCTGATTGAAAATGGCCTGTTGACACCCGGGCAAGAGCTTTACTTTGGCGCAAAGGGCGACATCACTGCCAAGGTGCTGGCAGATGGCACCCTTTCGCATCAGAACCAGCGCGGCTCAATTCACCAGGTCGCCAAAATGATCAGAAACAGCCCCAGCAATGGTTGGAAGCTATGGTTCTTCTGGGACGAAACAACCCAACAGCGGCAGCCAATAGACACATTACGTGAACAAATCAGACGGGAATCATCCCAATAAATCCAACGGGCCACAACCCACAAACGAAAAGGAAAATTTCAATGACAGATTCAAAAACCTATTCCCAAACATCCTGGCGCCTGAAAGATCTCTACCAGGGCTTTGATGACCCCAAGTATGAAGCAACCTTCGAAGAAATCACAAAAAGTGTACAAGGCTTTCAGACTTATCGTGAGCAACTCACGGAAGACATCAGTGAAGATCTGTTCATCAACCTGGTAGAAGAATATGAACACTTTTACCGATTAATGGTGCGGTTGGACGGTTTTGCACAATTATCCTTTGCAGCGGACACACAGGATCAACAAGCCCAGTCAGCCGTTGCCCGTGTGAACCAGTTCCAGGCTGAGATGAGCAATCAGACTCTATTTTTCAACCTGTGGTGGAAGGCGTTGGATGATAAAAACGCTCAACGTTTGCTGAAAGCTTCTGGTGACTATCATTACTGGCTGGTTGCCATGCGGAATTTCAAGGATTTCACCCTGAGTGAACCCGAAGAGAAAATCATCAATATCAAAGATGTAACCGGTGTCAATGCCCTCAATATGCTTTACGACTCAATCACTAACCGCTACAGCTTCAATATCAAGATTGATGACGGGGAGCAAGAATTAACTCGTGGTGAATTGATGGCCCTGGTACGGGAACCAGACCCTGATATTCGTGCCCGAGCCTACCAGGAACTCTTCCGCGTTTACGAGGGCGATGCCCCCATCCTCGGGCAAATTTATCAGGCCGTAGTGCGTGATTGGCGAAATGAAAATGTCAATTTGCGCGGTTTCAAATCGCCGATCGCCGTCCGTAACCTGGTGAACGACATCCCGGATGAGGTTGTAGAAACGCTGTTGGAAGTCACCCGCCAGAATACCGGCCATTTCCACCGCTTCTTCCGATTAAAGGCCGGGCGCATCGGCATGGATAAGTTGCGGCGCTACGATATTTATGCCCCGGTCGAAAAGTCCGACAAGAAATACGATTTCAGCGAGGCAGCCGACATTGTCCTGGAGTCCTTCCTGGAATTTGACCCCAGGTTTGCTGATATGGCTCAACAAATTTTTAATACCCATCACGTTGACAGCCAAGTACGTAAAGGCAAAATGAGCGGCGCTTTCTGTGCCACCATCACCCCAGACCTGACCCCTTGGGTATTGCTCAACTACCAGGGACGTCCCGATGATGTTGCCACAATGGCCCACGAATTGGGTCACGGGATTCACTCGCTGATGGCACAGGAGCACAGCGCTTTAACCCAGCATGCTTGCCTGCCTCTGGCTGAGACCGCCTCGACTTTTGGTGAAATGATGCTGGTTGATAAGCTTCTGGCCCAGGAAACCAACCAGGCCGTCAGGCGCGACCTGCTTTTCCGACAAATGGATGATGCCTTTGCCACCATTCTGCGCCAGAACTATTTCTCCATGTTTGAGAAAACAGCCCATGATTTAATCACAAAAGGCGCGCAGGTGAGTGACATTGCAGATGCTTATTTAGCCAACCTCAAAAGCGAATTTGGCGATTCGGTAGAGATTTCTGATGAGTTCCGCTGGGAATGGGTAATGGTTCCACACTTCTACAATGTCCCCTTCTATGTATATGCCTACGCTTTCGGGCAGTTGCTGGTGCTTTCACTTTATAAACAATACCAGGAAGAGGGCAACGCCTTCAAACCTCGCTATATGGAAATCCTGGCTGCTGGCGGTTCGATTGCGCCGATAGAATTACTTAATAAGGCCGGCATCGACGTCACCACCGCAGAATTCTGGCAGGGCGGTTATGACGTTATTGAAGAGATGGTCACCGCATTGGAGAATTTGGCATAAGCGCCAATAATTTAACCACAAACCCCGGGAGGATGGGATGATCATTTCCCGGGGTTTTGTATTAATCCCCTCTCTTATGTTCTGTTTTTTAAGGGTAAGGGCACAGGACCTGGGTCAACCACCCATTTTTGCCAATCGGTTGAAAGCGTACAATAATAATGCCAATCCAATCAAACCTAAAACCAACGTTAGCAGCCAAATGGAACGAATCTCAAATCTCTCAAATACAATCCCGGCCAGGTATACGCCCACACCTGTGCCGATCCCGCTTAATGCTGTCGAATATAAACCCTGACCAGTAGCTCGCCATTTTGGACTGATATGCTGATCAATAAAGGTCACACCCACCACGAAGAAACTCACGATAGCAATGCCGTGTAATAATTGGGTAGGAACAATCCAACCTGGCTGCCTGATAATGAAATAAAGAATCCAGCGGATGGGCAAAGCGATCGCCCCCACTGCGATCAGCCGACGCATAGAAAACCGGGTTAATAAAAAAGGCACAACCATCATCATCGGTATTTCTAATAGAGCCTGCAAAGAAACCGTCAATCCGATTAGCCAGGATGAGGCATGAATTGATTTGAGGAAAAGGGTCATATACGCATTATAAATTCCCATTGTGCCGCCAATAAAGACACTGGCTAGCAAAAATACCGTGAAATTAGGATTCTGCCTGAGAAATTGAAGGCCACTGAATTCTGAAATTATTAATGCCTCCCTCCTTTCAGGTAAAAGCAAACTCAACCCTGCCAGTAATAAGTACATCACCGCTAAAAACCAGGTGAAGTAAATCACAATTTGGTCCAAAAAAAGACCCCCCAAGAGCATACTCGAAACACCAAACCCAAACGACCCCCAAAGGCGGACCAGGCTATAATCGCCAGGTCGGCCTGATTCCTCAAGATAATCCAGCGCAGCCGCATTGCCAACAGGCGCAATAGGTGCCCGCATAGCAGAAAATAGCAGCGCCCATAGGAATGCAATCGGAAAGGTCTCTGCTGCACCTAAGCCAATCGACGCGACAGCAACCCCCAGGCAGCCAACCAGCAGTAACACCCGCCTTGTATTCATTAAATCACTGAGATAACTCCATACAGGCTGACACACGATCATTACAATCGGCATCGAGCCAAGCAACAATCCGATTTGCCCCCCTGAGAAGGCCTTCTCATTAAGGTAAACAGCCAGGTACGGACCAATGATTCCCAGTGAAAAGTATTGAACAAAGTAAAAGATATTAAATTTAAGTTTCATTGTCAGCACCAATTTATCCAGGTAAGTATACCGCTGAAAAGATAACCAAAAATGAATTACAATCTTAGAACCTCTAAGTGACAAGGAGCAAATCAGGATGAGCAAAGAAATTATTCGTGACCTGGGTGACGGCCTCATTATCCGCCATGCAACCCCAGAAGATGCTGAGCCATTGGCCAAATTTAACAAAGAAATCCATGGCGAGGGCGAATGGGATGGCAAAGGTCTGGAAGATTGGACCCTCGACCTGATCAGCGGTGATGGGCCCACCTTTGACACAGGCGACTTTATCATTGTGGAAGAGACCGCTAGTGGGGAAATTATCTCAACAAGCTGCCTGATCTCACAAACCTGGTCTTTCGAAGGCATTCCAGTCAAAGTTGGCCGCCCAGAACTGGTCGCCACGAAAAAGGAATATCGCCAGCGCGGCCTCATACGCAAGCAATTTGAGATCCTGCATGCATGGAGTGAAGAACGAGGCGAACTGTTTCAGGCCATCACCGGCATCCCTTATTACTATCGGCTTTTTGGCTATGAAATGACGCTTGACCTGGGCGGCGGCCGCTCTGGTTTCCAAACCGACGTCCCCAAATTAAAGGAGGGGGAAGAAGAAACCCACACATTCCGGGTTGCCACTGCTGAGGATATCCCCTTCCTGATGGAAACCTATAATACTGCCTGCCAGCGATGGATGGTACATGCCGTCTGGGACCAGGCAACCTGGCATCACGAAATCACCGGCAAACGTCAGTATAACATCGATCGACGCGAGATCTATATCATCGAAAACAATGCGGGCCAACCGGTTGGCTTCATCGGCATACCACCCATCAAATGGGGTCCAAACTCAACCCTAACCGTCTACGAATTATCCCATAGCGCTTCCTGGGCAGCGGTCACCCCCAGCGTGATTCGGTTTCTGTGGGAAAAAGGAGAAGCGTTGGGAAAGGAACAGGGTGAACCGCAGAACATGTTTGGCTTCTGGTTGGGCGGCGAGCACCCAGCCTATGATGTGGTCGCTTCTAGGCTGACGCGAGAAAGCAAGCCCTATGCCTTTTTTATCCGGGTCCCCGATTTGACCGCCTTCATTAAAAAAATAGCCCCTGTGCTCGAAGCGCGCCTGGTAGGGTCTGCTTTTGCCCACTATCACGGCAAGGTTAAACTCAATTTCTATCGTGATGGCTTGAATTTATCCTTCAATAATGGCCGTTTAGAAGAGATCAAAACATTTGGGCTTGAGGGTCCAGATTCCTCGACTGGCGCTTTCTCACCGTTGGTATTCCTGAACCTGCTGTTTGGTCACCGCAGCATGGAAGAATTGCATCATATCTACCCCGATTGTTATGCTTCCAGCCAGGAGAACCGAAACCTGATAAATACACTTTTTCCCAAGAAACCTTCCGAAGTTTGGAGCATTGCCTGAAATAATTTCAGCCTGCTGTTTTATATCCCCCTATAACTGCAATCATTGCGTAAATGGGGATGTTTTTTAAGGACCAGTCTGGTTTTTGTCACCGGGTGGCTCGTGGGGTTTTAACCAGGGCCAACGCTCCTGTGCTGACAGGGTTTCCTGCGGTTGATTTTCTTGTAAAGGCTTTGGCTGTACCTGATTTTGCTGTGTCGTTTCGCGTTGTAAAAGGTCATGGTGAGGGGGTGACTCTAGCTTTACAGGTTGGTGTTTTTTGCTTGGATATGCCCCCAGATATTCACCCTGGTGAGATTGAACAGATGCCGACGAAAGGTTTCGGTTAACCCCTGCTTGCAATTGCCGGTAGTGGGCTGTCTGGGCAAAATCTCGTAGCTTATTAATCCGACGGATCAACATGGGGTGGGTCTGGAAGGCTTCCGCCATCCGGCTGGATACGGCCCCATCGGCTGCATTGATCATCGCTAACGCCCGCTCAATATCTTTCTGGCTGCGCACTTCTGGCGCAACTAATTTGACCAGTGCAGCGGTGGCCTGGTTGATATCCCCGCAGGCCAGTAAACCTGCCCGGTCTGCAGAGAACTCACACATGCGATTCCACCAACGAAAAGCCGCATAGAGCAATACGGCTGCCCCAAAGGGTGCGGGAATACCAGCCATACCACCCAGGATGGTGTTCAGCCAGGTATGCCCCAGGGCGACATGACCCATCTCATGGCCCATAATGAATTTAAGTTCCCCCGCTTGCATCACCCGCAGCAGGGGGGTATACAGCACCAGGACCTTTGGACTGGTGATACCAAAGGTATAGGCATTAATCTGGTTTTTGTTGGCCAGGAATATATCCACCGACCCGGGTTGTAGTTTTCGAGAACATTCATCCACCAACAGGGCCAGTTCTGGCGTTCGCAAGGGGGTGACCGGAAAGGTACTGCGCATCAAAGCTTGATGATGAGAATGGATCATCATCCCGCTTAACACAAACATAGCCAGGATGAACACACCACTTAAGCAAAACGTGATCGTCGAGGTAAGCACAATCACGCCCAGCACCAGCAGGAGCGTCAGGAACAACACAACTTGCTCGTTGTGATACCGATAGTTTCGAGTTCGGAACATCACTTCCCTTATCGGGGTGCTGATTTTTGCAAGAATTCCCGGGTTCGCTCAATCTGCTCGGCTGGTAATCGCTCGGTCTCTTCCCAGAAATCCAGCAGCTGAGTAAGGGTGAATAAGGCGTGCATCCGGTAACCGGCTTTTGCCAAAGCCTCTTTCGCACCGGATTCCCTGTCAATGAGCACAACCACATCCTCAACTTTCAATCCTGAAGCAGTCAACTTATCAATTGCTTCAAACTTGCTGCCACCTGTGGTCGCCAGGTCATCAATCACGACCACGGTTTCACCAGGATGAAAGATGCCTTCTATATCTGCTGCCGTACCGTAATTCTTGGTGCTTTTGCGAGGGTAAATCATCGGCCAATTGCCCTGTAAGCTGATGGCCGTGGTAATCGGTAAGGCTGCATAGGGCAAACCTGCCAGCCGGTCAAATTTCAAGGTCTGCAAATGTCGAACATAAGCAGCCGCCACCTGGGTCATCCAACCCGGGAAGGATACCAGTCGTCGAAGGTCAATATAAATAGGCGAAATCAGCCCCGATTTTAGGGTGAATTCACCAAAACGAACACAACCCATTGAAAGCAGGCCTTCAATCAACGGCGCAACTAGGTGGGCAGTTCTTTTCTTGTGCACAACCTGGATAGGACGGGTAACCCCCTGTGCCTCCCGAAAGCGGGATATCAGGGCAGCCGCAGCCTGTCCCGGGTCCTCAGCACGGGCAATCCCCCGGCTGACATTAATCAACAATCCCAAACCATCTTCGCGCAACCCGGCCCTTAGGGCTGAATTCAAGTCTGCTCCCTGAGCACCCAATCCTGGGGCCAGGAACCACTGGTCGGGTGTTAGCTGCCGCACACGCCGTAATGCATCCGGGAAAGTGGCGCCCACCACCAGTCCGAGGTTGCCATTGGTGCCCCATTCGGTTGCCAACCCAGCAATCTTTTCATAGACCATCATCAAGCGGTAGTGCCCACCCAAGGGCAGGTCTTGCAGGTCAAC
>PWSY01000226.1 GCA_003563055.1 Anaerolineaceae bacterium | reverse complement strand
CGGACGGCGGTGTGGGCATACATTTGATAGAGCAGGTCGATATCTTCAAGGCCACCCACCCGCACGGTGACACCTTTGCGTTTTGCCAGGCGGATGTTATAGCGCGTTTTAGATTTCATGCGCATCAGCATGGCATCTTCGTTCTCAGTCAGGTCGATGATCACCGTGTTGCGGAATTGAATTTGTTCTGCTGAAAAATGCCAGTTGCGTTTTTTCAAACCGCTTTTTACAGATAACCCGACGGGGTTGTCAATGGCTTCATCTTCACCCGGGATACCAGAACCGATAGGCAAATCGGGGTCGATCTTGACAAAAATCGCCTTGTTTTGCTTTGCAAAGGCTTGGATGTCGTCCAGAACACGTCGGGCAAGGTCTTCGTTTGACCAATCCAAGAGCGGCCCGCGCGGCGCATACATCACAGATAGGTTTAACTGAAAGGGACGGATTGGAATTGACCGTTGAAGGATAAGTGCTGCTGCATTTACCTCCCCTGACTCGCTTTGCCATAAGAGTGGGTTGGGAGTCCATCCAAACTTAGTCTTCACATCGGCCCATTCCCGGGTCTGAAGGGCATGTGCACCTGGAAGGTGTTGGATGTGTTCGTTCCAGTGTGTTAACTCTGAGATGTTCAATAATTCCAAAGAACAGGCTCCTGCTTATGTTGAAGGCGGTGTGCGGCGGTTAGCCCAAAGCTGATAAACCTTGTAAAGGAGTGGGCGGTAGACTTTGTCCCAGGTACCAACTGTTCGCTGAATGTCACCACCAAAGCCGCGCTTGAAGCGGTAGACGCCCCACAGGCCCTCTGAGCGGTCGAGGAAGGTTTCTTCCAGTACGGTTTCCGGGTAATCGGGTACGCCCCACAGGTCATAGGCTTTACAGCCCCTATTTTTTGCCCAGAGGATAGCTTCCCATTGCAAAAGATAAGTCGGCATACGATTGCGTTCCTGATTGGTTGAAGCGCCATAAAAATACCAGGCTGTATTCCCATGGGCGAAAGCTATCAGCCCACCCAGTGGTTGACCTTCAAATTTTGCGATTAAAAGCACGCAGGCGTCCCGGGCAGAAAAAAGTTCATAGGCACGTTGGTAATAAGCCAGGCTGTGGACGCCAAATTCGTCGCGTTTGCTGGTGGTAAGCATCATTTGATGAAAAGTTTTCACATCCGCACTTTTCTGAATCATTACATTTTTTCGATCTGCCAGGCGGATGTTATACCTGGTTTTGGATTTCATCGCCATTAATATCTCGTCTTCAGACTCTTCAATGTTGATGATGATGGTACGTGGCGGTTGGACGGACTGGTGACTTTCAATAAATCCAGGCATTTTTTGAAGGATGCCTTCCTCTGCAATCGGTTGCCAGATGTGTGGCTCAACACGCAAAAACACACAATGTTCTTGTTGGCAATACTCATCCAATTCGCGCCACAAGTTTGTCCAGTCACCACCGCCAACGGGGCCACGGGGAATATAGGCTACCTTAAGGCCTAATGGCAGGTTTCTTAATAGGACCATTGCGCCCGCCTGTCCCTGGCGGACGAATCTTGGCGACCATCCGAAATCTGCCTTCAGCTTTCCCCATGTTGAGGTTTGCAGGATGTGGGTCTCTGGATGGTGATCTGTAAACTGATCCCATTCCTCAGCTGTCAATAATTCCATAGTCTCCTTAAAACACTCGATATTGCCTAACCACCGGCAATATCTGATAATCGCATTCCCCTGCTTTGACGGTGAAAACTTATTCTACCATATCCAGGTCAATTTCCCGAGGATTGATGGCGGCACCAGGGATTGTCTCACTGAGCAGTTCCCGGATTGCCTCCTGTTTACCTTCCTGGGCCAGGCAAACCAAACGGTCCACAAGCGCTTCAAGTTCATCCACAGAGAGGACTTCCTCGCTGTCAACCTGGTAAATATCCGGGTGGGCTGTTTTTGAGTAGGCAAAGCCTTTATCCCAGAGGTCCTCGTTGAGTTTTTCTCCGGGGCGAATGCCAGAAAAAATAATCTCAATATCCCTGCCAGGCTCCAAGCCTGAAAGGCGAATCAGGTCTTCTGCCAGGTCTAAGATCTTCACTGGTTGACCCATATCCAGGATATAATTTTCCCCGCCCTCACTCATATTGGAGGCTTGTAAGACCAGGTGTACGGCTTCGGGGATGGTCATAAAGTAGCGTTTCATCTTGGGATGGGTGACGGTCACCGGCCCCCCCCGTGCAATCTGTCGTTCAAACTGGGGAACCACACTGCCCCGGCTGCCGAGCACATTCCCAAACCGCACTACGGTGAAAGCTTTGTGATAATGCCGGGAAGCATTTAAAACCAACATTTCCGCAATGCGTTTGGTGGCGCCCATTACACTCACCGGACGAATGGCTTTGTCTGTGGAAATCATCACCAACCGGGAAACATCATGGGACAGGGCAGTTTTAACGATGTTGTATGTGCCTAAAATATTATTTGTGATCGCTTCTTCAATATTGCTTTCCATCATCGGGACGTGTTTATGGGCTGCAGTGTGAAAGATGACATTGGGGTGCCATCGTTCGCAGATTACTGAAAGACGCGGCAAGTCACGCACATCAGCAATCACCGGAACAATGGGTAATGTGGGAAAGCCCTCTTTCAAGCTCAACAAAGCACTGAAAAGGCTGTTTTCACCATGACCGAGCATAATCAGCTTGTTCGGGTTGAGTTGGGCGATCTGACGGCAGAGTTCACTACCTATCGAACCACCAGCGCCGGTGACCATCACGATCCGGTCTTGCAAATCTTCGCCTAACACATCCATATCCATTTTCACGGTTTCTCGACGAAGCAGGTCTGAGATATCCACCTCACGCAAGCGGCTGACACTGACTGCTCCACCCAGCAGCTCATATAACCCGGGCATGGTCCGAAAAGGGACACCGGTCTGGCGACAAACCTCGGCAACTTTTCGTAAGACTTTACCAGATGCGCTTGGCATGGCGATGATCCCCTCATCGACATGCCGTGTTCTGAGCACATAAGCGAGTTCATCCAGTGTCGCCATTACAGGAACGCCATGGATATTGCTGTCTTTTTTTCCTTTATCATCGTCCAAAAAACCAATTGGTTTCATATTCAATTGGGGGTTTTTCTGCAGTTCTCGCACGACCATCGCCCCCGCATCGCCAGCGCCAATCACCAAGACCCATTTCTTACGCAGAGATGTCAGTAGAGACCCATTGGATGAAGCAGAACTCTCCGCCATGACACGGAACGTGAACCGGAGACCACCGACGAAGGTCATGGAGAGTAACCAGTCGATGACCAGGACGGAACGTGGGAAGCCAAAAAACATCCCAGAAGCAAACAATCCAATCATCGCCCCCGAGACGAGCATGGAAGCTGTTGTCACTGCGGATAAGATCAGAATGAGTTCGCGGATGCTGGCGTAACGCCACAGTCGGCGGTAGATCCCAAAGAAATAATATACCAGGGGTTTGACGATCGCCACCACGACCAGCATCCACAACATGGAATTCTGGTATGTGGGAAAGATGGCGATCAGTTCCAGCCTGATCAAGTAACTGATCAACACCGAAATTAAACTCAAGAACATATCCCCAAACAAAAGATAGCGGTTTTTAAAACTTTTTCCAAAGAAAGTCATTGAAGAGATCCTGGTTTTATTGACCTTTGAGGCCAAGAACTGGGCCTAAGGTCCGGATCATGATGGAGATATCCATGAAAAGCGTGCGATGCTCAATATAATAAAGATCGTACTCTAGCTTGATGGCAGTTTCATTTACTGAGCCAGCGTAACCATAATTTATTTGTGCCCAGCCTGTGATCCCGGGTTTGACCAGCAGGCGCGCTCGGTAAAATGGGATTTCCTTTTGGAAGTAAGCAACCATTTGGGGTCGTTCGGCCCGCGGCCCCACCAGGCTCATTTCACCTCGGAGGACATTGATGAATTGGGGTAATTCATCCAGGTGGGTTTTGCGCAAAAACCAGCCCAATTTTGTGACCCGTTCGTCATTTTCCTCCGCCATCCGTGGTTCACCATCCTTTTCGGCATCCCGTTCCATTGTACGGAATTTGATTATTTTATAGGATTGCCCTCCTCGACCTAGGCGATCCTGGATGAAAAAAATGGGGAATCCCGATTCGAGAATAATACCCAGGCTGATGATTGGAAAAAAGCACAGCATAACGAGTGTGCCAATCAGGCCGCCTGAAAAATCGATCAAACTTTTGGACAGGTGGTAAAGAACGGAGTTATGTGTTTTTTCAACAAAAGAGCGCACAATCCATTCAGCCTCCAGTAAAAAAATGGGGACCCTGGTCAGGATTTCTTCATACACCTGTGGCATAGGAGTCAGGTTGATCCCCATCTCCTGGGCGGTTAAAATGGCCTGGAACATGTCCCCTTTCATTTCACCACTGATG
>PWSY01000059.1 GCA_003563055.1 Anaerolineaceae bacterium | reverse complement strand
TTAACGTCTCCCGCATGCTTAAATCCTTAGGCACTAACAGTATTGCCCTTGGTTTTGCCGGCGGTAAAAGCGGTGAGATTTTAAAAGATGGGCTTGAATCTCTGGGGATCAGGACTGATTTTGTGTGGGTAACTGGTGAAACTCGCACAAATGTAAGCATTGTTACGGAAGATCTTGACCACTATATAAAAGTAAATGAACCCGGACCGACCATTTCAGTGCCTGAACAAGAGGCGTTATTAGTTAAGGTAGCAAATTTAGCTCAACCTGAGAGTTGGTGGGTATTAGCAGGCAGCCTGCCACCGGGTATTCCCCCAGATTTTTATTACCACTTAATTAATATTATCCAAAAAACTGGCGCAAAAGTTATTTTAGATACCAGTGGTGACGCATTAGTACACGGCTGCCAGGCTGCTCCTTATTTGATCAAACCCAACGAAGTTGAACTCAAAATGCTAGCCAACATGGAAATCACGGATCATTCTCACCTGCTCACTGCAGCTTTATCACTGCAATCTGCGGGGATACCCAACATCCTTGTATCAATGGGTAAAAAAGGTGCTTATCTCAAAACAGAACAGGATGCTTATTTTATTAAAAGCCCATCCATCCAAGAGCACAATCCCATTGGTGCAGGTGATTCGATGGTAGGTGGTATAGTATGGGGCTTGAGTCAAAACTTAGCCATAGATGAAGCGGCGCGGTGGGGCGTTGCTTGTGGGGCAGCAGCGGCAAGCTTAAGTGGTACTGCGGTTGGTTCGTATCATTTAGTGAAAGAATTATTCACTCAAACAATAATAGAGGTGGCAATTCTATGATCCATCAAAAAATGATTACTATTGAACGCTTTCTATTGGATTCCCAACCTGAAAAAGCACGCGGGGATTTAACAAAATTACTTCATGAGATGGCACTAGCTGCAAAAATTATTACTGCTCAAACCCGGCGAGCTGGACTGCTGGATATCCTTGGGTTTGCCGACAATGTCAATGTGCAGGGTGAAGAACAACGAAAACTCGATATCTATGCAGATGATGTCATCATCCGCCTTAACCGCCACACAGGACAGTTGTGTGCGCTTGTTTCGGAAGAACAAGAGGATTGGATTCCCATTCCATCACAATATCCAAAAGGTTCTTATATCCTGGTCTTCGATCCCCTGGACGGTTCTTCAAACATCGATACCAATATCAGCATTGGGACGATTTTTGGTATTTACCGCACCTTGGATGAAGCTCGACGCGGACGTTTAGAGGATTGTTTACAACCAGGTCGGGACTTGGTTGCAGCCGGTTATATCCTTTACGGTACCAGTACGATGTTGGTTTATAGCGCTGGTCAAGGCGTTCATGGCTTCACACTGGATCCAGCATTGGGTGAATTTTTATTAGCCCACGAAAATATTCGCTTCCCGGAGCCTCCAACGTATTTTAGCTTCAATCATGCCGCTGCAAAAAACTTTTCAAAGGAGATGAATACCTATATCGAATGGCTCCGTAACCTAAAAGACCCAGTATTAACGCAACGATATGTCGGATCAATGGTGGCTGATTTTCACCGCAACTTGATTCATGGTGGTGTATTTGGATATCCTGCAGAACCCACCAAACCTGACGGAAAAATCCGATTGCTGTACGAAGCTGCCCCATTAGCCTACATAGCTGAACAGGCTGGTGGTTATGGATCAGACGGATATCAGTCACTCCTCGATATACAACCCACTAGCATCCATCAACGGGTGCCAGTATTCATTGGTAATCGGTTCCTGGTAGAACGCTCTGAATACCTAATATCTACTCAAAATCCAAATGAATGAGGTCAATGATGTCGTATACTATTCAAGAAGAAAAAACATATCCACATGATAAAGAGAGGATCATTCAGGCCATTCTTGGTGCTGTTATTGGTCTAGAGGGTAAAGTAATAAAAAATGACACCGAAACGGGCCTGATCACAGCCAAATTTAATAAAACCATCCTTGGCAATGTGTTGGGTGACCGCACGCAGCTTGAGATTGAGATGTTCAGCTTATCACCAAACGAAACAAAGCTGTCATTGACGGTTTATCCGATCAATCCAATCGGTCAGAAATTAGAATTTGGAGTACGCAAAGGGATATCTCGCAAGATTATGACCTGGTTCCTTGCTCACATGGACCATCAGCTCAAGGCAGGTTGAAAAAGACCAAAAAGATATCAATCAATTATTATGTGTTTTGCTTCTGACGGAAATGGAAAAACAGACTGTTAGAATTAGACACTTTCTCATGCCTCCAAGGTGATTTGAGCATGAGTTGTCGCGACAAATGGAACTGATCTATTTGAAGCCTGCCTCCTTTCACGAGCCTTTTGGAGCTTCCGCTTTCGTAGGGCAAAAATATTGGCTTCTCGCCCCTCTAGCTTATCTTTAGGCGTGATGTAATCAATGGCGCTATGCAACCGATAATTATTATGATGGGTAACATAACGGTCCACCAAATATCGGGCATCTGCCAGGTCAAGCGGTGTTTTAGGTCGGATGCATTCTTTTTTCAAAGAGCCATGCCAACGTTCCAGCTTCCCATTGCTCTGTGGGTAATAGGGTGATGTGCGGATATGGGTCATGCCGCTAATGCGAATAAACTCCTTGAATCCTTTTGCAATGAACTGGGGGCCGTTATCCGAGATGATCTGTGGTTTCGCACCAGGTACTTTTTCCTTACCGCGTTGCAGAATGATTTCCACGTCCTGTTCTGTCATCTGCTCACGGATTTCCTAATGCGCCACAAACCGGCTGTAGCCATCCAGGATCGTGCACAAGTAGTAAAAAGCGCCACTTAGATTGATATATGAGATATCAATATGCCATTGATGGTGTGGCTTAGCAGGTTGTTGAAAGCCTCGACCTTTATTTGAAGGTGTTTTAGTCCATTTACTCATCTTTCCAGCTCTTTTTAGCACTCAATAAACACTGCTGGGGCTCACAGCGATCACGTCGGCATCCAGCATCATATAACTCAGCCGCCGATACCCTTCCTGTGAATGTTGGTCATAGTAGTCAAGAATGGCTTCTTTCTCCCATTGTTCTAACCACTGGCCCCTTGGCAGGCTAGCATAGTGTTGATTTCTCTGCCCATAACGTTGTTCCCAACCATAAAATTTGCTGGTGCTCATTCCAATCCAATTCAATATCTGTTGCTGGCTGATGGGTTTTTTCGGTGACCAGCGATGAACGAAATCAACCACCGCATCCCGCACACTCTTTTGATGGGGGTTGCCGCTTTTGACGTATTGTAAATCGGTGGGGAGTATGCTATTCTCTCAAACATAGAACATTAGTTTTGTCTTTCTGCGCAGCCAGGAGGAAAGGATAATTGATCATGGCACCACAACCAACCAGTGTCAACAAACTCAACCAGCTGTGCAAGCTGTGTGCCCAGGCTCGTTTAAGGCTGAGGCTTGCCATTATTCGTTTCGGTTCGCAAGCAGATGCGGCCATAGGCTGAAGTGGAATCAAACCACATCAGCCGTATGCAGACATCATGAGATGTCTGACAAGCCGCCAAGTCCCCTTTTCGGGGATCAGCGCACAAAGTCCCCGTTAAGTGGGAGTGCCGCACACCGATGTGTGCGGCCAGAACGGCTCACCTGCAATAAATTTTTGCTTAAAGGAGCTTCAGGTTTCTTGTATTCGTTTCGGTTCGTTTTTTCCAAAAACGAATACCCATTAGTGCTAGTCCAAAGGGTGTTGTTTGATAAACAGAATTTGTTTGACTAAGTGGCTTGTGATTGAAAGACTTAGATCACCACGGAACCGCTGCGCGGTTCCTCGCGATGACAAAATAAAAGGCGCCCCGTGCGCAGCCCCCTCTGCGAAGCGCTCTTCGAGTTGGGCGTGGGCGACTCGCCAGTCCTCGAAGGGGAAACGCCCAACCAACTGACATGGTCCCCTCATGGGGGTTCGAAGTCAGCAAAGCAGGTATATCCATGAAAGGAATGATTCAAAAATTATTGTTCCGAAAATTAAAGCAAAAGCGCCCCGTGCGTAGCCCTCCTTGTGAGCGTGGGCGACTCGCCAGTCCTCGCAAGGGGAAACGCCCAACCAACTGACGAAGTCCCCTTTAGGGGATCGAAGTCAGAAAAAATAATGATAGATTTCTTTTAAAAAGGAGGCGCCCCCGGGGCGACTCGAACGCCCAACCAACTGATTCGAAGTTCAAGAAACATATGTTCTAACACTATATATAGGGGTAATGCGTCCTTTATGTACAACATATAGGGGTTAAAGTGTGTATTTTGTGCATTATTTCCATGGTGTTTTTTGTGGTAGCTGTAAGATAGCTGTAAACTTTTTCCAGCTAACTTTTACAAAATATCTGATTTAATAAAATATTACTCTCCACTGGTGGAGGAGGTTTCTACACCACATGTAGAAATCTCC
>PWSY01000158.1 GCA_003563055.1 Anaerolineaceae bacterium | reverse complement strand
TTTGCTGTTGGCGGTCAGGCGGATCAACGCGGCGTAGTCGCTTCTTGCTCCTATCCTGCGCGACTTTTTGGCGTCCGCTCAGCCATGCCGATGAGCCGGGCTAAGCGTCTATGCCCAGACCTGATTGTGGTCTCATCGCGCCATGAAAGTTATAGCAAAATCTCAGAAAAGTTCATGGCATTGATTGATATCTCCCCAATGATCGAAAAGATCTCCATCGATGAAGCCTTTATCGATGTCACCGGCTCTCCAGATACCTTACACAAAATCGCCCAGGAACTGCAAAGCCGCGTCAACACAGAACTTAATCTGCCCGTTTCTATTGGCGGCGCTACCAATAAACTCGTAGCAAAGATTGCCAATGATTGGGGTAAATCACGCAAAGCGGGATCCACACCACCCAATACCATCACGATCATTCCACCAGGAGATGAGGCCTCCTTCCTATCACCCTTGCCTGTGCAATCCCTGTGGGGTGTGGGGCCTAAAACCGCACAGAAATTATCAAAAATAGGCATCACGACCATCGGGGCACTGGCCAGAACCCCCGTTCAAAGCCTGGAAATCCTCTTAGGTAGTATGGCTCCCGAATTAAACCAACGTGCCATGGGTATTGACAACCGAAAGATCGAAACCGAGCACGATATAAAGTCCGTTAGTAACGAAATCACTTTTTTCAAAGATCTGACGGATGAGACACTTCTTCTACAGCACCTTCGGCATTTATCAGAAAAGGTTGGTTTCCGGTTGCGAAAGGCCGCCTTGGCGGGTATGACGGTGCAGATCAAGCTGCGCTGGGCGGATTTTTCAACCATTACTCGCCAAAAAACCTTGCCATCAGCAACCAATATAGACCTGGAGATCTATGCAACTGCCGCCGATTTATTTAAGCATAACTGGCCTAGGGGTAAGCCTGTTCGGCTGATTGGCGTAGGCGTCAGCAGCCTGACACGACCAGTACATCAGTACCATTTATGGGATGATAACCACCACAAGAAAATGAAATTATCTGCTGCGATGGATGAGCTTCACGAGCGTTATGGAAAAGAGAGCATTTTGCGAGGACATCTTCATCACAGAGATCATCTTGACGATGCGCAAGATGATGAGGGTCAATGAAAAACTTTGACCCTGACCTAATTTTAAGAATATAATAACCAATCAGTACATCAAATAAGACAGGAAAATTATGAGAACCAAAAATTCCGTCCTTTTGTTCATCAGCCTCATCCTTTTCAGTGGTGGGTTAATCATCAGCTTGATTTTCAATGGGCTCGTCCTGTGGGTGAACACAGAAGCCTTATCCTTTTGGGGCTATCCAGAGTCCCTGGCCTACGACAGCACATTAACCACCCGGGCAAGAATCTCACGGCTTAATTGCCCAGTGATCATTACACCTGGTGAAACAGGCACCATTAGACTGAGGGTCACCAATACCCAGGATAAGCCTATCACAGCCTGGATCAGTACCCATCTTAGCATGCCGGGTCAATTAGAAAATATGGTCCGGGAGACCAGCCCAGTACCACTTGAACCAGGTGAGAAATCAACCCTCACCTATCAAGTCACTACTGAAAATACAATTTTTAACCGCATGGTTCTGGCCCGGGTTTTTCTCAGGTTATCAGAAATCCATCCACCGTCCCGTACACAGAATTGTGGTATTCTGGCAATTGAATTAGGCAGGCTGTCAGGTACACATATTTTAGTCGCAGCAGTTGGGAGCAGTTTGGTCATGATGGGGGCTGGTGTCTATCTCTGGAATCATGCCAGCAGCGTAAAAATAAAACAAGAAAACCTCATGCTTAAATTAATGATAGGTCTCAGCTTCTTTGCCCTGGTTGCAACAATAGGCAGCTTGTTTCATATTTGGCTGCTGGGGTTAATCGGCTTTCTGATGATACCATTGGTGACATTCTCAGTGATCGGTTATTATTTCGGCAGGCTGGAAAGTAGAATAAATTAAGATATCCAACTTTAATACCTTCGATCAGCCATCAAAAACTTTTTTACACCGGAACGCCCTGCTCGAATGAAACCAGGTCCTGATACACATCGGCCACCTGAGAGGTTATTAGCTCCCAGGAATAATCACGTGCATAATTAACAGCATTAAGGGCCATGCGTTTTCGCAAGGACTGATCAATAAATATTATTCGTAGCTTCTCTGCCAGTGCTTGTGGATCTTGGGATGGTACGAAAAAACCGGTCTCGCCCTCCTGAACAAGAAAAGCCAACCCCCCTACCCGGGAAGCGATGACGGGGGTACCGCATGCCATTGCTTCCAGAGCCACCATCCCAAAGCTTTCGTAATGGGAGGGCATCACGAGGACTTCGGCTGCAGAGTAATAATACGGCAGTGTATTCTGACCACGTTTCCCAAGAAACAAGACCATCTCATCTAGACCCAATTCCTGACAGAGAGACTGAAGCCTGCGCATTTCAGCTGACATATCCTCCTCGCTTGCATCTGGATCTCCCCCAATGACAGCCAGATAATCCGGGCAGGTAAAAGTAACACAATTTTTCTTGACATGGGCCATCGCTCTCACCAATGTATCAATACCCTTTAGCGGTTCTATCCGGCCAACATACAAAGCCATCCTGTCATCAGCGCGAATTCCAATGGCCTCCTTTGCCTCATCCTGGGGAATTGGATAAAAGTGTCGTGTATCCACACCTGGTGGGATGATAGAAATCTTTAGATGATTGACTCCATAGAGCATTTCCAACTGGGCACGCTCTGCTTCTGTTGCAGCAATGATTCGATCGGCTGCTTTCATCACATCCCGCTCGCCATCAACCCGGTAATCACCTTCTCGTTCTTCTGTTGTTCGGCCAACTCTCTGTTTCATCAACCCCAGGGTGTGAAACATTTGCAGCATTGGCACTTCCCAACGCTCCTTAAGAATGCTCCCTGCAATACCTGACATCCAGTAATGCGCATGAATAAGATCGTAGACGATGTTTTTCTTCTGTGCAAAGGCCATAATGCCCTGGGTGAAAACATCAATGTAATTGACAAGCTGTTCTTTTGGTAAAAAGGTTTCAGGTCCGGCAGGTATGTGCACAACCCGGTTAAAATAACCCAGGTCATGGGATACCGAAGGGATATGCTCATCCTGAGATCGTGTAAAAACATCAACATGAATGCCCAGTCGCCCCAAGGAACGAGTCAACTCACGAACATAAACATTCATTCCACCGGTATCTTTGCCACCTAAAACTGCCAGCGGACAGGTGTGATAGGATATCATCGCAACATTCATATAATCTCCGGTTACTGTCTTGTAAAAAATATTGTGTTACTGGTATAATCTTTTCCACGCCAACGTAGCTCAGCGGTAGAGCAGACGCTTCGTAAGCGCCAGGTCGAGGGTTCAAATCCCTCCGTTGGCTCTCAACAGCTTATAATCATCGGCCGTATCGGCTGTTTTTATTTTAACAGATAATTCGACCGAATAAGAATTCATTGTTATAATACTTGTCGGTAAAATGTTTTCATCAAAAGGATCATTTAAAACCAAGGAGGTTACCGTATGGCAAATATTTGCGTGATAGGAACGGGTTACGTCGGCCTGGTCACAGGCACCTGTTTTGCAGACATCGGGCACCAGGTTACCTGCCTGGATATCGATGAAAACAGGATTGATGATCTGCATCAGGGGATCATGCCAATTTATGAGCCTGGCTTGCAACAAATTGTTGAACAAAACGTGTCGGCTAGCAGGCTAACCTTCACAACCAGCTATCAAGATGGGCTAAAGAATTCAAATTTTGCCTTCATTGCAGTTGGAACGCCTTCAAGTGATGATGGTGATGCTGACCTGCATTATGTCAAGGCAGCAACCGACGAAATTGCGAAACACTTAGATCACCCTATCATTATTGTCAACAAATCTACGGTACCAGTCGGCACCGGTGACTGGGTTGCAGAGATCATCAATGGGGTGAACAGAGAGGGCAGGCCTGAATTTAGTGTTGTTTCCAATCCAGAATTTTTACGTGAAGGATCGGCTATAAGTGACTTCATGCACCCCGACCGGGTCGTGCTTGGTTCTACAGATCCAGAAGCTGCCCAGAAAGTAGCCGATCTTTACGAAACGTTACGCGCACCCATCATGATAACAGATCTGCGAACAGCAGAGATGATTAAATACGCATCCAATGCCTTTTTGGCAGCTCGAATTTCTTTTATCAATGAAATCGCCAATATCTGTGAGTCTTTGGGTGCAGATGTGCGAGAAGTTTCCAGGGGGATGGGCATGGATAAACGGATCGGCCCATCTTTCCTGGATGCAGGTCTTGGATGGGGCGGTAGTTGCTTCCCAAAGGATGTGAAAGCCCTGGCGCATATGGCGGCTACCCGCGGCGCTCATCCACAACTGCTCCAAGCAGTGATGGACATCAACCAGAATCAACGCACCCGAG
>PWSY01000139.1 GCA_003563055.1 Anaerolineaceae bacterium | reverse complement strand
TATGTCATCGGACGGCTGATTGGGTTTGGCTACCAGGCAGGGTTGGGGTTAGGCAAATCCGTCACCCACCACCTGTACAACCTATATTATCTGCACCGAGTAGAGGTGCGCAATGAATACACCCTGGATGAATTCCTTGTAAGGCTTCAACCCGAATAGATCAAAAAAACGTAACTACTCAGGCTGTAGGGGAATCGGGGTCATCAGGGAAGTAAAACAATGTGTATTATGGACGATAAATCTTGAAGGAATCAAAACCAACCGTTAAACCGGCGTTCTCATAACAACTGGCAATCAGGCCTACTTCACCGGGGATGTAATTCGGGTCAAAGGCTTCCGCCAGCAAGACGCCGTTTAAGCCAAAAGCCAGACCGTCCGGCCCACAATAAACTGCCAGTTCGTAAGTGGTGCTCTCCGCAACAAAATCAGAATAGGTCCAATCCACCAGGTAGACCACCTCGTCATTTTCAAACTTATAGATCACATAAAAGCCATCTTCACTGATCAAGAAAATCGTGAAATTGTCAATGTCTTGATAGCCGCATATCAGCCCCAATTCACCATCACTGGTTGGTCGATTGAATTGGGCCTCTGCCACCATCAGCGGGTTCTCATAGATGCCCTCTTTCCTGGAAAAAATGAGGTAATTGCTGCGGTCAACGTCGATAAGCAGTTGCCCATTTGCAATATCCGCAGAACCATTTGAGTCATCAAACAGATTCCAGTTATGACGATTATCCGCAAAGGACTCTTCAAAAATGACGTCGCCGCTGAACTCATGGGTCTCATAGGCGCCTGCCGATGGGCGATTAAAGGCCACCTCGCCGGCTTTGGCTGCTTCCACCATGGGTATCGCCAATGTAATCGGACGCACCGCATTGATAAACCCACCCAGGGGGATGCAATGGTCATTTTCATCGATGATCCCATCCCGATTGGTGTCAACCAAAAAGCGACAATCCACAAACCCGGCCTCCAGATCACCAGAGCCTAATTGTGTTGGAACGCCTACAATTTCACCTTGCTGCGTGGCGGCTAACCCACCGCTATTGCCGCCGGCAATGGTTGCCGAGGTCTTGATAAACGCCCGGTTGCCATAAGGGGCCTCAGCCGTAAACCCGCTCACCTCTCCCCGGGTCAGTGTGATCGTCTGACCGCCAATGCCCGGGTAACCGATGATAACCAGCGGATCCCCTAGTTGGAGGTCATCCGAATTCCCAATCGGAACCGGCTGAAGCCCGAGGTTGGCAAAATCAACCGGATTCCCAGCCAGGTCGGTGGTGATTTTAATTACAGCCAGGTCAAGGTAATAATCCGCTTGAAGGACCTCTGCATAAAACATAGGCACAGGCGGCTGGTCTTGTTGAGTGGTGATCGCCACCGCCAACCTGATTTCGGGGAAAAAGGACTCATAAACCACATGGTCATTGGTCAGAATCAGCCCATCCTCCGAGATGATCGTGCCTGACCCGCTCCAGGCATCCACCCACTGATCGCCGATATCAATCATCGCCAGGATCTGCACAACCGATTGATAGGGGATGACATCGCCCATCATGGGCGGCGCTTCAACCGGTGGTTCTTCCACCAATGCTCTGGGAGAGATCACCACCCGCATCTTGCTTGTGCTGGTTCGGGTACCAACTGGCACACCGATATCACCGCTGATATCACCGCTGTTGAGGGCCTCAAAGTGAAACAGGACTGTTTCTACTCCCTGAGGGGCGATCAACAGGTTAAATTGAAAGGCGGTTTTATCGCCATAATCCAGACCTTGGGTGCCAGAGGGCTCAATCCCGGTCACCAGGGCATTGGCCAACAGGTCATTGGGAAGCTGAATCTCGGTGATATTGATATTCTGGGTCCCCACATTGGATAAAGCCACCCGGATCTCAAAAGAATCCCCGACCTGCACCTGGGAAGTCGGCACGCTGACCTGCACACTCAGACCCTCTGGTTCACCGCCAAACAGCGCGATCAAGCCGGCAAAACCTCCCAGAAGGAGGAAGGCCATCAAACAAATACCAATGATCAACGCACCTCCACAGCCGATTAGCCAACCGGAGCGGTTCTTCTTCGCTTGTCTTTGGTTATATGGATAGGATCCCATCATGGACCTCCTTATAGTTCTTATAAAACACCATTATTGTTACCATTATAGAACAATTAAGAGCAAAATACACCTATTTGTCAAGGTTGGTACAAATACCTGTTTATACTTAATCATTTCACCATAGCATCATGCATGGGTTCTCCCCTACTGAACCAGCTCAGCCTGCATCGCCCGACAGCGCGCCAACCAGAGCTGCTCATAATCCTCGGGCGTTAGAATCCGGCCGCGTAAATCAGCCACACTGATGATGCCCGCCGCCTTGCACCAGGCCACACAGATTCGGTATGCGTCCCAGTCCAGTTCATCTTGATCGTGGTAAACAGGCACCCTTTCCAACCCGGCCAGGTAGGCGGCAAAGGTCCTTGTATGCCCATCGGTTATCACCCATTCCCCTCCCAAGATCTTGATCGGGATCGGGGGGATCGTTTCATGCTCTTCGAAACCAATCTCAGATTGCACCCGAGCCAGCTTTTCCTGGCTGATATACAACTGTGAGGGCTGCAGCCTGAGGATTGGGGCCAAAAAGGTGCCAGGTTTGTACTTCATGACATTATCATTTTAAAATCATACGAATCAGGTTATCAAGGTCACCCACAGTTTCCAGCCCGCCATGATGGCCGGTTCCTCGGTAGAGATCATCTCCACCCAGGGTCTCAAACTGGATATCGAAACTGGCGTTGAGCGTTTCAATGATCCGCCGGTCCATAGCTGCCATTGTAGGCGCCTGCAGTAAGCCACCTGTCTCACGTGTGCTGCGGATGCGGAGTCGGTTCTTCGGGTTTTTGACCACCAGGCGGACCTCGCGATCTGTAATCCCAATTTCCTCGATACGGCTTCGGTTATAGGTCGCGAATCGATGAATGACACCATCAAACAACAAACCAATAATAAACCCGCCAAAGCTTCTCCCCAGCCAGGGGATCACGGCGACAGAAACCATCAAACTGACCCCGGGTCGATCAAAATGATTGCTCTGTCCCCAAATCCAGGCAGAGGGGAACTGTTTTCCCCAGTCCTTCTCAATATATCCTCGTCCACCATTGAAATCGAGCGGCTGCCCATCAACCTCCAACTCTCCATGGATGGTATGATCCATGCTGACGACCCCATGGTAACATTCCATAAAGGGCATCCAAGCAAACCATCCCATCGCCCCAGGGGAATAAACCCGCACCGGCCAGGGTGTCAGGCCTGAAAATCTAAGTGAAGCGGATATTTTCCCCACAGAATCATCCATGTCCAGCCTGACCTCGTCAGCAGAAAAATAGTTTTGTTCAATTAAGAGTTCAAAAGACTCCCGGGAGGGCTTAAACGCTTGATAGGGAAAGCGGTGATAGCGCACCTCGGCATCATCCGAATCAAACACCTGCACAAAACTATGGGACTGATCCTGCGATTGCGCTAGGTAAACACCCGGGATGATGGCGACTGCTTTCTGTCCATCAGCGCTGACCAGCTTATAATACCAGCCTTCAAAAAAAGGCGCTTTAGCAGAAAAACCATGGTATCGATTAGGGTTCAAGACATTTTCAAACATTTTTGCCATCCTTTACTAATACAAACACAAAATGTCTTTCAAGCCGTCTGAGTCCGGAGTACATACACGCCGGCACATTCAGAAACCTGAATATATTCTACCGAGAAACCATCCGCTGCCAGAGCTTTTGTCAAGGGTTCAGCGCACCAGTAATATTCCTCTTCATCCCATGAGTCAGCAAACTCTTTGTGACAACGTTCATAAGCTCCCCTATCAGAGAAGGAAATATCACCAACCAGAATCAAACCATCCTTTTTGAGGTAGTTCTGGCTAAAACGCAATAACAAACTGCGTTTTACTTCGTCCGGGAATTCATGCAGCGTGTACCCGGATATAATCCGGTCAAAGGTCCCCTGCAGATCAGCCGGCCAGTTTTCTTCCAGCAGGTCCGCTTGCATCAAATGCGCGCCTGGGAGCACTTCTGCCGCTTTGGCGAGCATCTTCTCCGAGAAGTCAATGCCCCAGATTTTCTCTGGCGGCAAAGAGAGACGGCTGGCCAGCTTGCCTGTGCCGATGCCCACATCCAGCACAACCTGGCCGGGTTCGATGCAGGCCTTCAATACCATCGTATCTAGCACCTCCTCATAACCGATGAAGGGAAACGAATCCACATCAGCAATCGACATGTCATAACGGTCTGACCAATCATCAAATAGCAGCTGTCGTTGGGGTTTTTTTGCCATAATTTCGTCCTATATTTCCGATTAAGTGCCTCAGTGAGAATATTATAATCCGATTACTGGGCTGGTTTTTCAGAGCAAATCGAGTACAACTCTAGATATGTTTG
>PWSY01000214.1 GCA_003563055.1 Anaerolineaceae bacterium | reverse complement strand
CCGGTATTTTGCTGGGTCGCGTCGCCCCGGGTTTGGCAGTGACACTGGACTCGATCTCCGTGGCACAGGTCTCCATCCCGATTGCGATTGCCATGTTCTTCATGCTTTACCCGATCATGGTCAAGCTTGATTTCTCCCAGCTTGTAGAAGTCGGCAAATCGCCAAAGCCAATCTTGATCTCATTGGGGATCAACTGGTTGATCAAACCCTTCACCAAGTATTTGCTAGCCTTGTTTTTCTTGGGTTTTGTTTTCCGGCCATTACTGCCGGGGACAGAAATCCTCTCTTCGGGGCAGGAAGTGGAATTATGGCGCAGCTATATCTCCGGTGCGATCTTGCTGGGAATCGCCCCCTGCACAGCCATGGTCCTCATGTGGAGCTACCTGGCCAAGGCCAATAATGAGTTGACAGTGGTTATGTCGGCGGTCAATTCAATCAGCATGCTGTTCTTGTTCGCCCCCATGGCAAGCTGGATGCTGGGCGGCGTGGGCATGATCATTCCCTGGCAGACCATGCTCTTTTCTGTGCTGATTTATGTGGCCCTGCCGCTGGTTGCGGGGTATTTTTCCCGCCGCCTGATCATCGAAAAGAAGGGCCTGGACTGGTTCAACGATCATTTTGTCCATTGGTTAACCCCCATCAGCATAGTGGCCTTGCTGGCTACCCTGATCCTGTTGTTCTCCTTCAAAGGCGATGTGATCATAGAAAACCCCCTGACGATATTGTGGATCAGCATTGTCTTGATCGTGCAGATTGTGATCATCTTTGTCCTCAGCTACTTTGGGATTTCTCGCTGGTTCAAACTGCCCTATGAAGATGCAGCCTCGGTGGGACTCATCGGCACTTCAAACCATTTTGAGGTGGCCTTTGCCACGGCTGCCCTATTATTCGGGATCGGTTCCGGTGCCGCCCTGGCTGCTGTTGTCGGCGTGCTGATCGAGGTGCCTGTAATGCTCGGGTTGGTAGAGATCTGCAAGCGCACCAAACATCTCTTCCCCAAGAAAGCCGTTGCCGGTCTGGAAAGCGGAACGCATGTTACACCTGACAAAATAAAGCCCCGTTAGACATCATTGGCCGGCAGGTTTTTTCTGTATCAAAGTTAATACCCGTGTGGATTATGAATGATCTTCATTGAAAGTGTAGTGAAGATCATTCTCTAAAAGCCGATCCTGCCAGGGTGAGACTAACCGGGAAGAAATTTCCCCGAAAAGTATTGTGGTTTGAGCCACTATACAAGAAAAATCAACCATCCTGCGGAGTTTCTATGCAAAGAGAACCTTTGATAATTTATTTAATCATCATTATCATCCTCCTGCCGTTACTCCTCACTCCACCAGGGGCCGCCGCCATGGGGATTGTCTCGGGTGAAACGGAGCCAGTCGATATCTATTTCTTCTGGGGAGAAGTTTGCCCTTACTGTGACCTGGCAAAGCCTTTTTTAGAAGAAATAACCAGCCTCAACCCTCAAGTAACCGTGCATGCCTTTGAGGTCTACAATAATGCTCAAAACCGGGACTTATTTTTTAATTTTTGCGAGGCTTACGGGATTGAACCGCAAGCAGTGCCCACATTTTTTATCGCAGAACGCAGCTGGATAGGTTACAACGACACTATTCGAGATGAGATGAGTCGGGTGGTTGCTCAATGTTTGGCGTCGCCTTGCCAGTCACCAGGACGTGAACTTTTAGCCCCCATATTTGAGCAAGAATCAGACCCAACTGCTGACAGTGTCATGATAATGACCCCAACCCCTCAGGAAAGGGCACAAAATGAAGACACTGAACAAACACGGGGATTTTTAAGCGGGGGTTACATGACTTACGCGTTGATGATCATTGGCGGCGTCTTCGTTGTTGGCTTGTTGATACGCATCATCGGTCGGGTCGTTATGTACAAATAGAATGATTTTTACCAAGTTGATTCATTGGATCGCTGCCAGTACACTCAGTGATGAATAATGTATTGAGAATCGCCGTGAGGGGCAAATCACCGGGTGCCTTTCCTGAGTTTTTTAAAATTAGATTTGACCCACAACCTGAATTGGCGTATAGTATGACGGGTTCCCAAGACGCAACGAGCAGATCCTCGTTTACTGCAAGGAAATCCACACATGAAATTAAAACCAGGATGAAGTTCTGGCCTTCTTAAGGAGAGAAGACCAAATGAAACACAAACGCTCTCTGTTCATTTTCATACTTTGTGTGATTACCGTAGCATTCTTTGCCATTTCTACACAAGTTTATGGTATGGATCACCCATCACAACAGGACGACCAGGTGGATATTTACTTCTTTTGGGGAGAAGGCTGCCCCTATTGTCTATTAGCAAAACCCGTTCTAGAGCAGGTTGCTGAGCAGAACCCCCGCGTCAACCTTCACAATTTTGAGATTTATCACGATCAGGACAACCTTGAACTGTTTTTTGCCTTTTGTGACGCCTACGGAATCGAACCCCGGGCTGTGCCCACAACATTTCTGGCTGACCAGCATTGGATTGGTTATTCAGACGACGTCCAAATAGCCATAGAAAAAACGATTGAGAATTGCCTGGAATCGGCTTGCCCAAACCTGGGAGAAGGACTGCTAGACGCCCAACCCCCTGCTGAGATGCCCACACCAACAGCAGCAATCACCACCCCCACCGAGGCGGTTGTCACACCAACACAACCCGTCATAACACCCACAGAGGTGGTCACAGACACAATAGCAGAGCCTGAAATAAGTCCCACAGCAGTGCAGACAGGCGACCAAGATCAACCCCCAGAGGATAACATCTCAAACGGGTTGACCTTACCGCTGATCGGCACAATCGATTTGGCAGAGCAATCCCTATTGATCAGCACATTGATCATCTCCTTCGTGGATGGGTTCAACCCCTGCTCCCTGTGGGTCCTTTCGATCTTGCTTTCGATCACCTTGCAAACGGGTTCACGTAAAAAGGTGCTCATCGTCGGAAGTGTTTTTCTGCTGGTTACCGCTGGCCTTTACGGCGTTTTTATTGCAGGCGTGTTCAGCGTCTTACGCATCATCAGTTTTATTGGTTGGATACAGGTGGTTGTGGCATTAATTGCGCTCGGTTTTGCCCTGGTCAATATCAAAGACTATTTCTGGTTCCAGCAAGGTATTTCATTTTCAATCAGCGATGAAAAAAAACCGGGCATTTATAAACGCATGCGGGGGATCCTCAAAAACAGCGATTCAACCTGGCGCCTGATTGGTGCGACAGTTGTCTTCGCAGCCGGCATTGCGCTGGTAGAGCTGTCCTGCACGGCCGGCTTCCCCGTCATCTGGTCCAATTTACTGGCCAGCCAGCAAGTTGAAACCCTTACATTTGTGCTGCTGCTGCTCGTTTATATCCTGATTTATCTATTGGATGAAATGGGCATTTTCCTTGTAGCGGTGTTCACCCTCCGATCCACCAAACTTGAGGAAAAACACGGCCGTGTGCTGAAATTAATTGGCGGCATGCTGATGCTGACCCTGGCCATTGTGATGCTGGTTGACCCAAACATCATGAATGACCTGACCGGGTCTTTGGTTATATTTGGGATTGCTCTTGGCCTGACAGGGTTGATCCTCCTCGTGCATCGGGTGCTTTTACCCAAACTCACCTGAGCTTAATGACCTATATCACACGTTTTGATGTTCAAGCCCTCTGTCAGGAATGACATCCTATCAGCCTGTTGGTCGACCATCTCATCCAAACCAGATATGCACCTACAACGAACCTACTGAAGGGTTATTTTTTCACCAGAGACCTTGCACTATCACATGAACCCGCGTATAGCAGACCCAATACTTGCTTTGTGTGATAAATTCCACCAGCTTTTTGTCTACTTTTTTCCCAATCCATACACTGAATGTTCTTTATCTTTAACCCATTATAAGTGATGGGCCAATCCATTCCAATTAACCTCTTGATTTTTCTACCCATAATCGACTATAACAGTAAATAAGACAGGAGAGATAAATGCCCAACCAGGATACCTACTGGCATGAACACATTCACAACATCATGCCTGAATTGGAGATTGAAAGCTACGAACTGCACCAGGAGGGATTGGTTAACGACGTATTAATTGTTAACAACGAATGGGTCATTCGCTTCACCAAGACGGATTGGGGCAAAGCATTGATGGAATCAGAAGGGCAACTGATGCGGTACCTTCAATCCCGTGTAAGTTTATCCATTCCCTTGCCAGTCAGCATGCTGGACGGCGTGCTGGTTTACCACCATCTAAAAGGAGAACCTTTTCTGCGTCAAATCTGGGTTCAAGCAGAAGAACCACAACAGCAACTCATCGCCAATCAGCTTGGCCAATTCTTGCGCGAGCTGCATGGGGTACCCACACAGGATCTGGATTGGGACATCCCCCTCACCCTAGCGCCCGTTACTCGGGAAACCTGGCTGGACATTCATGACCGGGTGATTGAAAAAGTCTACCCGTTACTATTGCCACAT
>PWSY01000200.1 GCA_003563055.1 Anaerolineaceae bacterium | reverse complement strand
CGCCATGATCGAATGGCGTCAGGGTAAAAAGGGCTGTCGGTTTGTTACAGAGGCATCCATTAACCTTTCAGATGATGAAGAATTGATCCGTTTAATGGTCAAAGCCGGTTTTACCCAAGTCTTTGTTGGCATTGAGACGCCAGATGACCTGGCCCTGGCAGAATGTTCTAAAAGTCAGAATCGCAATCGCGACCTGGTCAGCTCGGTCAAAAAACTGCAGCAAATGGGTTTGCAGGTCATGGGCGGGTTCATTGTGGGCTTCGACAGCGATGACGAGACCATCTTTGAACGCATGATCGATTTCATCCAGGAAAGCGGCATTGTGACCGCCATGGTCGGCCTGCTCCAGGCGCCCATCGGCACCCAGCTCTACCAGCGCATGCTGCGTGACGGCCGGATTCGCAACGCCTATTCCGGCGACAATGTCGATGGTGAAACGAATATCGTCCCCAAAATGGACATGACCCTCTTGAAAGAGGGCTACCGAAAAATTCTCGAATCGATCTATTCTGCCAAAGGCTTCTATGAAAGAGTGCGCACTTTCCTCAAAGACTACAATCCTGCCCACCATGCCGTCACCATGCAGTGGGAGGAAATCGCGGCCTTATTCTCTTCCATCCTGGAGATTGGCATCAAAAGCAAGGAACGCTGGCATTACTGGAAGCTTTTTTTCTGGACCCTGTTCCGCTTTCCAAAGAAGTTCCCCCTGGCGATCACCTTCACTATTTACGGTTACCATTTCCGGAAGGTCAACGAATTACACGTGTCCTGAGCACAAGATTAATTCGGCCTTGATTTCGGCGAAATGTCCCAACTGATCAATACCAAGGAGAAGGGTCTCTGACTGAGACCCTCTTTTCTTCACAGAGGGTATTAAAACTTATAAAATAAATAAAAAATTAATGAAATCGTTGTCCTTAATTAGCAGCGCAGGTCTGCATGCCAGTGTGCCCTGATACTGCCCCCTGGCGGCTTTGACTTTTAACCCTGATTGTCTTAAAATGGGATACTGTACGTCTTCATTATAAAATTATTTATTAAAGGAGCAAGGAAGGTCTCTTTCATGAAAGAATATACTACCGAATCGATTCGCAATATCGCCCTGGCATCCCACAGCAACGCTGGCAAAACCATGCTGGTGGAAGCACTGGCAAACTTCACCGGCATCACCACCCGCATGGGCAAGGTTGAAGACGGCAGCACCATCTCGGACCATGATGACGAAGAAACCCGCCGGGGTATTTCGCTGTTCACCTCGGTTGTGCCCATCGAATACAAGGGGCTCAAATTAAACCTACTGGATACGCCTGGCTACACTGATTTCATTGGCGAGGTGATCTCTGCCATGCGGGTTGCCGACGGTGTGCTGATCCTGGTTGATTCTGTGGCCGGCCTCGAAGTGGGCACAGAAATGGCACTGCAATACAGCGAGCAGTTCAACCTGCCCAGGGTGCTATTAATTAATAAGATGGAACGGGAGAACGCCAATTTCGAAAAAGCACTCGATTCTGTCCAGACCGGACTGGAAACCCGCCTGCTCCCCCTCCAGATCCCCTGGGGAGAAAAGGCTGATTTTAAGGGTGTGATTGACCTCTTATCCATGAAAGCCTATCAGGGCGAGGGCAAGACAGGGGTGGCTATTCCCGACGAATATCAAGCGCAAGCTGAAGAAGCCCATCTTGCGCTGGTTGAAGCAGCAGCCGAGGGCGCAGATGACCTGCTTGAGAAGTACTTCGAAAACGGCGACCTGTCTGATAAAGAGATTATGCGCGGCCTGCGCAGCACAATTTGGGAGGGGAACTTTATCCCGGTATTGGTAGCGGCCGGTGCGAGTAAGATTGGTCTGGCCCCTCTGCTTGAAGTGCTGACCAACCTGATGCCTTCCCCCACGGATGTACCCCCAGCTGAGGCCATCGACAAAAATAACGAAACTGTCACCCTTGAGCCAAAGGATGACGGCCCCCTGGCAGCCTATGTATGGAACACCACCGCCGACCCCTTTGTGGGCAAACAGACGTTTTTCAGGGTCTATTCTGGAAAGATGGTCGCTGACTCTCGTGTGTGGAATACCAACAAAGAGGAAGAGGAACGCCTGGCAGGTATGCAGATTCCCCGCGGCAAGGAAGGCGTTCCCACAGAAGTGATTCACAGCGGTGATATTGGCCTGGTGGCCAAATTGAGCTATACAACCACCGGGGATACCCTGTCTGAGAAGGACAACCCGCTCAAACTCCCCCAGGCGGATTATCCCAACGCGCTCTACCAGGTGGCCCTGTTCCCCAAGACCCAATCGGATGCCGCCAAATTGAGCAGCACCCTCTCACGATTGTGTGAGGAGGACATGACCCTCTCCTGGCATAATGAACCTGCCACCCGCCAGACGATTTTGCAGGGGATGGGTGACCAGCATATTGACGTGGCTATCCGCCGAGCAGAAAACAAATTCCAATTAAGCCTGGAAACCCAGGAACCCAAAGTCCCCTACGAAGAGCGTATCACCCGAGAGAATGCGGCCATGTATCGCCATAAAAAACAGACTGGTGGCGCAGGTCAATTTGGTGAGGTACACCTGCGGGTGGCACCCTTACCAGATGAAGATTTTGAATTCGTCAACGACATCTTCGGCGGCTCCATTTCAAACAATTTCCTACCCTCCATTGAAAAGGGTATCCGCAATCTGATGAAAGAAGGCGTCGTGGCCGGCTACCCCGTCCACAACGTCAAGGTTTCCGTGTATGACGGCAAAGAACACCCGGTTGATTCCAAACCAATCGCGTTTGAGATCGCGGGACGTGAGGCCTTTAAACTGGCCTTCAAGGGTGCCGGTGCCGTGTTATTCGAGCCCATCATGAAAGTGCATGTCATCGTACCTGAAAGCAATATGGGTGACGTCCTGGGTGATATGAACTCTCGCCGGGCCCGGGTTCAGGGCATGGACACCCAAAAGGGACGCTCCACGGTGACAGCCAATGTGCCCCTGGCAGAGATGTTACGCTATACCACCACCCTGCGCTCAATGACAGGTGGACGAGGTTACTTCACGATGGAGTTTGATCACTACGAGATGGTGCCTCAACACCTGGCGCAGGATATTATCGAAGCAAAACGCCGGGCAGACGAAGAAAAAGAAGAATAAATACCTAAATAAATATCACTTTACCCGGCTGGTAAGAAATTGCCAGCCGGTTTTTTATTTAACCGATAAATGGGTAACTTCTCAGGTTGTCCTGCTGCTGAAGAAAAAGGAGGGGGGTGATGTGGCGGCTTCGCCGCCACATCACCCCCCTCCCACTACAGACTGAGCAGTTACAAAAATTGAAATAATTGATACAATGGAGAAATGACCCACCAACGTTGGATCTTCATTTCACCCCACTTTGACGATGTAGCCCTCTCCTGTGGTGGTCTGATATGGGATCTGACCCAGCGTTCGGATCCTGTCGATATCTGGACCATCATGGCGGGCTGCCCACCTGATAATGACCCATCCGAATTTGCCCAACAAAACCACCGAGCTTGGGGAAAATCTGGCCGGGAGGGAATTCAGATGCGAAGAGAAGAAGACCAGGCCGCCTGTGAGGTTTTAGGTGCAACGCCCCGGCATTTCGACTGGCCAGATGCGATCTATCGCCGTGACCCACACACAGGTGAAGCGCTGGTTAATAATAATGAAGAACTTTTCAGCCGGCCGCCAGAAGAGGCTCTGGTCCTTGAGATCGCGCAAACATTGAGGCGTGAGTTGCCGGATGAAGCCCAGCTGGTGCTCCCGATGGGGCTGGGAAATCACATTGACCATCACGCGGTCACCATCGCCGGTGAAATGCTCGAAAGAACAGCTTTGTTCTATGCGGACTATCCCTATATCCTGGATAACTTCGACCACCCGAATTTTATAAAAGGCAGCTATCAGAAATTGTCCCATCTCCTGAGTAAAGAGGCCCTGCAAGCCTGGCAGGCTGCGGTTTTATGCCACCGATCGCAACTGAGCTGGTTTTGGCGCAACGAAACAGAGGCCCGGCTGGCAATAAACAATTACATGGCAGGCGGCGGCGGGTGTTTGTGGCACAAGCGATAATTTTAGGTGCGGTGGGAATGGAAATTTGACAGCTGGTTTTCTAATCTAAACTAAGACCTCCCCAACCTTTATCTTGACAGGTGCCCCCTGCCAAGGTAAAATTTTTTCACCCTGATAAAGGGGCCTGTAGCGCAGCGGGAGCGCGCCTCAATCGCACTGAGGAGGTCGAGGGTTCAAATCCCTCCAGGTCCACTGATGTGCCCCGCAATCATTTACCTGCAGGCCGCGGGGTACAACAACTAAGTTTGGGCCCATAGCGCACAACGTCCCCTTCTGGGGAGGTGGGAGCGCCAAGGGTCAAAAATAGAATTACTGGGCCCATAGCGCAGTTGGGAGCGCGTCTCAATGGCATTGAGAAGGTCGAGGGTTCGAATCCCTCTGGGTCCACCAGAAGAAGCGTCCGT
>PWSY01000098.1 GCA_003563055.1 Anaerolineaceae bacterium | reverse complement strand
TCGTTGACACTGTCGAACGGATGCAGGGCCAGGAACGCGAGGTCGTGCTGGTCTCCTTCGCTACCTCGAGCCTGGCCTTCGCCATGCGGGTGGCGGAGTTCCTCTTTCAACCCCAACGGCTGAATGTCGCCGTCACCCGCCCCCGCACCAAGCTGATCCTGGTGGGCAGCCATCATATGTTCGACCCACAAGCACCCATCGACCCGGCCCAGGGGGCCATTTTTGCACTGCTGCAGAGTCTGATCAGCAGTTGTGTCACCATCACCCTTCCGGAAGGCCGGCTCGAATAATCATGGCCCACATCCTGCCCGAAACGCCCCCGAGCATCGTGCCAACAGAAGTCCTCAAGACTTTTAAAGCCTTGAAGAAGCTCCCGGACACCTTTTTTATCTGGCACCACCTGGCCCCATGGGTCCCCCATGCACCGGACTTCCTGATCATCACCCACGACCAGAAAGCGCTGCTGGTGAAGGTCAGCGCCGCATCGGATACAGAGATATCACCGGCTGCCCAAATGCTGCTGATCAATGACCGGTGCCCAAGGCTGGGTCACCAGGAGAATGCCGTTCTGAGGGGATTTCTGGACACCCTGGAGCTGCCTCCGGACATGCCCCTGGAATCCCTGGTCGTCTTCCCTAATATCCGACATAAAGACGTGTTGGAAAGCCGTCTGAAGCGTAGCCCGACTGATCCCCATTGGGCTGGACGTGAGCTGCTGATAGGAGAAGCGGACCTGTCCTGGGAGATGTTCCTGCCAGACCGGCCGATGGAGCGGCTCTGGCTGGAGAAGCTCCGCCGCGCCTTCACCCCTGAGACCATCGTGCCCCCAAGCCTGACCACCCGACGCCCCCCGGCCGAGAAGAATATCGCCGGGCTTGCCGATTTTTTGCTGGACTACGACCAGGAAGGGGCACTCAAAGCCGATCTTGAATTGGACCCGGACGGGGACCAATTGGCCAGCGATTTCCGCCTTAACATTGTCAACGGCGTCGCCGGCAGTGGAAAAACCCTGATCCTGCTCTACCGGCTGCGGCTGCTCTACCACCTCTACCCCCATAAACGCTTCCTGGTGCTCACCCATAATAAACCCCTCAGGAAAGACCTCGAAAGCCGCTTCTACCGTCTAGAGGGCAAACTGCCCGAGAACATCGAGTGGCACACCTTCTTTTCCTGGTGCCATGCTTTATGGCCCAAAGACCAGGCATGGGGCAGCCCTGTGTCACAAACCCAAAGAGCCGCCCTGATCCTCCAGATATGGGAAAGCGATCTTCAAGACACCGCTCTGACGCCTTACAAACTGCAAAGTGAGATTGACTGGATCAAAGACCAGCAGCCCCTTACCAAAGCCAGGTACCTGAAGTCAGACCGGCGCGGTCGGGGCTTTGGGCTGACCCTCGAACAGCGCCAGCGCCTCTGGCGCGCGTATCAAGCCTATCAAGCAGATCTGGCGCAGAAAAAAGCCCTCGATTGGGGCGATATCCCCCAACGGCTGTGGGGGTGGATGAAAAAGGGTGAGCTTACCCTGCCATCCTATGACGCCATCCTGATCGATGAGGTGCAATTCTTCGCACCCTTGTGGCTCGACCTGATCAAAAGAGCCCTTAAACCGGGCAGCGGGCACCTGTTCCTGGTAGCAGACCCCACCCAGGGCTTTCTGGGCAGGAAAACCACCTGGAAATCAATGGGGGTTGACGCACGCGGCCGAACCAGCCAACTCCAGAGAAGCTACCGCACCACCCAGGAGATCATGCAATTTGCCACCCTGTTCTACAGGAACCGCCTGCCCGATGAACGAGATGCCGACATACTGGCCCCGAATCTGCTGGCGATGCCCACTGGCGCTTTCCCCCAGGTGATCCAGGTTGCCAGCGCCCAGGACGAGATCGCCAGGGTGGCCAACGAAGTGACAGCCTTCCTCACGGGCGGATTCCCCCGCAAGGACCTTTACATCCTGCACGCCAACCATCGGGGTGCCCAGGCCCTGATCGAAGCCATCAATCACCGGCTCGGGCCGCACACGGCCATGGAGCCCAAGGATTCCTACCCCGGGAACTACGTGCGTGTGACCACCATCAACGCCGGCGCCGGTCTGGAAAGCCCCATCGTTTTCCTGGTGGGCTTGCGGACGCTCTTTGAAGAAGAACAATCCTTGCGTTTAGGTGACGATGAACGCCAGGAAATCATCGAGGCCAACACTCGCAAGGTCTTCATGGCCGCCACCCGGGCTGGTCAGCGCCTCGTGTTCACCTATGTCGGGGTATTGCCCAAAGAGTTTGAGGGATTGTTTTAAAACAAGCGATCATGATGAGAGGGGATAGGTCAAAGCTGAAAGCTGTGTTACCCAGATAATCGTGATGTCGGAAAATCAAGCAATTTCACCCTCGTTATATAGCAACCCACCTTGACTTATCAGTTTAATTGTTTTATCCTATACATATATGTATAGGATAAGCAAACTCATAGGGCTGAATACCAAACTATTCCACACAAATGATCTGGCAGTTATTTGGGGGGTTGAAAACCGAAACAATCTATACATGATCATTTCACGATACGTCAAAAAAGGAATTTTGCACCCGGTCTACAAAGGTTTATATTCTTCCGTACCAATATCCGAGCTGGATCCTCTGGATTTGGGGGTAGCCATTATTCATAAATACACCTATCTATCCACAGAAACTATTTTAGCCCAAGAGGGTGTCATTAACCAGGCCGTTTATGATTATACATATGTCGCCGAAAATTCAAAACGGGTTGAAGTAGCTAACTGGTCTTTTCGATACCGAAAAATGAAATCAGAATATCTGTATAACATGACTGGCATAAACCACACCCAGGGTCGGTTTATTGCATCAATAGAAAGAGCCGTTGCAGATTTATTATATTATAACCCTCGGTATCATTTTGACATGCCTCAAATGATTGATTTTGACCGGGTCACAGTTATCCAAAGAGAGGTAGGATATGCCTGATTACACACTGAGATCTGAAGATGTTTACCACAAGTCCCAGTTGCACCGGTTATTAATTGAAATTGTTGACCATCCAGTATTGGCGCATGCGTTAGCGTTTAAAGGCGGGACATGTGCAGCGATGTTAGGATACTTAGATAGGTTCTCAGTCGACCTGGATTTTGATGCGTTACCTGGATTTAACGAGAAAAAACTGCACAGTAGTTTTCTTGAGGTTTTTAACAAGTTAGAACTGACTATGTTACTCGCTTTCGATAACCCATTCTTCTTTCAGCTTAGATATGAGAATGAGCCAGGAAAAAGGTGTAAGTTAAAATTATCAGCGCATACAATGGAAATTAGAGCAAACAAGTACCAGGTTCAATATTTTCCTGAAGTTAATCGGTACATCAACTGTCAAACAATTGAAACCATGTTTGCAAACAAACTTGTTGCCATCCTAGATCGATATAAACAACATCAATCAATAGCTGGTCGCGATATTTACGACATTCACCACTTTTTTATCAAAGGGTACCACTATCAAGACAATGTCATCCAAGAACGGACAAATTTAACGATCCCTGAATTCTTGAAAGACCTGATTGTTTTTATTCGGAAAAATATCAATGAAACGATTATCAATGAGGATTTAAATTCGCTCCTTCCAAAGGCAAAATTTCAGAAAATCCGAAAGGTTTTAATTCCCGAAACCATTTCCCTGCTTGAAAGAGAGCTGGATAAAAGGATCACACAATGATTGGAAACGCCTGTCCAGAGCATCCATATTGAACCATCACAAGGCGCGTCAGGTAAACCTGGGTGGCAAGGCAGGTGGCACCTCAACCAACACATTCAATTCACCACGCCGGGCCAGTTCTTAATCTTTGCACACTTTGAAGGCGACATACCACACCCACTCTCCATAATCCCGGGAGTCTAAAGATCAATAATTATGCTCATCTACCCAACACGACTTCCATTAAAAAACAAACAAAGACCCCCGGGATTTCGCATTCGACTACCCCATCCAATCCCAATCATTAAAATCCCGGGGGTCTAAAGATCAATAATTTTGCTCATCTTACCAGCGCGCCTTCCATAAAAAAGCAAACAAAGACCCCCGGGATTTGTCACCCAACCACCACCTGCTAACATCATCAAAAAATCCTTGGGGATCCTAATACTTACAAATCGACAGATTGTGAGCGGACTCTTCACCTGCAATAATCAAATGGGTATCTACGAAGATCATAGATCAAAAATTAATCCCAAAGCAGATCTATGCTTTTGGTTAGGTGCTTATTGCTTCCCACTTGTGAGCAAGCCTATCTGCCTAATACTTGATATCACCCTTCAAGCTCTTTCGAGATTTTCTCAAACATTGCTTCTTTTCCCTCTCGTATTGACCACTCTCTAACATCATTTAGATCAATATCCCAATTAACAGAAACCAGGATTGCCTGAGCCAAACATTGCTGATCACCCCAATGGTAATAATGTGAAAGGCGGTCCTTGACACAATCAGTGGGTGAGAGCAAACATAAGACT
>PWSY01000127.1 GCA_003563055.1 Anaerolineaceae bacterium | reverse complement strand
TAGATGCCGGTTAAACCATCTAAGGCCGCACGTTTTTCTAATTCATCGATCAGTCTTTTTTCTTTGGTGTACTCATAAAAACTGATCAACTTCCCAATGGGCCTTTGGTGCCGATCGAACATAGGGGAGAGACTGACATTATAGAATGATGCAACCCGACCTTCATCGACTTGTAGAGCAGTCCTTTTGGGGTTTTCAACCTTCATCAGTTCTAATAGTTTTGGTTGGTTTGTAAATATATCGAAAACAGATGAGCCGACAGCTGAGGAACAGATCTCATTGAAAATACCCATCAAAGCAGGATTGAAATCAATAACGCGATCTTCTCTGTCCAGAATCAAGACACCGACAGACATGTTTTCAAATATAGCATCTCGTGCTACAGGAATGATGTCCAAAACCCCATACCTTAAAAACCCAAATGAGAAAATTAATCCGCCAATGCCCATTGCGAGTGGTGTAAAGTCCACACTGGATGGCAAAATACTCAAATTATGCAGAACAGCACCTATCCATGGGGGCATGGCCCCGATGAGGTAAATGACAGCTTGTTTGCGGAAAGAAGGCGCAGAACGGTACAGCATAATCATAAAAAGAATTGTGCTGATGGTAAGACAGACAGAATAATAACCAATAGCGATGTAATTAAAGAGATTGCGGTCGTATGCGATGACTGAAATCGTCCCACTGGTAACAAGTTGTGGATTGTGGTGCGCAAGGTTCAACCAGCCTAAAGTTTGTGCATGTAGGAATAGATAAATGGGAATAATGCTGAGTGCGATGATTAATTTTTTTGTGATCAATTGCTCTTTGCCCGAAACAGCCATGGCGAACAGTAGCCAGGCTGGTGCGATAACCTGGATTCCCCAATGCTGGAAACGCACCCAAAACATGGCTGTTCTTAACGTTGAGCTGAAAATCTCCATGCCATAGCCAAAGCTGTAGACGGCCACACCTGTCAGACATATCGACAAGCAAATTGCAGGAAGTCCAGTCGTTCTTTTTCGCCAGGCAATCATTGCCAACAGCAATGTCAAAGCTGCTGTACCCATCAATGCTGTTATTATGATCCATTTTTCGGTCATCTTACTTTACCTTACGAAAAAACTACCTCAGAAGTGCCATTAATTGATGAAATGATAAATTTAACGATCCAGTTTTACATAAAATTAGGCTCAACCTTATTGCTTTCACCAAGTATAGCAGTGTTGGGTAACAAAAGAGTATATATTTCTATTGGTTATTTCGATCTCAGTGCTGTGGTATAGTTTATTTTATTCAGTATGGATAGAAAGAAGCAGGATATTTGGACATGGCATTAACAATGAACCCTCGTTGCATAGCTCAATGGCTGCAACATGCTCAGGAAAACCGCTATGCGATCGGTGCATTCAATGCAAATACCCTGGAGCAAATCCAAGCGATTGTATGGGCAGCAGAGATAGAAAAGTCCCCAGCGATTTTGCAGGTTAGCCATAACGCATTGCTTTACCTTGGCAATGGAAAATCGGTTCTGGGATTACGATACTTTCATTGTATGGCTAAAACCGCTGCTGGCTCCGTGTCGATGCCCGTGTTTGTGCATTTAGATCACGGCACCTATCATGAAGTCCTTTGGGCTATTGGGTTGGGCTATAATTCGGTGATGTTTGATGGCAGCGATTTGCCTTTTGATGAAAACATTCGCCAGACCCATGCACTCAGCAGGATTGCCCATTCTGCAGGTGTTCTCATTGAAGCGGAGTTGGGCGAGGTACCCAAACCCGGGGGGACTGCCAATGAAGAAGAGGGCGCGTTGACCGATCCGTACCAGGCGAAGGATTTTATTGAACAAACCAGGGTGGACAGTCTGGCAATTTCTATTGGTTCGATCCATGGCGGCAAAAAAAAGCTAGTGCGGCTTGACCTAGCCTTGCTTCGTAAAATCAGAGATCAGGTTGATGTTCCACTGGTATTACACGGTTCATCCGGGGTGGTTGATGCAGACCTCAAAAAGAGCATTGATTATGGAATCAGTAAAGTTAATACAGCCACACAGTCGAATCTGGCTTTCTCTGATGCGGTTATGGCTTATTTGCATGAGAATCCCGATGTGGTGGACCCCCGAAAGTACCTGGTACCAGCCCGGGATGAGATGTCTAAAGCTGTTAGTGATCGTATGAAGTTGTTGGGCTCTACGGGACGAGCCCAAGCCTAATCTATCACAAACGCACCCCCTCCAATTTTTATTGCAATCAATGTAACTACTCAGGCAGCCCTGCTTAGCTTGCAGTCTGAGCAGTTACCAATCAATTCTATATATACGCTGTGATTTACCGTGACAATCAGGTTTAATGCGCCTTATTGCGTGGTTTTGACCATGTAGTTTTGATGTGTCATCATGTGTGATTATTGTATTCTACTCTTCTGATTGGTTGGGGCAATTGGTCCTCATTGCTGGTAGAAAAAAATCTGGCGGGTATTATTATAGTGTCATTAAGAGCAATAATTGACCATCAGGTTTTATTCAACGACAGGATTAGTTTGTCTGGACGAGAATTTCATTATGATTTTCGTGAGAGGAGCTTTGTGAGGTAGTGGGCAGGAATCAAAACGATCAGATTATCCCTTGCAGGCATGTTGAAAATGAATTTATAGAAAGGCAGTCGCGGTTTATCACCAATGCTGGACCGGTATTCAGTGTTACGGAAGCGAAATCTTTCATCGACCGTGTTAAGGATAAATATCAAGATGCAGATCACCATGTCCCCGTTTACTTGATCGGCCATGGAAACGCGACGATTGCCCATTGCTCCGATGCTGGAGAGCCTTCAGGGACTGCCGGCCAGCCAGCTCTGGCCGTCCTCAAGGGCAGCGGGTTAGGGGATATTGCGGTGGTTATCACACGCTATTTTGGCGGGACAAAATTGGGCACCGGTGGATTGGTGCGTGCTTACAGTGATAGTGTTCGAAAGATGTTGGAGGTTTTACCGCTTGCCAAAAAAGTAGCCACAACATCATTGATGTTTGTGATTCCATACACCTTGTTTGAACAAGCCCAGCTTATGGTCAGTCATCATGACGGGATGATCATTGACCAGGTATTTGGTGCAGATGTTACACTGACGGTGCGTCTTGAAAATCAACACCTGGATTCTTATCAACGACGAATGCTCGACCTTGCCAGGGGAGATATTGAATTTATCGTTATAGAACAGCGCGATAATACCATCATGCCTTTGCGAAAGTAAAACGCGCTGAAAGGTTCAGAGCCTTTTGTTTGAAGGCTACGATCGGTTATAAATTTTCCTGAACAGTATACAGTCTTTGAAAGAGCCCGCCTTGGGCCAATAATTCTTTATGTGTTCCCTGTTCAACGATTTCATTACCTTCTAAGACAACAATCTTATCGGCATTGCGAATGGTGGATAGCCGATGGGCGATAATGATGGTCGTTCGACCTTCCATTAAACGATTCAGAGCCTGTTGAATCAGGAGTTCAGTTTCGGTATCTACTGCCGATGTCGCTTCATCCAGGATTAAGATCGGGGTATTCTTGAGAACGGCTCGGGCAACCGAGATCCTTTGCCGCTGTCCCCCGGAAAGCTTTACGCCGCGCTCGCCGATGGTCGTCTCATAACCATTGGGAAGGGCCATGATGAATTCATGCGCGTTGGCTATTTTTGCTGCCTCGATAATATCGTGCTCAGAAGCACCCGGGTTGCCGTAAAGAAGGTTCTCACGAACAGTTCCGTGAAATAAAAATACATCCTGAAGGACAATGCTGACCTTCTCACGCAGGGCTTCCACACGTAATTCACGGATATCGATGCCATCAAGTTTAATTGAACCACGATCAACATCATAAAAGCGTGGGATCAAACTGACGAGCGTTGACTTACCTACACCTGTGGGGCCCACCAATGCCACTACATGGGAAGCCGGGATGCTCAGGTTGATGTCTTGCAGGACGATTTCGTTGTCATCGTAGCTAAAACTGACGTTTTCAATCTCCAGATGACCCTCAATCTTCTGCGGCAGTGCCCTGGGAACAGGGGGGTCGCTGACATCTGGCTCTTCGGACAGTAATTCAGCCACACGGTCAAACCCGGCCATGGCCTCCTGGACGTTCTCCCAGGACATACCCAGGGCACGGATAGGTTGATAGAACATTTCAAGGTATAGAAAGAAAGCAACCAGGTCAGCGACTGGCAGGATTCCCTGCAGCGTCATTTGGCCGCCGAAGAAAATCACCACCAACTGCCCAATGGATGTAGAAAAATCGATAAAGGGCTGGAAGATGGCCATAAGACGTAGTGCTGTGAGCAGGGATAACCGGTGTCTTTCAATCCCCAACTCGACCCGCTCGAGCTGTTCACTTTCGCGGTTAAAGGCTTTGATGTCACGGATTCCTGCAATGCTGTCGTTGAGGATTGCGTTCAATTCACCCACTTCGTGTTGACGACGACGAAAAGCAGGTCGGACAAACTTGGAAAATCCCAACAGGGACAGGATCACCAAGG
>PWSY01000045.1 GCA_003563055.1 Anaerolineaceae bacterium | reverse complement strand
TGGGGCGTTCCTTTGGCCATACCGCCAGGTCGAGGGTGAGCCGTTGGAAGAAGCTCTGATCCGGTGCAGCGCCCTGGCCGTATTCCATGTCGACAATGCGGGCTTCTAGTTGCAGTGTGGCTGTTTCCAGCAGCACCTGTTTACCCGGTTCTGCCAGGACCATCTCACCTTTTGATTCGAGCCGCATGCGGATCTTTTCATTTTCATAAGCATGCTCGCTCATGATGACCTTGGTGACCGTCTGGATGTCGTTTTTGTCGAAGAGCCAGATTTCAAAGGCGGCCACCCGTTTGGGTTCGCCCACACCCACGGTTTCTGAAATCCCCACACCGCATTCACCCATGAATTCACCCGTCGGGGCGTCGATGCTGAATGAATCATCATAAAAATCATCCCCGGCTAAAAAGGTGGTCATAAATTGTGCCATGGGGAGCGGCTGTTCATCTTCGTAGGGAGCCTGGATGCCATTCTGAGAAGAGGGTGCATAACGCATTTCATCTTCTTCGAAACCCACATCGTCTTGTGCTGACCCGCGGGCTGCAAGGGTTTCTGGCTGTTTATCCCTGGTGGGCAGGCCCCGGATGACGAGGAAGTAGATCGCTGCGGCTGTCAGAAGGAGGAAGCCAATGCAAAGACCTCCGAGCAGGAGCCAGTTGACACCACGCGTTGCCATCACGTCCTCGATGGGTTCGGGTTCGTCAAGTGGGGGCAGGGGGTCGGTAAGTTCTGCACCAACGATGCCCACAAACCGGTTGATTTGCCCATCCGTCAGGTAGAGGGGATCACCCTGTACGGCTTGAAGGGTCTCGTCAGCCGTTTCACCCAGCTCGTACCAGGCCTTATTGGCGATTGAGGCATCACCTACAGCGGTGGATGAGTAAATCGCCATGCGCAGGTAGTCCTCACGCAGGTCGGGCCGCAGGTGGTGGGGGGCCAGGTCAGTCCATTGCACCGGCCACAAGCCCCAACCGATCACCAATCCCAATATGAGCCCCAGCACAACCCCCAGGGGCAGGGTAATCCTGAAATCTTTGAGGTAAGTTTTAATTTTTTCTGAGTCCATCCGCAACTCCCATCTTGTTGATTGGCACAGTCGGCACTGTCACTATTGTAGAGTAATTTTGCATTTTATGCAATCATAATACTCAGGCAATAGATTGCAAGGTTTATGCCAGTTCGGGCTCTTCGAGGATTTCATCCTGCAGGAATGTCTCCTCACAGGCCAGGCACTGCACGTGGCGCTTATTGCTGATCACCAGTGTCCCCTGGCATTGGGGGCAGGGGGTCGGCACGGGTTGTTTCCAGGTAGTGAATTCGCAATCGGGGTAGCGTGAACAGCCATAGAAGGTACGGCCTTTGCGGGTTTTGCGCCGCACCACGTCACCCTGGTCACAAACCGGGCAGGTCATGCCGATCTTTTCCAGGTAGGGCTCGGTGTAACGGCAGTCGGGGAAGTTGCTGCAGCTGATGAACTTGCCAAAGCGCCCCCAACGGACGATCAGGTCATGCTTGCATTTCGGACAGGTTCGTCCAACCTTTTGCAGTTCGGCCTTCTTCTCGGGCATGGCCTTTTCTGCATGGGCCAGCCTTTCAGAGAAGGGTCCATAGAATTCTCGGATGACATCGACCCAGGCTTCATCACCGGAAGCAACCTGGTCCAGTTGGTCTTCGAGCCGGGAGGTGAAGTTGACGTTGGCGATAGTTGGGAAAAAATCAACCACCAGGTCGTTGACCAGGAAGCCGGTTTCAGTTGGTTCAAGGCGTTTGCCATCTCGCACCACGTAACCGCGGTTCTGAATGGTGGATAGTATTGGGGCATATGTCGAGGGACGCCCAATGCCGTTTTCTTCCAGCACCTGCACCAGGGATGCTTCGGTGAAGCGGGGTGGGGGTTGGGTGAAATGCTGGTCCGGGAAAAGTTCTTGCAGTGCCTGCACCTGGTTTTCCTTAATATCATCAATCGGGATGCGGTCGCTGTCACCTTCTTCCTCTTCAGGAGCGTCTTCGTCTTTGCCCTCTTCATAAATGATCATAAACCCGAGAAATTTCACCTGGCTCCCAGAGGCGCGCAGCAGAAATTGATGGGCCTTGCCATTGCCAGCCACATCAACTGAAAGGGTTTTATACACCGCCGGGTTCATCTGAGAAGCGACAAAGCGCTGCCAGATCAACTGGTAAAGGCGGAACTGGTCCCGGGTGAGATATTTCTTGATCGCCTTAGGTCGGCGGAGCACGGAAGTCGGGCGGATGGCCTCGTGGGCTTCCTGTGCTGATTGTGTGCGGGTTTTATACTGCGGCGGTGATTCGGGCAGGAATTCATCGCCGTAATGCTCCTGGATGTAGGTGCGAACTTCTTCGCTCGCGACGGCTGAGATATTGGTCGAGTCAGTGCGCATATAGGTGATCAACCCGGTAGTGCCCTCGCCATCCAGTTCCATGCCCTCGTATAATTGCTGGGCCACGGCCATGGCTTTGCGGGCTGAAAAGCCCAGTTTGCGTGAGGCATCCTGCTGGAGCGTGCTGGTGATGAAAGGGGCTGACGCATTTCTGCGGCGCTGCCCATGTTTTATTTTGCTGACTGTATAAACCGCATCACGCATATCCTCAAGGATCAATTGGACGGCTGCCTCATCCCCCAATGTGGGGTCCTGGTCATCAATTTTTGCCAGTTTGGCCCGGTAGGGCACCTTCCCGCCCTCAGGCAGTAAATCAGCTTCAATGGACCAGTATTCTTCTGGTTCGAAGGCCTCTATTTCCCGTTCGCGTTCAACGATCAAGCGCAGGGCCACGGACTGCACCCGCCCGGCAGATAGGCGACTGCGCACTTTTTTCCATAAAATCGGGCTGATGCCGTAGCCCACCAGCCGGTCGAGGATGCGGCGTGCTTGTTGGGCATCAACCAGGTCCATGTCTATGCCGCGCGGGTTTGAAAAAGCGTGTTCGACGGCATCTTTAGTGATCTCGTGAAATACGACCCGGTTGGTGCGTTTTGGATTAATATCGGCAGATTCCATCAGGTGCCAGGCGATGGCTTCACCCTCACGGTCAGGGTCTGTTGCCAGGTAGACCTGTTGTGATTTCTCTACCAATGCTTTTAATTCTTTAACCACTTTTCGTTTTTCATTAGGCACGCGATAGCTGGGCTCGAAGTCATTGTCAACATCCACGGACAATCTCGACCGCAGCAGGTCACGGACATGGCCAACAGACGCCCGCACGGTATAACCCTTACCTAAAAAGCGGCCGACGGTTTTGGCTTTGGCGGGCGATTCGACGATCACCAGTTTGCCTTTACGTTCAACTTTCTTTTTTCGGGATATCTTTGGTTTAGGCAGCCCCTCATGGGCTTCCGTCCGTCCCATGCGGTACATTTTGGTGCCACAATCCCCACAGGTGCCTATTGTCACCGGTGCACCGGCAGCATTATAATCTGCTACTGGCTTGATGATTGGTTTTTTTTCTCGACATTTTACGCAATATGCTTTCAATTTTCTACTCCTACAAATAATCTTCGCGACCGCTTTGTTTAAGATATTTAACAGCTTCACGGACTTGTTGAGCTTGCTTTCGGTCGCAGACAAGCACTGTGTTTCCTGAATCGATAATAATTAAGTCTTCAACGCCAATCGTGACAATCAGTCGATCTGGCGAATCTTCACAAATGAGTGTACCCCGTGTGTCAAATGCAACGCTTTCACCACGCAGGCAGATATTGCCTGAATCGTCACCTGAGAGCGCTTCGAAGAGTGACTCCCAGCTGCCAACATCGCTCCACCCTAAATTGAGGGCAGGAATGACGGCCACTTTTTGGGCGTGTTCCATGATTCCATAATCGATGGTCTGGGGTTGAATGATGGGCCAGAGGGATTCAAGGGTTTGCGCGGCATGACTGGTTGACCAGCTTGCCCCGATCTGGTCCAGTTTTTCGTAAAGCTCGGGCATTTGGCGCGCAAATTCACCCAATACTGTGTCCACCTGCCAGATAAACATACCTGAGTTCCAGGCATGTTCGCCATCGTCAGCCAGCTCTTTGGCCAGGTTTTGATCGGGTTTTTCTTTAAACCGCAAAACGCGGTAGGCATCCAGGCCCTGGTATTGACCCAGGTGATCTCCTTTTTGAATGTACCCGTAACCCGTCGCCGGATAGGTGGGCTGAATGCCCAATGTGACCAGGTAGTTCTCCTGGGCAACCTGGAAGGCAGCCTTCAGCAACTTACGCAGGTGCTTTTCGTTGCGGATGAGGTGGTCGGCGGTCAGGATGGCCATGGTGGCACCCGGCTGTCGGGCGTTAATGGCTATGGCTGCTAACCCAACCACGGAGGCCGTACCACGTGGCAGCGGTTCGATGATGAAATTGTCGTGAGGGATTTCGGGGCATTCCTTGCTGAGCAGGCCCACCTGGTCTGCAACAGTGACGACCAATATGCGATCATAGGAGAATAATCCCTTCAGGCGGTCGACGGCTTGTTGAAACAGCGAGCGGTCGCTGCCGATGGCCAGCGATTGCTTGGGGCGATCTGATCTGGAAAGCGGCCAGAGTCTGGTGCCAGAGCCCCCGGCCATAATGACGGCATAATAATCTTCCCACATATAAACTCCTTATTTACGGCTCATCTCTCGGATGGCTGTGTAGCGCATGCCCCCAACGTGCTGCACCATACCTTTCAGTTCCATCATGGTCAGCGCAGCAGAAACAGTTTCGACCGCCAGGGCGGTTTCAATGCAGATCTGGTCGATATGCAGCGGTTCAAATTCTAAAACCTGTAATATCTTCGCCTCGGTCGTATTCGCGGGCAATACCTGGCGGGCGGTTTTAATCGACTCAAGCTGATTCAGGTCAAGTACATCCAGGACATCCTGGGGAGATACCAGGGCATGGGCGCCTTTTTGGATCAGGCGGTTGGTGCCCCGGCTTGCCGGTGAAAGCACATTGCCCGGGAGGGCAAACACCTCTCGACCCTGGTTTACGGCAAAGTCTGCAGTGATCAATGCACCACTTCGATCTCCAGCTTCGACGACAATTGTGGCCAGGGAAAGGCCTGAAATGATCCTGTTGCGGGGTGGAAAGTTAGCCCCTTCTGGCTGGGTGCCCAGGGGGTAGTCGCTGATGATGGCCCCGTTTTTGATAATGGCTTCGGCTAATTTGCGATGTTCGGGTGGGTAGATCACATCAACGCCGCTGCCCAACACAGCAATGGTACGGCCGCCTGCTTGTAGAGCGTGTTGGTGCGCCAACGCATCCACTCCCCGTGCCAACCCGCTGACAATGGTCACACCGTGGCCAGCCAGGAAAAGGCTGATATCACGCGTGACTTGCTGGCCATATGCGGTTACCCGGCGTGTGCCCACCAGCGCGACGGCGAATTCATCCGCCGGTGTCCATTCGCCTCTGATGTAAATTACAGGTGGCGGCTGGTCGATCTCTTTGAGCAGGTGGGGGTAAGCTTCGTCCAACAAGGTCAGGACGGTAACGTCTGCATCGAATATGGATTGGTAAACACGATCGAGGTCAACATCCTGGCGTAGTTTTAAAAAATTATCCAGGGCGCGTTGGGGCAGTCCGGCTTCTTGAAGGGCTTTGGCCGGTGCGTCCCAGGCGATAGAAAGGTCACCAAAAAAAGAGAGGATTTGCTGAAACCGAACGGCACCAATCCCCTTCACAAGGTTGAAACCAATCCAGTATTTCTTTTGATCGGACATCAATCCCCCTCACCATACCATTCCAACCTGGAGACAAGCATCTTTTGCTGGTCGAGGTCAATGTCTACGATCACCTCTTCTATGGCCGGAATCAAGAATTCTTGCCCTTGCTCATTAACGACCAGGTAGACATCGTTTGCCCCGGTTTGGAGGATCTCCATCAGCACGCCAATGAGAGGGCCTTCACGTTCGTAGACATGTAACCCGATCAGGTTATGGTAATAATATTCATCCTCTGATAAAGGGGGCATCTGGTCGGTCTTGACAAACAGGAGCTGGTTTGTCAGAGTTGAAACGATGGTCCGATCGTTGATCTCTGAAAATTTGATCAGCAGCAGTTCCTGTTTCCAGCGTGTGGTTTCGATGGTATAGGGTTGGTGTGAATCACCAATATAAACCGTCGAGTCAGGGGCCAATAATTCCAGCATGTGGGTATAAACTTCAAGAGGGATCTCCCCCTGAACGCCATGAGCGCGTCGTAGTTTTCCCAGGACAAGGAAGGCAGGCTCGTGATTGTTTACCGAGCCTGCATCAGCGCTAATTTTTTGAGGCATTTAAATCCAGATTGACCCTTAACGCGGTTCAACAATATCAAGGTTAGCTCGGCAACCATCCTGTGCAGCGGCCACCTTGAGCAAAGTGCGGATGGAATTGGCCACCCGGCCGCCTTTACCGATCACCCGCCCCATATCCGCTTTGGCCACGTGTAAATCTAGTTGAACGACATGGCCGCGCTGTTGTGTGTTGACAGAGACCTTGGCTGGTTGTTCTACCAATGATTGGGCGATGAATTCAACCAATCCTTGCAGGTTTTCACCTTTCATTTCTGCCTCGCTGTTTCTTGTTCCTAGCTTGCCTGTTGTGGGTTCGTGCGCGGGTCTGTGACCCGGTTCTGGTAGACCTGGTTGCCTTCTTCCACGAGTGCTTCAACATCCTCACCAGCCTTGAAGCGTTCGTATCGCTCCCACAGCTGTGTTTGATTGAAAAGCCGGTCCACAGGTTCAGAAGGCTGTGCGCCAACACTGAGCCAATAGAAAATCCGGTCGTCCTTTAACACGATCGTGGACGGTTCTGTACGGGGGTTGTAGTGGCCAACATTCTCCACAAACCGCCCATCGCGGGGGCTTTCTTTGTCAGCAATCACCACACGATAACTTGCCTGATTCCGGGATCCAACCCGGCGTAATCGAATACGTACCATCGAAATTATGCTCCTCTTTAACTATTTTGTTTTAATGTAACTGCTCAAGCAGCCTTGCTGCTGTAGGGTAGCGGGGTGTGGTGTGGCGACTTCACCGCCATGCCACACCCCCCTATTCCCTCGCACGCTGAGTAGTTACATTTTAATACTATTTTAGCCTGAATGCATAAAAAGAGTGAGAGCGCGTTGAAGGGGACGCAGCTCTTTTCCTTCTCAGGCTATCCCATCAAACGGCCTAAACCCTTGCCGCCTGATTTCTGTAAAGTTTTGATCAGCCGCTGGGTCTCTCTGAAACGCTTCATAACCCGGTTGACCACCTGCACTTCTAACCCTGACCCGTTGGCAATCCGTCGCCTGCGGCTGGCATTTAATAATTTTGGGTTGCGGCGTTCCTCAATGGTCATTGAGTTGATCACTGCTTCGATCTGTTTCAGGTGATCTTCTGCTTCCCTGGGGTCTACCTGTCGGGCGGCCTGCCCCATTTGCCCTGGGAGCATTTCCATTAATTGACCCAATGGGCCCATCTTGCGCATCTGTTTTAACTGTTTGGCAAAATCCTCCAGTGAGAACTCACCTCGCATGAGTTTTTCGGCTTGCTTTTCCGCTTCTTCCTCGTCAAAAGAGGATTCCGCTTTTTCGATCAACCCCAGTATATCACCCATACCTAAAATTCGGGAGGCCAACCTTTCCGGGTTATAGGCTTCAAGAGCATCCACAGATTCGCCCACCCCCAGGAACTTAATCGGCACGCCGGTCACTTCTCGAATCGAGATAGCCGCGCCGCCGCGGGCATCACCATCAATTTTGGTCATGAATAGACCCGTAATTGGCAGATCTTCACGGAACCCCTGGGCTACATTGAGCGCTTCCTGGCCGATCATAGCGTCGACTACCAAGAGTGTCTCGGTGAGGGGTACTTTTTTCATGATGGCGCTTAACTCATCCATCAAGGCGGAATCTAATTGGGATCGTCCGGCAGTGTCGAGAATAAGCACACTGGTGCCAGCTTTGCGGGCTGTTTTGAAACCGTCTTCAGCCAGTTTTGGCGGGGGTGTGTTCTCTTTGAAAAAGACTGGAACGTCGATCTGGCTGCCAAGTGTTTTCAATTGCTCTACTGCTGCAGGGCGATAGGGATCGGCTGCCACCAGCATGACACGCTCCCCCTGGCTTCGCAGTTGCCTGGCCAGCTTTGCCGCTGCTGTGGTCTTGCCAGAACCCTGCAGCCCTATCAGCATGATCACATAAGGTCGTTCACCCTTTAGGTTCAGTGTGCTGGGTTCACCCAAGGTCGCAATCAATTCTTCGTTGACAATTTTAACCACCTGTTGGGCCGGGTTAAGGGCTTTTGCCACTTCATGCCCAATGGCGCGCGCTTTGACCCGTTTGGTGAAGCTCTTCACGACGCTATAATGTACATCTGCCTCAAGCAGGGCCATGCGGACTTCTCGCATGACGGCATCAATGTCTGACTCTGAAAGTCTTCCATGGCGGCGCAGGTTTGTAAAAATATCTGATAAACGTTCTGTTAGATTTTCAAACACAATTTAAGCTTTTTTCTTTTCTTTTCGTGAAAATGTCAGTGTGTGATTTTAGCGTGTAAGCGGTGTTAGGTCAAGGGCTGATGATGATTTGCTTCATTATATATCATGATATAATGATCATGTAAACACCTTTTTCCCTGGTTTTCGCAACCTAAAATATAGATATGTGTTTATTAATATGTTGGTTATTGTTTAATTTATTAAGATCAAGTTATTGAAAGGAAGTTATTATGTCGAAAGTTGCAGTTGTTACTGATTCAACCGCTTACCTGCCAAAGGACCTGGTTGCCAAGTATAACATCACGGTGATCCCCCTGGTGGTCATTTGGGGAGAGGAATCCCTGCGGGATAATATTGATATTGGGCCAGACGCATTTTATGATCGTCTATCGACGGCAAAAACGATGCCATCGACCTCGCAGCCAACGGTCAAAGCCTTCGCAGATGCCTTCGAGAAATTACATACTGAAGGATATGAGATTCTGACGGTTGTGATATCTTCGGCCTTGTCGGGTACGCTGGATTCGGCAACCCAGGCCAAGAATATGTTACCCGATGCAAAAATCGAGCTGGTTGATTCCCAGCATACCTCCCTTCCTCTGGCTTATATGGCCTTTTCTGCGGCGAGGGCAGCCCAGAATGGCGGGTCCCTGGCTGAGTGTAAACAGCTCACCGAAACCATTCGTGACCATGCGGAAGTGTTTTTCGCTGTTGATACACTGGAATTTCTTCACCGAGGTGGCCGTATTGGCGGCGCGTCACGCTTCTTGGGCACAGCATTGGGCCTCAAGCCAATTCTTAAATTGGTGGAAGGAAAAGTGGAAGCAATTGAAAAGGTGCGTACATCCAAACGCGCCCATGCCAAGTTGGTTGATTTGCTCAAGGAACATGTAGATGGCCAGTCACCAATTAATATGATGGGCGTGGTAAACGCGGTCAACAAAGATTCGGCGGACAAGTTGATGGCCGAGATTAAAGAAAACTTTTCCCCCAATGAAGTCATGATGGCAGACCTGAGCCCGGTGTTGGGAACCCATACCGGTCCAGGCACCGTGGGCGTAGCAATTGTGGCCGGGGTTGACCCCGAGTTGTTCAAAGCGTAAGCACAAGTTTAGCATTTCATCCTTATTGGTTCCGATAAGGCTGTCGGATCATCGGCAGCCTTATTTTTTTTGAAGGTGGATTCAATGAAGGGCATTTCCGTTTTGTTTTCCTGGTTTATTTTCAGCGCAAATCTATCAAACTAAGCATTTGGGATTTTGCTCATCAGATCCTAAGAGCTGTTTTTTGGGTAATGCTTCGCAAAAACTAAAAATTTCAGATAAAATAAAAGCTGATATTTTCATCAAGATGAGGATGGTTGTTATGCGTCATACACAAGAAATAGCACAAAAAATTGGTATCAAGGTCCCCGAGGTGTACTTGCCAAATCCAAAAATTGATCTTCAAAAGTGGGCTGTGATCGCTTGTGATCAATTTACTTCTGAACCTGACTACTGGCGAAAGGTAGAAACGATCGTCGGTGATGCCCCATCGACATATCACATGATCCTGCCAGAAGTTTTCCTGGGCACACCTGAAGAACCCAAACGCATTGATAAGGCTCATCAGGTGATGGAAGATTACATGCAATCGGGTGTTTTCGGTCAGTTGAATAATTTTATTTACGTCCTGAGGGAGGTGGATGGCTGTGTCCGCCGAGGGTTGATGGTGTGCCTGGACCTTGAACAGTATGATTACAACAAGGGCGCCCAAACGCTTATTCGAGCAACGGAGGGTACCATCCTTGACCGTTTACCACCCCGAATTTCAATACGTGCGCAAGCGCCACTGGAATGCCCCCACATTTTGGTTTTGTTTGATGATCCCAAGGAGACGGTGTTCAGCCCACTTGATGAGCAATTACAGCTTCTGGAGAAGGTCTATGATTTTGACCTGATGCTTGGCAGCGGCCACCTGACAGGATATGCCATCAATGACGAAGCAGTTCAAAACCATGTCCTCAAGGCTTTATCTGATCTGATTGATCCAGAAACCTTTGCCAACAAGAATAACCTCAAGGCGGGGCGGTTCCAACCGCTTTTGTTTGCCATGGGGGATGGCAACCATTCGCTGGCCACCGCAAAAGCCGTTTGGGAAAAGACCAAATCCTCGGTTGGGATGGATCACCCTGCCCGCTACGCACTGGTGGAGATCGAAAATATCCATGATTCAGCCCTGACCTTTGAGCCCATTCATCGTTTGTTGTTCAACCTCAACGCAAATATCCTTTCAGCAATCCAGGATTTCTGGGGAAAAAAGTCGATTGTCCGTAGGCTCGATTCCCTCCAAGAAATGGTCGATGTTGTGGATAAAGCAGAGGAAGCATGGCACCAGGTTGGGCTGGTATGCAGTGATGGCAACTATCTTGTGGATATCCATGACCCGGCGGACAATCTGCCCGTTGGCAGCCTGCAGAAGTTTCTTGATGCCTTTTTAGCCGAGGGTAATGCAGAGAAGATCGACTATGTTCATGGCACCGAGGTGCTATTTGAGAAGGGTGTCCTTGCGGGTAATGCAGGTTTTTATGTGCCCGGGATGGACAAATCGGATTTATTCAAATCCGTTATTTTGGATGGCGCACTGCCCCGGAAGACTTTTTCGATGGGTGAAGCCAGGCATAAACGGTTTTATTTGGAATGCCGGCGTATTCAAGCATGATAAAGATCTGTATGATAGTGGTGCTGGCATTGGTGTTAAGCGCTTGCCAGCCGGTTGAGCAGGCAAGCAACCCAACCGCCACTGTGGCTTCACCCGAACCGAGCATGACGCCAACGCCGGAGCCCACCGCCACATCCACACCACAGCCCACAGAACTTCCTCCTACGCCCACTGAGACCCCACAGACATTCGAGGTTTGTTCTCCCCTGGAGGATGAAACGATTGAGAGCCTGCCGTTAATTATCACCCATCCTCTTGATATTCCGCCCTTCGGGCAGGACACTGGTCATCATGGTGTGGATTTTGCGTATTTCAGGCGGGGTGACCGAGAATCAATTGAGGGTATCGAGATTTATGCCATCTTATCCGGGATCACTGTTTTGACTCTGGATGATGTCATTCCCTATGGGTATACCCTCCTGGTGGAAACACCCCTTTCTGACCTGCCGGACGCATTGCAGGCAATGCTGCTGGCGGGTTACCTGCCCGTACCTGATGACCCCAATTACAGGCTGTTTTGCCCGGATGTGATCACACCAGAGGTCACCGGTTCTTTTTCTGTCTATCACCTCTATGCCCATATGGAGGAAAGACCTGCTTTTGAGACCGGTGACCCGGTCGTATGCGGGCAAAAATTGGGGACGGTTGGGAATACGGGCCAATCCAGCAACCCCCACCTGCATCTTGAAACCCGGTTGGGGCCGTCTGGCGCCAGTTTTAGAAATATGGCCCACTACCGAACCTATACCCTGGAGGAGATCTCAAATTATTGCCTGTGGCGGATGAGCGGCTATTACCAGCTGTTTGACCCGTTTATTCTCTTTGAGGCGGCTGATTAGGTTTTAGAGATAGGGGGCTGGTCCGGGGAAGGTTTCCTGCGGCTCCTATGCAACCAGAAGGTAAATACTCTGTTACTCCTTTACATAAGGAATGGTCTGGGGGCCTTGGGGGAGCACACAGATCCGGGCCTGATCACCGTATTGTTCCAATAGATCCCCAATTGTGTCGACAAAGTTGTGACAGGGTGTTAATAAAGCCATCCGCATTTGATCATCGCTGAGGTTGTCGCTGTAGACCAACACTTGCGCTTTTAACTGGATAAGTGCCTGAATCTGAGCCTGCCATTGATCTTGCCTTAAAAATCCGGGTGTTGTTATATTGTTAAGCAGATCTTGCGGGCTGGTGGCATGTTGCAGCAGCGTGCCATATAAGCCATGCTCAGGGATTCCGTCCCAACATTCAGCAGCAATAATGATCGTGCCGCCATCGCGCGTAATTTGCGCGGCTGCGCTCATCCCTTTAACTGCCTGGTAAAGGTTCAAATCGAGGGGGTATCCTGAGTTGGTGGTGAGGACAATGTCATACTTATGGGGAACGGGTACCATGGCGGATTGTTTCACAAAATCACAGCCGGCACGGTGAGCGGATTTAACTTCCCCTGAAAAAACACGCGTGATTTGTTTGTCTCGATTTAAGGTCACATTGACCAAAAAGGTATTGTCTACCATCTGGGCGACTTCATTTACTTCTTCCCAGACAGGGTTACCCTGGGTTATGCCCCAGGTGGCCTTCGGGTGCCCGATATGATCCACGTCATGGTTGCCAAGAATCGTGCGCAGACCGGCCATTCCCGGCATGATGGCTTTGCCACCGCCAGAAAATCCTGCAAAAAAATGTGGTTCGATGAAGCCGGTCAGTATTTTTTTATTGCATTTGATGAGGGCTTCATTCAACCAACATTCATGTCCCCAACTTGTCTTTCCAAAATAAACCAGGGTTGATTCATCTTTGGAATCATTCTGGATGATGCGATAATGGTCTACCAGCTTGTCGCCTAGCATACGCCTCAGCTCTTGCTGGGTATTGGCGCGATGTGTACCGCAAGCATTGAACAAGGTAATATCCCTGGCAGGAATATGATTGAGCTGTTGTAGTATGGGCGGCAGGATGCATTTATGTGGTGTTGGCCTGCTAATATCACTGAAAATGATCCCCACACGGTCTCCGGGGTGAACAAATTTGGCAAGCGGTTCGGCATTGATGGGCGTGAGGAGCGATTGAGTGACAGCCTCGAGTGGATTGATTTGGCCGTTGATATAACGGGGCTCAACTATGGTCACATCCCATGATTCAGGTAAGTTAACATCCAGACCAGTCTTTCCATAAGCCAATTTGATCTGCATTGTATGACGCCTCCAGCTTATTGGGTTAAGCTCAATGGTACCAGCTTTTTGGGGCTAGGCTCATTGATTATCAAGACGGCTGTCGTATCTTGTGCTGTTATTATTGTTTAACAGGTATTTTTGTCAGAGCGTTGATTTATTTTCATGCCCTATGCTGTATAATCTGGGTAGTGTCCTGAATCCTTGCGAGTTTGCAGCTCAGGGGCGCGCTTGACACACTGAACATATGTGCTAAAATTACAGAGAGTGTACTATTGAATCGATTGGTGCGAGAAGCAGTCAGCGAGGCCAAGGCAGGAGAAACCCGGAAAGATCAGCAATTTTCTATTTGAGAAAATAAAAAAGGATGGCGAAATGGATGAGGCAAAAAAGACAGTTCTTGATAAAGCGCTGAAAGATATCGTCAAGCGGTATGGGGAGGGTTCTATTATGAAACTAGGCCAGGCAAAACACCTGGCGGTTGATGTTATCTCGACCGGTTCATTATCCCTTGATATTGCGCTGGGTGTGGGCGGGATCCCTAAAGCACGCATCACTGAAATTTATGGGCCAGAAGCTTCTGGTAAAACCACCGTCTGTCAGCATCTGGTAGCGGAAGCCCAAAAAATGGGGGGTACCGCAGCCTTTATTGATATGGAACATGCCCTGGATCCTGTATATGCGGCCAAGTGTGGTGTGAATGTCGACGATCTCCTTATTTCGCAACCCGACATGGGGGAACAAGCCCTAGAGATCACCGAAACACTGGTGCGATCTGGCGCGGTAGATATTGTGGTGGTCGACTCGGTGGCAGCGCTTGTACCCCGTTCGGAGATTGAGGGTGACATGGGTGACCCAACCATGGGCACGCAGGCGCGCTTGATGTCCCAGGCAATGCGCAAGCTCTCTGGTGCGATCAATCAGACCCGCACAGCAGTGGTTTTCACAAACCAACTCCGTCACAAGATTGGGGTGATGTTTGGCAACCCGGAGACAACCACAGGAGGTAATGCGCTTAAGTTCTATGCCTCTGTCCGCCTGGATATCCGCCGGATTCAGTCTATCAAAGAGGGCTCAGAGATTACGGGCAACCGTGTTCGGGTGCGGGTGGTCAAGAATAAAGTGGCCGCGCCCTTCCGCACGGCTGAGTTTGATATTATGTACAACGAAGGTATCTCCAAGGTTGGTGATGTGCTTGACCTGGGTGTGGAGATGGACATCGTGGACAAACATGGATCCTGGTATTCATATGGGGACATCCGGCTTGGTCAGGGGCGCGAAAACTCTAAAGAATTTCTGCGCCAAAACGAAGCATTAAGGGAAGAGGTTGAGAAAGCAGTGCGCGAAGGGGCCATGGTCAAAAACCCGGCTGCCCCCTGGTCAGATTTGGATGAAGACCATGACGATGATGACGAGGCACAGGACGCGTAGATTTCGGTAAATAATTACAGAATAAAACCATCCCCCTTTTCCGCTAGATCGCGAGTAAAAGGGGGATGATTTTTATTTAAGGCTAGTTCAGGGGTGTTCCACATCTTCAGGCCCAGGCTTGAGCTGATTGTGGCATGCTTATTATGTGCCTTCCTGCCAGGAATTTAAATAATCGATTTGTTCCTGGGTCAGGACATCAATGTCAATTTTCATTGATTCGAGCTTAAGGCGAGCGATTTCCCTGTCAATGTCTTCTGGTACGGCATAGACTTTGTTCTCAAGCTGGTCGGCATGTTTGACCATGTATTCTGCGCTTAAAGCCTGGTTGGCAAAGGACATATCCATTACACTGGCAGGATGTCCCTCGGCTGCTGCCAGGTTGATCAGACGGCCTTCACCCAGGATATGAATGGTACGGCCGTCCGGCAAGTTGTAAGCTTCAACGAAGGGCCGGACAAGTTTTTTATCGACGGACATCTCTTCTAATGCCGGGATGTTGATCTCAACGTTAAAGTGACCGGAGTTCGCCACAATCGCGCCGTCTCTCATCACCTCAAAGTGGTGTTCATCAACCACGTTGATATCGCCAGTGAGGGTGACAAAAATTTCACCGATTGGTGCTGCTTCGATCATGGGCATTACCCTGAAGCCGTCCATGACCGCTTCCAGCGCTTTCATCGGGTCAACTTCTGTCACAATAACATTGGCCCCCATCCCCCGGGCGCGCATAGCCAAGCCCCGCGCGCACCAGCCATAGCCGCCGACAACAAAGGTTTTGCCAGCCAGCAGGATATTGGTGGCGCGGATAATCCCATCAACAGTGGATTGGCCGGTGCCATAACGGTTATCGAAGAAGTGTTTTGTCATGGCGTCGTTGACGGCTACCACAGGAAATTCTAATGCGCCGTCGGCTGCCATCGCCCGTAAGCGAATGACGCCGGTGGTGGTTTCTTCTGTTCCACCAATGATCTCGCTGAGCTGGTCTCGCCGGGATTGATGCAGGGTGCTCACCAGGTCTGCGCCGTCATCCATGGTTAGATGCGGACGATGATCGAGCGCGGCGGCAATGTGCTTGTAATAGGTCACATTGTCCTCACCCTTGATGGCAAAGACCGGGATCTCAAAATGAGAAACAAGGCATGCGGCCACATCATCTTGTGTGGACAGCGGGTTGGATGCGGTCAGGACCACATCCGCGCCACCTGCCTGTAATGTGTGCATCAGGTTGGCTGTTTCGGTGGTTACATGCAGGCAGGCTGACATACGGATACCCTCAAAGGGGCGTTCTTGTTTAAAGCGCTCTAAGATTGAGCGCAGTACAGGCATTTCCCGTTCAGCCCATTCAATCCGCCTGCGGCCGCCCTCTGCCAGCTCTATATTTTTGATATCATACTTATCCATAAAATCCTCCAAAAAGTGAAATTGCGTTGCCGGGGCAAGGCAGTTAATTAAGATTAC
>PWSY01000215.1 GCA_003563055.1 Anaerolineaceae bacterium | reverse complement strand
GGATCTTGAATTCTTGCACCAACTTGCTGCTGGGGATGATGGAAAATGGTCAATCCTTGGAAGAAGCCATCGACTACGGTAAGTCTATTGGCATCACAGAAACTGACCCCAGCAACGATATCGATGGATGGGATGCGGCGATCAAAGTCGCTGCCCTGGTTACCGTGCTGATGGGTATTCCCCTTAAACCCCAACAGGTTGACCTCACTGGAATCCGCGGTGTGACCGAGGCGATGATCAAGTCTGCAAAAGCGGGTGGAGACCGCTGGAAACTGGTATGTACGGCGGAACGCCTGGGCGATCAAGTTAACGCTTCGGTTGCCCCCCAGCGAGTTGGGCCAGAGTCACCTCTGTTCAGCGTCAATGGCACCAGTTCCTTCTGCCAATTCAAGCTGGATGTCCTGCCAGGCTTGGGCATCCTGGAAAGCGATCCCGGACCAGAAACAACGGCTTACGGGCTGCTGGCTGATTTCTTGAATATCCTGGATGTTGTGTGAGAGTCTAAAAACTTGAAAAGTGATTTTTCCGGTGCAGATCAATAACAACCATTTCATAAAGAAATCTTTTTGAATAATGCTAAACATATTCTCGATTAATGATTTATTTAAGCCACTAATATCTGATTTAAATCCTGTACACGATATTGTGACCTGACTGCTGCTTACCATGCCATTTGCCATACGCATAAGAAAGGAGATTGCTCAAGAGCTGTGACCATTCTGGCATTGACCGCAATGCTCCTGCCCGGCCTCGCCTGGTGGGCTTGGCTCGGTAAACGCAAACAGGACCCCATGGTCTCTCTCACCCAGGTTTTGGGCATAAGCCTGGCGATCCTCATCTTGCTGGCGCAGATATTTTATTTGGTTAGCCTCAGCCTGAATGTGGCTGGTATATGGATCACTCTGGCTGGGTTCGGATGTCTGTCTGCAGTCGGATTGTATAAAAAGGGCGCCAAACTTCCCAATAAGTTTCTCCCTCATCTTATTATTGGGATAGTACTATTCAGCCTCGTCATACTTTGGCGTCTTTATCAGGCCCGCGACCTTTTGCTGCCGAATTGGGTCGATTCACAACACCACTTCCTCATCGTACGTGTGTTCCTTGAACAGGGTGGATTACCAGCCAATCTTTCACCCTACCTGGATATGCCCTTTTATTACCATTATGGCTTCCATGCGCTTGCGGCAGTTTTTACGGCTCTGAGCGGCCTTGATATTGGCCCGGCCATGCTCCTTTTTGGCCAGGTTCTCAACGCTGCCATTGGTTTATCCATCTATACCCTGGGAAAAGCCCTCTGGAAGGATTGGCGACCAGCGCTTATCGCAGCACTGCTGGTCAGCTTTGCCACTCGCATGCCCGCTTACTACCTCAGCTGGGGGCGCTATACTCTCACTACCGGCATGATCTTTCTCCCACTAATCATGGCTCACGCATTGAAAATGGTGAGGAGCAAGCACACCCCAAAACAAATCCTTACCCTGGCAGTATTGACAGCCGGCGTACTGCTAACGCATTATTTTGCCGCCATCCTATTGATCTTATTTTTCTTTTTACTGCTGCTTGATGTTTTAATTACCAGAAAACAAAAACTTCTGCCAGCGATGTTAAATTTTGTTAGGGTACCTTGGGGTGCTTTATGTGGTTTATTATTGGCATTGCCCTGGTTGATCAGGGCAGGACAGTTTTCTATCAGCAGCGCTGGGCTTGGTGCCAACCTGCCTGAATCGATCCAATTCATTTTTGATGGCTCCGGTGATTATATCTGGCAGCTATTAGGGCCAACTAGTAATCACTGGCTGCTACCCATAGCTGGCATTGGCCTGCTGATCAACCTGATCCGGATCAAGACCATCAACTTCTCCCTGTGGAGCCTGATCATCGCCCTTATGGCGCTTCCCTGGTCTTTCACCCTGCGGCCATTCCGTCCAGACCATTTTGCCATCGTCCTGTTTCTGCCCATCAGTCTGTGGGTTGGTTGGCTTGCTTGGGAGATGGGAAAATGGCTGGTAAAAATTCTTCATAAAGCCTGGGTCAGCGGTTTGTTTATGATCATCCTGGTTGGGGGATGGATTGGCTGGAGCGTCCCCAATGGTGTGGATATCGTCAATCCCGTGACAGTGTTGGTCACAAAAGCCGACATGGAAGGTTTGGATTGGATCAAGGAAAATACACCAGCGGATGCCAGGTTTTATATCAACACAAGCCATTGGCTCAGTCAGATCTATCGCGGGGTAGATGGCGGCGGGTGGCTGCTGCCATACACCGGTCGCTGGGCACTGGTGCCAACGGTGTTTTACGGATTCTCACCGGATACAGACCAGGTTCAAGAAATTCAACAGTGGGGAGAAGGGGCCAGCGCGATCACCACTTGCTCAACGGATTTTTGGCACCTGGTACATGAGGCAAACCTGAGTTGGATCTATGTTCGTGAAGGCAGTGGCAGCCTCCAACCTCAGGTACTGAAAGATTGTCAGGGTGTAACAGAAATCTACACGAACCAGACAGTGTATATTTACCGAATCGAACCTTGATCGGAGCTTACATTCTAATCACGGAAACGCTCAAGTTGTCACCCCTGTCCTTCGCGGCTATAATTGTCTCGCAACGGTCAGGATAAGCAGATGGTGCCGTAGCAAGTCATCATCCTTGCACGTTATCCAAAAGCCTGATGCAGAGTGCTTTTCAAAAGAGAGCTTTCGATAAATGACAACGCAGATAAAAATTTCAGTCATCATCCCCAACTTACACTCCCCAATTGTCGATAAAACGATCGAGTCTGTACTTACACAGGAAACAGACCTCCCTTTTGAGATCATTGTGGTTGGGATGGACAAATGGGGGCTGGTTGAAAAATATCCTCAGGTAAACTACATTCAAACCGCCAGGCCAGAGGGGGCTGCCAAAGCCAGGAATATTGGCATCCGGGAAGCGAAAGGCGAATGGCTGTTCTTCATTGATTCTGATTGCATTGCCCAGCAAGGATGGCTGGAAGCGCTCTTCAATGCAACAGCCAATGGTTATCTAGTCGTCGGCGGGGGAGTCAAATCACCCAGCGAGCCATTCTGGCTGGTTGTCTGTAACCTTTCCATGTTTTATGGCGAGCTAGCCTCACAACAGGAAAAAGAACGTAAGTTTTATCCAACCCTCAACCTGGCAGTGCACCGTGAGGTTGTTGAGCACGTCGGATTTATGAATGAAGACTTGCCCCGCGGCCAGGACATTGAATGGACGGCTCGTATGACCCAGGCAGGTTATAAACTGCTCTTCAAACCTACGGCCGCGATTGAGCACCACCCCCCACGCCAGGATCTCAAGACCCTGCGGGAATATGTCCGTAAATCGGGGTATTATATGATCGATGTCAGGCACACATACCCCCAGATTTTCAACACACCAAAAATATTAAAAAAACCGATCGTTTGGCAACTGTTTGGCCCCTTTATTGCCGCATGGATCACCCTTAAAATCATCCTCCAAACGAAGGAGGTCAGGCAGAACCTCAGGATCATTCCGTTTATCTACTTACAAAAACTTTCCTGGTGCCGGGGTGCTGCCCAGCGTTTGAGAGATGGCAATGAAGGGGAAGTGCAACCTGCTTATACTGTTTCACATTCAAAGATAGACGAATGAAAACGAATGGAAATACTGGCTGATGACGAGAAGTCTTGCTCACCTCAGGTTATTACATCTCAATTAGATATCACGGAAACGATTTTGAAAATATCACAGCAAATACGGAAATTAATAGATCACCCACATACGAAAGAATTTTTAACCCTTGCGGTCATCTTTACGATCTCCCTGCTGATCAGATCGATTGGTTTAAAGCATGGTTTCCCCTTATTAACCCATCCAGATGAAAGTGTGATATTAGAGCCAGTTTACCAAATGACGAGAAATCGCTCACTTAATCCTGGTTTCTTCAACCGACCCAATCACACATTACATATGATGAACTTCTTTTACTTGAATGTATTGAGCTATGTGAGGTTTGGCGCAAGTTTTGCGTCAACATTTCGTGAAAACCACCTTAGTTTCTATTACTATTCCCGGTTGTTAATTTCGATAATGGGAACTCTTATACCAGTCACAGCGTACAAAATTGGCAAGATAATCAAACCTGAGTTATCTCTTGTAATGGGTTTGGTTTTTATGGCATTTCCTTCCTATGTGTTTCATTCTCTTTTCATAACACCGGATGTGCCAATTACATTATTCACCCTATTGGTGATCTACTTCACGTTAAGATACTCTATTAAAAATGAGAACATATCTCTATATTTCGCCATCCTGTTTTCAGCCATTAATACCGCTGAAAAATACCCGGGACTGTTATCTCTTTCCATTGTGTTCTTTGGAATGATCGCCAAAAACTTAGAAAACACGACTGACCCCCTGCCAGTACGGGTACGACAAATCACCAAACAATTACTTGGGGCATCATTTTCATTTTTTATAGCTCTGTTTTTAGTTGCCCCCAACCTATTTTTCAACTATCAAAAGGTCATTGAAGCCATCATTAATGAAAGCAGGTCAAGCCATCTCGGGGCTGATCAATTAGGGTTGATCGGCAGATTACTTTTTTATATCCGG
>PWSY01000178.1 GCA_003563055.1 Anaerolineaceae bacterium | reverse complement strand
TGAAATTGATTGAGCAGGGTTTTCTTCCAGGCCGCCTTCCAATCATCATATGGAAATGCGAAGCTGCCCAACGCCATCGCAGCAACACCCCATAGCTCAGCTGCTTGCAACGCAAATTCACACCGCCGATTGAGCTGCTTGGTACGTGCTTGCGACGTATAGGTGCCGCGATGCGCCTGGAAATATAGTTCTCCCACATAGCGTTCATCTGGCCACCCGGCTTGCTCCTGTTCTTGAAAGAAGCTTATCGGGTGATCAACTCGAAATTTTGGCACGCCTTCAAGGTTTTTGAGTCTGTGAGCAAACTCAAGGTGTTCTCGAGTCGGACCGCCCCCACCATCACCCCACCCAAAGGGAAACAGGCGTGAAGTAAAACCCGTTTTCTGGACCCTTTCATTCCAGCGCTGGATAACGGCTGAAGGCCTTGTCTCACTGTTGTAGTTGCCATGAAAATGAGCCAGCACCTGAGAACCATCGATGCCTTCCCAAATAAAGGTATTGTATGGAAAAGTCTCTCGGCCGTGATAAGCCCAGAAAATCTTTTGGGTTGAGAAATAACGCACGCCGCAACCTTGCATGATCTGAGGCAGCGCGCCAGAATAACCAAATACATCTGGCAGCCATAGCAATTCGGAATCCACACCAAACTCAGTTAAGAAAAAGCGCTTTCCATGAATAAGTTGGCGGATTAAGCTCTCTCCACTGGGGATATTTGTATCGGGCTCTACCCAGGCAGCCCCTTCTGCAATCCACTGTCCCCGGTCAATCGCCGCAAGGATTTCTTCGTACAGGTCAGGATATTTTTCTTTTACCATTATATATAGATGCGGTTGACTCTGTAAAAAACGATACATCGGATAGCGTTCCATCAACGCCAACTGGTTGCTGAACGTTCGAACACATTTTCGCTCGGTCTCAGCCAGCGGCCACAACCAGGCCACATCGATATGGGCATGTCCAAAGCCAATCATCTCAGGTGTGGTATCGCTATTCACTTTTTCAAGAAGCGGCCGAAGCCGTTTCCTGGCTTCACGAAAACTGGCTTGCCTCTCTTCTTTGGAGACTTCAAAATCAACTATGAGGGTGAAATCTCGCAGCCCTTCGTCAATCGCCATCACCCGCAGGGACTCCTGATCCATATTCTCTCGCACTTCCCACAATGTTTCTACATCCATAGCAAGTTGATAAGCATCCTCGTTCCAGACTCCAAAATGGCTCTCCCCAACCCTGCACTGGTGTTCAGGCGGTTCCGGGATGGTTTCTCGGCCCGGTGGTGTGGGTCCAGCGTGGGCTTCCTGGGGGCCATGCCCGGCATAAGCCTCAACGAAAATGGTGTAAGGCTCGAGAGCTGTGGCCGAGTCGGTTAAAATTACCTCCCGGTGATAACCATCGGCCGAGCCGGCAAAATCCCCATTGATATATACAGCTGCCTCTCCACCAACATCAATCATCAGCGCAATTACCTGGCTTTCAACCGCTTCTGGAAGAATAATAGATCCTTTAAACCAACCATACTCCCATTTGGCCCCCCAGGCTGTGCCAAGCGCAATGGGTTCAAATGATAGCATACGCTCTGCTTCTGCTAACTGGTACTGCTCTCGGGTGAAGGCCCCTGCCCAAATGATAGGATTAACAACCTGGTAAAAGTGTTTCTGTAACTCGTTACGCCAGGTGATAATTCTGTCACGCCACACATCACGGTATTCTAAATCTGGTGTCATTTTGTCCTCTGTCAAAGCACATATAGAAATTATCGCTATCATATCATCTTCCACCGATTTGTGAATTCTTTCTGACAAATATTAAGCCTTCGTGATTAATAACCTGGTTTATGTTGCAAAAAGCCGCTGGCCCTGACAGATGCATAAAAAAGGAACCCTTCTACAAGCAATCCATAAAGCGATATTGGGAGAATTGAACCGTAGGCTGAACAAAAATCGACAATACCCCACATTCCAGAGGTTTAATGCTCGACTCATTTATGACATGGTTTGATTTCCTGCTCCAATGTTGTATACTGTGATTAACAATTTCCGCATAATAATCACAGTTTGTGAGGTGCGTTATGAAAGCTTCCAATAACCGCCGTTTTGTTTTCATCCTTTTCCTGTCCTGGATCATCATCGCTTGCAGCGTATTCCAACCCTCAAATAACATCGCCAGGTTGCAAAGCACAATTGACATATTGATCACACAGCTTGAGCCTTCCGAGCAAGAAGAGGGCTCTGACACCATCTCAATGACTGCTACACCTGTTCTGCTGGCAGACGCCACGCCTGATCTCAAGCCCGAGATCACCCCAACCGAAACCTCCTACGAAAATGCCTACGAGCTTATCGGGCAATATGGCGGCAGTTCCATTGCAGTAGCGGTCCGGGACAAAACCGCTCTCTTTGGCCTGGGGCCTCGACTGATTGTTATGGATGTCTCCAATCCGACATCGCCAACCCAAATCAGCCGAAGTGAACTGCTGCCGGGAATCGTTCAGGGTGTGGCTATTGATGGCGACCATGCATTTGTAACTGCAAGGTATGGCGGGTTGCATATTTTTAATATCTCCCAATTGGAGAGTCTGGATTTGATTAATACCGTCCAGCCACAGCAACCTGGATGTGGTCCAATCGTGCTCGAAGAAGGGATCGCCTACATTGCCTGTAATTCAAGCGGCCTGTTTATCGTGGATGTAAATGATCCTGTCAATCCCTCGGTATTAAGCAGTGATCATTTCTCAGGCCCATTGGTTTCTATCGCCAAATACGAAAAATTTATTTTTCTATCAAATGCCTTTGCTAAAAATGTGAACATTATTGATGTATCAAACCCTGAGGAACCGCAACAGGTCGGCGTGTTCGACTCCGCAACAATTCCAAGTTTATCAGAGGTGTTCATTCAAGCACTCGACATCTGTAATGGTCACCTTTGCCTGGCAGTGGCAAATCACGGCCTGGCAATCCTGGATTTGGCTGATCCCACCAATCCGACCCTTGTGGGAAACCAAACACAATTCTGGCCCTCAGGCGTCATTTCATCTGGACAGTACGCCTATGTCCTCGATGACCTGGAAGGTGTACGGGTATTTGACATCACTAATCCTTCTCAACCCCAACAGGTGGGCCTGATGCCCACCACAATCGGTGGTTTTGAATTCACCGTTCAGCAGATAACCGAGAGAGGTCTTTTCATTACTGAAGATATGCTCTATATCGCAGACCCAACCTATGGACTGATCATGGTTGATGTCAGCGAACCGGCAAACCCAACACGAGTCGGAGCGTTAATGTCCCCGGCTCCGGACACGCTAATTAATATAAAAATCCATGAAGGCCTCGCCTATCTCGTCAGCATCACAGGCGGCTTCAGAATATTGGATATTTCAGACCCTGAAAATATGAATGAATTGTATTTTGACGATGAACGGAAGAATATCACCACACAAGTGCCATCTGGCGTCGAAATCGTTCATTCCTATGCCCTCATTTCTGATCGCAACATCCCCCTCAGAGTCTATGATGTTTCAACGCCGCATCAAGCCGCACAGGTGCGCATGGTCACAGGTGGAGAAACCTCACTCACCGGTGAAGACCTGCTCGTTTGGGGTAATTATGCTTACCTTTCAGGGTGTGGAAAGCATGACCGAAATTATCCCGGGTCCGGTATATGTGTGATTGATATCAGCAATCCCGCCAACCCTCAACCATTACAGGTGGTAGATCTACCCAACGAGCACTGGTTCCTGAGTATAAAAGGACAGACCCTTTACGCCCTGGATGGCATGGTCAGCCAGCAGGATCCTGAACCGCTGTCATTAAGAATCCTCGATATCAGTAACCCGGCTCTACCGCAGTTAATCAAATCGATCCCCATACCGGCACTGCAAACTGGTATTCGTACTCGAACGGGTATTTGCGTCAATGGAGATCGGCTTTATATCGGTACCGGCATGGGTGGGTTAAAGGTGTATGACATCACAAGCCCCTTCGATCCTGTTGAAATCTTCGTACCGGCATTCTCAACCCTCTCCCCATACGCATCGGCTCTGTCAACTGCCGATTCCATCCTGTTCATCAATGGCAATATGGCTATTGACATCAGCGATCCGGACGACCCCAAATTACTGGCCATGGCCACAGAGGCGATTGAAGCCTGGGACTGTGATCAAGCTGGTGATCTGGTTTTCATCGCGACGAGTTTCCATGGCGTTTATGCTTACCAACTTAACATCTCTGATTGAAAGGGGCATCAAGCAATCCTGTGTTCATACCTATAAGTCAGACAATCAGGTAAAAAAGCTAGATTACTAACTGAATGGATACGCCCAAAAGCAAAACTTACCGTAACAAAACAGGATCTTCCAAGTCGTCTCATTGAACATCAGCCTAAGCCTCAGTAAGTGAAATTCAACCAAAACAATTTTTTCTTTGATACAATAGCTCTTGATTGCCATGACACCATCCAGGCATCTGATCAATTTCCCTGGATAAACATTATGCTCAGAAAGGTTGTGGATTTGATTAAAGTTTCCGATTGGATTAACCACTTATCGACAGGCCGGGTTGCCCTGGCAGCCCTGATCCTCTTTCTGGTCTTTTCAGCACTGGTCTTGCCAGATCAGGCTGCCAAGGCAGAATTTTATGCCCGTGACGCTGGTTCGCCTGACACTTCTTTGTTTTATACTGCAGATGAAATCTATCAATTTGCAGAAGCCTATGGGCCGCAAGGCCGGTCAGCTTATATCCGGGCGCGCTTCACCTTTGATATCATCTGGCCCGTGGTGTATGTCCTCTTTCTGTCAACCTGTATCAGTTGGGTTTGGAAACGAGTTCAAAATAAGGGGCAGCGCTGGGGGTGGCTGAACCTGACACCCGTATTCGGCATGCTTTTCGATTTCCTGGAAAACAGCTCGGCCGCCATTGTCATGGCGAGGTATCCTGTCCCAACACCGGTACTAGACCATCTGGCGGGTGTCTTCACCTTCGTTAAATGGCTTTTTATAGGCATCAGCTTTATTGCATTGTTCCTTGGGCTAATCCTCATCATCTGGGGCCGCATTAAACACTCAGACTGATAAACCATCAGCAAGAGCCAACACGATCTCGAATCTCTAACACAACCGATTTGCCCCTCAAGCATGATAAGGGGTATAAAAGTATAGGTTGGTGCTTATTTGACCTTGCCAAGTAATCTGCCAACGGATATAGATTAGTCACACAGCCAAGATGACCCACCAAAGACCACTGTCTCCGTCGGTCTTTGTTTTTAGCAGTAAAACAATATAAGTGAGCCCTAATCAATGAACCACTCCAAGTTATCAACCTTCACCATCATCCTTTTGACGCTTACACTGGCCATTTCCGCCTGCCAACCTCAGGCTGTACTGACGGATGAAAACACCGACTTAAGAATTTGGGGCTTCTACGATCTTACCAATACTGAAGACAGCCGAGCAGTTCAACTTCAACAAATTATTGCAGATTTCCAGGAAACGACGAATATCATCGTGGATTACGAACAGGTCGCCTACGATCAGATGGCGACCAAAGTCTCCCTTTCCTCCCAAGCCGGCGGTGATTTACCCGACCTGATTATGATCAATTATGTCTACTTGCAAGGCTTGATCAATTCAGGCGCTTTATTGAATATTAACGACCAGATCTCTTCATCTGATTTTTACGCTGACCTGATCCCCTTTGAAAAAGAACTCAATGAATTCAACGGCAACCGATATGCCGTAGGAAGCTTTATTTCTGGCGGTCAATGGTATTACGACACCAGCATCTTCCCAGATGGGCTCCCCGACACAGAAGAAGGCTGGAAAGCAGCCTGCTCTCGCCTGAGTGCTGAAGGGAAATATGTAGCCACGTTTTTTGCAGGTCGCTCTGCAATCGCCATGGCACATGGCTTTTCTCCGCTGGTCTGGTCATTGGGGTCAACCTTATTCGATAATGAAGGTAAACCGGATTTTGCAAATCCCCATGTAGCCCATGCGATCACATTTTGGCGCGAATTGCTTGCCGAAAAGTGCATCCCTGAAATTGCCTTTACGGGAGACTGGTCCGCTGCAGAGGTGCCGTTTATCAACCAGCAAGCTGGTGCCGTGCGTGGCGGTACCTGGTCCTATATTTACATCACAGGGTTACAGGAGCGCTTTGACTCAGGCCAAGTAAAAATTGGAAACCCTCCAGCGCTTTCAGGTGGAGAGCAGGGGTATGTGTTTATGAACCCGGAAGCATGGGCTGTTATCTCTCAAGCCAATAATGCCCCCGATGCGTTTAAATTTATCAACTTCTTTTATACACCTGAAATCCTGGCGCCCTGGGCGATGGCCAATTTCGGTATCCCAGCAACAGCCAGCGCCATGGAAGACCCCACTTTTCAGAACCATTTTTATCAAGACACGCTGGATAATCTGATGCGCAACGGTCATGCATCAGAATCCAGTCCGTATTTCAATGAATCAATGGAAAGCCTGGCAGCGATGGTCCAGGAGTTGATCTTGCGGCCAGATTTGGACGTGATGGAACAACTGACACGGTTGCAGACCGAGCTTGAAACGGTGTATTTTTTTGATCAATAATTAATCATCCCACAACCTGTTGAATAAATATACGGCAGACGCAAGACATCGATCCAGTCAAGATACCAATAAAAAAGGTTACTACTCAGCCAATCCTGCTGGTGAAGAGGCAATTCCCCTGCAGCGTGAGTAGTTACTAAAAAAGAAGGGCTGTTTTCTGGCAGCCCTTCTTATATTCTATCGAAATTTGATCCAATTAGGGTCGAAGAATTCACAATTCATCAACTCATATTAAGCTGGTTTTTGAGCCCTTCTTCGCTGAACCAACTTGCGCAGCTCGTCTGCTATAAAGATCGAGCTTGAGACCAGGATAATCAGTGCCCAATCGGCCAATCTTAGCGGTGCCGTCCCCAACATCCGCTGCATAAAGGGCACATAGACCGCTGAAAGCTGCAGCAAGATCGATGTCACGATGGCGATAAACAGGTATGGATTTGAGAAGAACCCGATCTGGAAGACAGATTTCAGACGTGAGCGACAATTGAAGGAGTTGAACACCTGGAAAAAAGCCAGGGTTGTAAACACCACGGTTTGTGCGTAAACAAGGTTATTGCTGGCATTAGTGGTATTGTAGAACATCCACAAAGTACCAACAGCCATGAAGATGGCCACAAAAATGATGTTTTGGAAAATCTCCAGGTTGATAATCTTGGCCTCTGTCCGCCTCGGCGGTTCATCCATCACATCGCCTTCTTTAGGTTCCATCGCCAGCGTGATATCCAGAATACCATCGGTGACCAGGTTGACCCACAAAATCTGGACTGGTGTGATGATTAATCCTGCCTGTGCAAAAACCAACAGAGCTGTCAACAATGTCAAAATTTCGCCGGCATTGGTCGCCAGCAGGAACTTGACCACCTTGCGGACATTGGCAAAAACCACCCGACCTTCTTCTACAGCATTAACAATGCTGGTGAAGTTATCATCCGTCAGGACCATTTCGGCGGTCTCTTTGGTCACATCTGTGCCGGTGATCCCCATAGCTATCCCGATCTCAGCCGCTTGAAGTGCCGGCGCATCATTCACCCCATCCCCTGTCATGGCCACAACATGTCCCAAACGTTGCAGTGAGCCTACCAGGCGGTGTTTATGTTCGGGTGAAACCCGGGCAAAGGCATTTGCCTTGACCATAACCTCGTCCAGCTCGTCATCGGTCATTTCATCCATTTCTTCACCGGTGTAGACCCACTCATCCATGCTGTTCACGATCCCAATTTGATTCGCAATCGCTTTGCCTGTCAGATAGTGATCGCCTGTCGCCATGACTACACGGATACCGGCACTTTTACAACGTGCTATTGCCTCAGGAACTTCCTCCCGGGGTGGGTCCTTCATACCCACTAAGCCCACAAAGACCAGGTCTGCTTCGTGCTGATATTCCAGAGCTCGTTTAAAATCCTGCACTTCATCCAGGGTGATCTCCTGGTAAGCCAACCCCAAAACCCGGATTCCCCCACCGGCCATCTCTTTATTCATGTCAACAATCCGATCATGATCGGCATCGGAAAGCTTACGCCGTTCGCCATTTTCCTGTAACTGAGTGCTCCGGTTCAGGATCACCTCTGGTGCGCCCTTGACAAACACGATTGCTTTCTGGTTGGCAGCTTTATGAAAGGTCGCCATAAACTTGATCGTTGAATTAAAAGGCAGCTCATCAATCCGACGATAGTCATTTTCTAATGTATCTTTATGTTGGCCCGCTTTTTCAGAGACAACCACCAAGGAAGCCTCGGTTGGGTCACCCCTGATCTCCCAAGTATCTTTATGCTCATTGTGAAACTGCAATAGACGTGCATCATTGCATAATGTGCCAATCTTCAATGCCAGAGCGAGATCTGGATTTTCAAGCGGCTGGATGGGTTCACCATGCTCTAAAAATTGTCCTTTTGGTCGATACCCCAAGCCTGTGACCTCCACTTTTTGTTCACCAATAAAAAAGTACTGGACGGTCATTTGGTTGGTTGTCAATGTACCGGTTTTATCGGTGCAGATCACCGTTGCCGCGCCCAAAGTATCCACAGCCCTCAATCTTCGAATGATGGCATTTCTTTTCGCCATCCGACTGACGCCGATCGCCAGGGTAATGCTCATCACCGCAGGGAGACCTTCTGGAATAGCTGACACTGCGGACGCCAATGCAAACAAGAAAATTTCCTGCAGTTCAAGGCCCTGAATGAATCCGAGGATGACCATCAAAGCGCCAGCGATGACAGCAAATAAACCCAGCTTCTTCCCCAAATCAATCGTTTGTTTTTGGATGGGAGAGATAGCTTTTTCTGTTTCTTTGATCAAGGTGGCAATTTTACCCATTTCCGACTGAGCGCCTGTAGCATAAACAACCGCCCGAGCGCGTCCATTGGTAATGATTGTGCCGCCATAGACCAGGTTCGTTCTGTCAGCAATCGGCAAATAACCCTCAAGCCGTTCTACCTGCTTACGCACGCTGGTGCTTTCGCCTGTCAGCATGGCTTCTTCCACATCCAGGTTGGCTGCCTCAATTAACCGGGCATCCGCAGGCACTTTATCTCCCGCGTCCAAAAGGATGATATCTCCAGGCACCACTTCAGAAGCCGGTATGCTCACGTCGATGCAATCTTCACCACCATCCATCCTCCGAACCACATCAGCTTCAGGTGCTGCTTGAGACATGAGTGCTTCCAGAGCTTCTTCAGCACGGTACTCTTGAAAAAAACCGATCAAAGTGTTAACCAGAATCACCACAGCAATCACAATCGCATCGGCATTTTTCCCCGCAATCAGTGATATGATAGCTGCAACAACCAGCACCAACACCAAGGGACTTTTTAACTGCGCCCATAAAATATCCAGTTTGCTAATCTTGTCACCTGATTCAACCACGTTTGGGCCATATTCCTCAAGCCGCTGCGCTGCATCTTCGGCAGAAATACCACAGAATCCTGTGTCCAGGATTTCGAAAATCTCATCCCGTGGTAATTCATGCCAATTGCCTTTTGTTTCCATAAATTAATCCTTTTCAACTGATTATCTATTAATCATAACCGAAATCTGAACATAATTGATTCCATTGATATCTCATCTCTTGGTCATCGTTTTTCTTTACCTAGAATAAATCCTTGATACAATCCCAATGATACACACATCAACTCTGGGCGGGATTTTTTCGGATTCGCTGAACCAATTTTCGGATTTCATCTAAGAAGAAGATTGGGCTTGTCACCAACACAATCGTCAACCAATCCCTGGGTTGAAGGGGAACTGTGCCCAACAAACGCTGCATGAAGGGTAAATAAACAGCAGCCAGTTGTAATGAAACCGAAACAATAATCGCAATAAACATGTAGATATTGCTGAAAACACCGATTTGGAATAAAGATTTAATCCTTGAGCGACAATTCAATGAGTTGAACACCTGGTACAGGGCTAGAGTCGTAAAGACAACTGTCTGTGCGTAAAGCATGTTGCCTGAATTATTCGCTGTGTTAAACATGAACAGCGTACCGGCTGCCATAAAAATAGCTACAAAAAGAATGTTTCTGAACATTTCTGTATTAATGATCCTGGCATTTGTTCTTCTGGGCGGTTCTTCCATCACATCACCTTCCTTTGGCTCCATGGCCAGGGTCTTGTCAATCACACCATCCGTAACAAGGTTTACCCACAAGATTTGCACAGGTGTGATAATCAAACCTGCTGGCGCAAATAAAATCACCGAAGCCAGCAAGGTTAACACCTCACCTGCGTTAGTGGAGAGAAGGAACCGCACAACCTTACGCACATTCTGGAAGACCACCCGGCCTTCTTCGATCGCATTTACAATACTGGAGAAGTTATCATCCGCCAACACCATTTCTGCTGTTTCTTTGGTCACATCTGTACCGGTGATTCCCATGGCAATCCCGATTTGCGCAGCCTGCAAGGCAGGAGCATCGTTAACACCATCACCAGTCATGGCCACCACGTGACCCAGCCTCTGAAGTGAACCGACGATACGATGTTTATGTTCAGGTGATACACGAGCGAACACGTTGGCTTCCTTCATGATCGCATCCAGCTCATCATCATCCATGTCATCAATTTCTGAACCGGTATAAGCCCATTGATCTTCTTCCAATATTCCAATTTGCCTGGCTATTGCCTTGCCCGTCAAATAGTAGTCGCCTGTGGCCATGATCACACGAATTCCAGCCCGTTTACAGCGTGCAATCGCCTCTGGCACCTCATCTCTGGGTGGGTCCTGCATCCCGACTAAACCCAGAAAGACCAGCTCGGTTTGGTTCCCATACTCCAATGCTTCTTTGAAGTCATTCACGTCATTGGAGTCAATCTGGCGATAAGCAAGCCCGAGCACACGCAGGGCTTTACCTGCCATCTCTTCATTCATGTCCATCAATGACTCTTCGTCTGCTGGTTCGATTTTTCTTTCATTGCCTTTATCTCGAATCCTGCTGCTTTTTTCGAGAATTGTCTCAGGCGCACCTTTGACAAACACCCATACTTTATCTCCATCTCCTTTGTGGAAGGTCGCCATAAATTTCATTTTGGCATTAAAGGGAAGTTCATCAACCCGGCGATATTTCTCCTCGAGAACATCTTTGAATAATTTTCCTTTTTCTGCTGCAACAACCAGTGCTACTTCCGTTGGATCACCAATGATTTTCAAGGATTCTTTCGATGGGTCTTCATCTTTGTGTTCATGTAATAACCGGGAGTCGTTACATAACGCACCAATCGATAAAGCAAATTCAAGATCCTGATCGTCATTGGGATGGATCTCTTGACCGTCAATGAAAAATTCGCCCTCAGGTTTGAAACCGATGCCCGTGACATTAATCGTCTTGCCACCTGTAAAGACTTCCTGTACCGTCATCTGGTTCGTTGTCAGGGTGCCAGTTTTATCAGAACAAATCACAGTGGCTGCACCAAGCGTGTCAACAGCAGGCAACCGGCGGATGATCGCATTGCGTTTTGCCATCCGATAAACACCAATCGCCAGGGTGATACTCATCACCACAGGCAAGCCTTCAGGAATGGAAGAAACTGCCAGTGCTAGTGCCAACAAGAATATATCATCCAGCCCCAAACCACGCAAAACACCCAACAAGACCATCACAACACCTGTAACCGCAGCGAAAACCCCTAATTTCTTGCCAAGATCCATGGTCTGCTTTTGAAGCGGTGATTCAGCTTTTTCGGTTTCTTTAAGCAGGGTGGCTATTTTTCCCAACTCGGTATCTTCGCCAGTTGCATAAACCACAGCCCGGCCGCGTCCATTGGTCACAATTGTGCCGCCATACACCAGGTTTATTCGTTCTGCGATTGGCAGTTCGCCCTCAATGCGTTCCACTTTTTTACGCACACTGGTGCTCTCACCTGTTAACATTGCTTCTTCAACATCAAGGTTAGAAGCTTCAATCAACCGGGCATCCGCCGGCACTTTTGCACCTGCATCCAATAAAAACACATCGCCAGGCACAATGTCTGAGGCGGGCACATTCATCTGGATGCTCTCGCCGTCTTTTTCCAGCTCGCGTACGACCATGGCTTCCGGTGCAGCCTGGGACATGAGCGCGTCCAGGGCCTTTTCAGCCCGATATTCCTGGATAAAACCAATGATGATGTTGACCAATATCACCACACCAATAACGATGACATCCGCATTTTTCCCTGCAATAAAGGAAATAATAGCGGCGATAACCAACACCAATACCAGGGGGTTTTTAATTTGCGCCCATAGGATATCCAATTGGCTGATCTTATCGCCAGATTCAACGATATTCTGGCCGTATTCTTCCAGTCTTTGGGCTGCTTCTTCTTCTGATATACCGGAATAATCGGTATCGAGTATTTTAAAGAGCTCTTCACGAGATAACTCGTGCCATTTTTGTTGTTCGTGCATTAAATTTCTCCTGCCATATTCGTTTTCATAAACTCAAATTAATTCCTTTATTTTTGTAACTACTCAGCCAAACCTGCTGGTGAAGAGGTTCGGGGGGTTGTGTGGCGGCGAAGCCGCCACACAACCCCCGATTTCCCTGCAACCTGAGTGGTTACTTTATTTTTTAACACATCTGATCTTAACCATTTTTCTCGATTAATAAAGAGTATTATGTCATGTCCCCTTCGTCCATAATTAACATAAATATAATTGTTTCTCATAATCAAGAAAATAACTGTGGTCAATCCTTGCTGCCCATTCAAAGACGGAGAAAAGGAAAATCGTTCACATCAATATTAACCTTGGAACAGCAAATTATTTTCAGAAGTATGAAAACACCAAAAAAGATGAGATATTCTTTCTTGCTGTTATAATTCGATCATCCTTAACTTAAATGGTAACCTATCAATGACATTCATCCCCGGTCTTCAACTCAGCGAAGTGTTCTTTTCCCAGGCGATTCAACCCCTGATGGCAGCCTTCTTCCCAGACTTAGCTTATTCTGCAGCCCGGTTGGGGTTTGGCTCGGATGTCCTTGGTTTTGATACCCCGATGTCCATGGACCATGGCTGGGGGCCAAAAATCGACCTTTTTCTATCAGAAGATGACTATGAAGGTTACCAACCCATTTTGGACTCCTTCTTTGCCCAGAACCTTCCATTTACCATTCAGGGTCTCCCAACGAATTTTGCTGAACCCTTTGCTGACGGCGGGGTGATGAAACACAAAGAGTCATATCCGATCCATCATATGGTCAGCATTATAACGGTGGGAAGATTCTTTGCCGATTACCTGGGTGTGGATATCCATCGACCACTGACACCAGAGAGATGGCTGACCATCCCACAGCAACGCTTGGCCACTATTCGGGCAGGGAAAGTCTTTTATGATGGATTGGACCAACTAACCACGCACCGTGAGAAATTTCACTGGTATCCGCAGGACCTTTGGCTTTACCTGTTAGCAAACCAATGGCGGCGAATCGACCAGTTAGAACCCTTCATCGGCCGGACTGGCAGCGTCGGTGACGAACTGGGGTGCCGCCTGGTGACAGCCCAGCTCGTCCAAGACCTGATGCGGGTTGGGTTCTTAATCGAAAAACAATGCACACCCTATATCAAGTGGTTCGGGTCAGCCTTCCAAAAACTCAAAATAGCAGAGATATTGAGCCCGTTATTAAAAGCCATGCTGGAAATTAGCCACTGGGAAGAACGTGAGACTTATTTGGGGCAAGCCTGCGGTGTGTTGATAGATCAACACAATCTATTAGAAATAACGCCGCCAATCAAAAAAGAAATCTCACCCTTCTATGAGCGTCCCTTCCTGGTGCCCCATTCCAGCCGGATCGTGACTGCGCTGTTGGATGCGATCAAAGACCCATCCATACGGGCCCTGCCGCCTCACCTCGGTGGAATCAATCAGTTCATTGACAACACCGATGTGCTGGATGATATCTCACATTGCAAGAAACTGCAGAACCTGTATGAAAATGATTGACCATCCTCTGGCACTGACTGGCTGGATCGTAGCCATCAATATGTCATGCTGTAAAAGGTAAATGCGTTTTTGCGATTACTGAAACAATCAGTCCCCTAAAACGGTACCCACATGCCGGGCACCAGTGATCCAGGGATGATCCATGGGAACCTGTTTACTCGCCTGAATCACATCTGCCAGGGGCACACACACGGCCTTTCCATCCTGAAAGGCTACCATCTTTCCAAACACACCTTCTTCCACAAGGTCTGCTGTCCGCGTGCCCAGATGGGTGGCCAATATCCGATCGCTGGCTGATGGCGCACCACCCCGCAAAAGGTGGCCCAGGATCGTGATGCGACTCTCAATGCCGGTTGCCTGTTCCAGCCGGTTTGCCAATAAGTGTGTTTGCCCGGTGTAATTCTTCTTTAATTGCGAAAACCGTTCATCCTCACATTCCTCAGCTTGGGATTTTTTCTGCTGGTTAATCTTGAGAGACCGTTTGATAAATGCCACCAACTCGGCAGAATTCGCGCCTTCTGCGACAGCCACAATGCTGAACATCTTTCCCGCTTTATTTCTCTCAAGAATGGCTTCTGAGACCTTTTCAATATGATAAGGAATTTCAGGAATGAGGATCACATCAGCGCCAGATGCGATCCCTGAGCCAAGGGTCAGCCAGCCAACATCGAGCCCCATGATTTCAACGATGATGATGCGATGGTTGCTCGTGGCAGTGCTGTGCAGGCGGTCCATTGCTTCAGTAGCAATTAATTTAGCTGTATCAAAACCAATCGTGGTATCGGTCAGAGGCACATCGTTATCTGCAGATTTTGGCAGCGTCAGGATATTCATTCCCGCTTCTTCCAGGAGCATGCCTGCGTCCTGAGTCTCTGTGCCGCCGATACACACCAGGGCGTCCAGGCCGTGGGATTTATAAACTTCAAGCGCATCGGAAGTCTTATCCAAAACCGCATCACCTTGTTCAATTTGGTGCGGCACAACACGACTGGTGCCGAGGATTGTCCCACCTGCTGTGAGCACATTCGAAAGCGCAGAGCCACTTAAATCAACGGTTCTGTCGTTGACCAGTCCCCAAAACCCATCCTGAAATCCAATCAAATCCATGCCATGTCGATTGCGGGCTGCCTTGCCAAAGCCGCGTATGGTGGCATTCAAACCCGGGCAGTCGCTCCCAGCTGTCAAAATTCCAACTTTTTTAGCCATTGTCCTCTTCCTTCCTGTGCATTTCCTATTGGCACATTTCGATTAAACACGGTGAACAAGCACACATAAGCGTCCCTCACCCTTTAATTTTACCCATCCAAGAATGATTTTCCTTCCTCAAGGCTGTAGCGGAGAAAGTGTTTGGTCTGTTCCACCTTTTTGGGGTCAGATGGTTGATACCATTTCTGATGGTTTTCAGGGCGGTTTATCAAAGCATCATCAATCAGGCTTTGCCATTGAGGATCAAGTGCACCCATAGCCCAGGCTGCCCCATCAGGCTTGCTCTCGACCCTGCCGGTTGCCAGGGTTTGCAGCATCCGGCAGTAGATCATAACTGCAAAGGCCTGAGACCAACGGGTGTCGAGCTTATAACCATCCTCAAGGATCTCAGTCCCCCAGTCATGCATTGTTTTCCAAACCTCTTTTTTTAACAAGACGTCTGGAATGGGTGGGATCCAGGTTGTGGGCGGTGGCCCAGCCAGGGGAATGCCATACTCCCGCAGCACCCACCGAACCACAAGCGTGTTATCATGAGTCGAACGCTCGAAATTCAAGCTGCCATTATCCAGGTACCACATCGGGATATCCGTTTTATGTAAATCCGAAATAACTTCCTTGGGGAAATAGGACCCTTCCAGATGCCTGGCCCAATAAGAGTCGTTAATAAACACTCTGGCATGCAAGACCCTCAATTCAGTCAGTTCATCTGGCCTGAGGTCTCTTTGAAGGATGACTACAAAATCGACATCACTATAAGCATCCCAACCACCATGCGCAAAAGAACCTCCCAGGTAAGCACCCAGGAAATTATCCTTAAGGTGATCCATCATCCCACGAACAAGTATTTCAAGGATCCTGTTTAATTCAGTATTGGTGGTGCTTGTTTGATTGACCATCATTTTCGAGTGAGTCCCAAAAAACCTATATGGAAACACCAAGTTGATTGCTTTATTTAGGGTTATGCCCAGAATTTCCATTTCTTCATTATAATAATATCATCATTAGCGGACCGGGAATATATTGAATAGTGGACCCTATTGACGCGATTTATCACCGATTTATTGACAAATATTGTAATCAATGAGATACTATTCAAATGACACAGATCATTAGTCTCACCACAGATTTTGGCCAAAAAGATGGTTTTACGGGTGTTATGAAAGGTGTAATCCTAGGCATTGCACCAAACACCCACATTGTTGATATCACCCATGAAATCCCTCC
>PWSY01000029.1 GCA_003563055.1 Anaerolineaceae bacterium | reverse complement strand
GCCCACCGACTGCCTCTGAGAGCACCATCCCGGCAATCACTAATAGGGAGAGCAGGATCAGGCAATCAGCAATAGGATGACATCAGATGAGGATATTTTATTAAATAAGAATAATTTTCGTGCGTTACTTTTTTTCTTAGGTTATAATAACTCGGGTATCTACTCATTCAGCCCTACTGCTGAAGAGCAGGGGGTTTGGTGTGGCGGAGAAGCCGCCACACCAAACCCCCTAATTACCTTGCAGACTGAGCAGTTACTAACTTAGTAAATTTATAGCAAAGTGGAAAGTTATTGTTTATGACACAAACGCAAAACCTCTTGATCATACCTTATGGTGGGTCTCTTGTAGATTTGCTGGTTCAGGGGGAAGAACGATTGGAATGGCTTCAAAAAGCGCGAGCCTATCCAACAATTCGGCTGACACCTCGCCAGACTCATGATATGGAATTGCTGGCGGTTGGTGCTTTCTCTCCTTTAGATCGTTTTATGGGACAGGATGATTACCAAAGTGTGTTGGATAACATGAAACTATCTGATGGCACCATCTGGCCGATTCCAATTACGCTGACAATTGATAAACAAGATTTGCCTGCACGAGCGGAGTGGGTGACATTACGCGATGTCCACAACCAGATCATGGCTGTTATGCGGTTAGAAGAGGTTTACCGCTTCAATTGGAAGGATGAAGCCGAAAAGGTGTACGGGACGCTGGATGTCAAACATCCCCAAGTGTCAGAGATGGCAGGGTGGGGTGATCTTTGCATTTCAGGGGACTTAAGGGTCTTGAATTTGCCCAACTATGATGACTTTGTTGATTTGCGGCTGACACCCTCACAAACACGAGCTAAACTGACAGCGATGGGTAACGCCAATGTGGTTGCTTTTCAAACCCGGAACCCAATGCACCGGGTACATGAAGAATTGACCAAACGCGCTAGCCAAAATGTTGGCGGCAGCTTGTTGATCCATCCTGTGGTCGGGATGACCAGCCCGGGTGATGTGGATCATTACACCCGTGTGCGAGTCTATAAAACACTGGTGGAAAATTATTATAACGATAACACCCTGTTAAGCCTGCTGCCATTGGCGATGCGAATGGGTGGGCCGCGCGAGGCTGTCTGGCATGCCATTATCCGTCGGAATTATGGCGCCAACCACTTTATCGTCGGTCGTGATCATGCCGGCCCGGGTCTGGACAGCACAGGTAAACCATTTTACGGGCCATATGATGCTCAGGAATTACTTGGCAGTGTGGAAAAAAAGATCGGCGTCAAGATGGTTCCCTTTGAGCTGGTTGTTTATTTGCCCGAAGAAGACCGATATGAATTGGAATCGATGGTTTCTATTGGAACGAGGATCGCCAAGATTTCCGGGACGCAAGTACGCGAGGATTACCTGGCAAAAGGTGTGCCCCTTCCGGAGTGGTTCACGCGCATTGAAACGGCAGAAATCCTGCTGGAAGCATACCCGCCGCGTCACAAGCAGGGTTTCTGTATCTGGTTTACCGGTCTGAGCGGTGCAGGGAAATCCACCATCGCGACCAGGCTGGCGAATATGCTCCAGGAGTACGGTCGTAACCCAACGGTTCTGGATGGCGATGTTGTCCGTACTCACCTCTCAAAAGGCTTGAGTTTCAGTAAAGAAGATCGGGATACCAATATTCTGCGCATTAGCTTTGTTGCCGGAGAGATTGTGCGTCATACGGGCACGGTGATTTGTGCCGCGATCAGCCCCTATCGACAGGCTCGTCAGGAAGCCCGTAAATTGGTACCCGAAGGACATTTTATTGAGGTCTTCGTTGATACCCCGTTGGAAGTGTGTGAACAAAGAGATGTTAAAGGCCTGTATGCTATGGCCCGTGCAGGAGAGATCACTAATTTTACTGGCATCGATGACCCTTATGAGGCACCGCTGGAACCAGAACTGCACTTAACAACTGTAGGCATAACACCTGAAGAAAATGCGCGAAAAATCATCGCATTTTTAATTAATAAAGGTTATCTGCAAGTATTCAACAATAATCACAGTTGATTGGTGAAAAGTGACCAGGGCATGAAAAGATCCCTGAAGGTGCTTAATTATTGATGGCGTAATTTTTATGTTGTTGGGGGTTGCGTTTTATCCCTGCTTCGAGAATATCCATTAAGTTGGTGAGCAGTTGTTGGACATCTTTCTCTTCAAGGATTGATGGGTTAATTTGAGATTTTTCTTTTAGGTCTAAGCGATAGATTGTGTATCGACCAAACTGATAAAAGATGGTTTCCATCAGGAAAGCGGCCAGGTCTGGGTCAACCCAGGGTGCGATGACCCCATAGATGATGCCCTGGGTGGTCAATTGCTTGAAAAATTGCGTGGTACCACGCCGTCTCAATTCCTCGGTCATTTTCGGAAAGGGAATTTCCTCCACATAGGCACGAAAAAGGACCCTTGATAATTGGGGATGTTGAATTTCGAAATAAACAGAGGCAAGAAATTGCCGGCGTATATAACCTAACAAGTCGCTTGATGAGTCTGGAGCAGGTAATTCTTTAAGGGAATTCAGCTTTTCTTCTGTGGCAATTTCAATCAAGTGGTGGTAAAGGTCTTTTTTATTTTCAAAATACTGGTAGAAACTTCCTTTTGCTATGCCCGCTTGCCGGGTGATTTTTGAAATGGATGCGACATGGTAAGGAGAGGCCGCAAATTCCTCAATGGCAATATTAAGAATATTTTGGCGTTTTTTATCTGATAAGTTGTGAAAAGTATCTTTGGGCATAGGACCTCCGCTACTGATTGTACTCGCAAGTTTGTGTCCAAATAGATGGATCTAAATTGATCGTGAAAATGAGATTTGAGTGTATTTCTGGAACCAAAAAGCATAGGTTTTTGGCGCACCTGCAAAATTATCATGTAAAATTAGAGCGGTTAGTTTTTCACAAAACTTTGGAAAGGATAGCTCATGACCACATCAGGTGTGTTAACAAACAGGTTGTCTTTTTCTGTCAAGCTGTATTATGGATTGGCTTCTCTGGGCATGGCGACTATCTCCAGTATTTATGGCGCGCTGCTGCCAATATTCTACCAGGATTATCTTGGGCTCACAGCCAGATGGATTGGGATTGCTTCAGCCGTGTATGCATTATGGAATGCATTCAATGATCCCCTGTTTGGTTATATTACCGATAATACCCGGTCTCGATTGGGTCGCCGCATTCCTTATATGCGTTTCACGGCCCCATTCCTTGCCCTGACCTTCATTTTGGTGTGGTTTGCGCCTGAAGGGGCCGGCGATATTGCCATCTTCTGGTGGATGCTGGTGACCATGCTGCTGTATGATACGGCTTATACCATTATAGGGCTGGTGCACGGTTCATTAATGCCAGAGTTGAGTGAATCAGATGTTGAGCGAAACCAGCTTTCAATCTCTTCATCTATCTTCATGTTAATTGGGTTTATTCTGGGTTTTGTACTGCCTGACCTTTTCAGGCCCCAGGCTGGCGATAATACGTCTTTGATGAGTTTACAGCTGGCTATGATCGCTGTAGGGATTATTGGCGCTTTTTTGATCATCCTTACAACGCTGAAAGTCAAAGAACGGCGAGAATTTGCCATCGTTGATGATCGATTGAAGTTTTGGGAATCACTGCGGTATACCCTGACGAATAAACCCTTTTGGGTATTTGTATCGATGAATTTCTTTTTGACATTAATGTTCTCGATGGCAACTGGATCGATTTTCTATGTGGCTGATTATATTGCCCAGACCAGTGCCTTAAGTCTCTTAATTTACCTCTTCATCCCCATTGGGCTGGGATACCCTTTGGGAAACCTGGTCGTGAAACGGTTCGGCTTGCTGTGGTCTCAGCAGTTGTACCTTCTGATCGGTGGGGCCGGTTTGGTTTCATTGGCTTTTGTCCCGGTGAATCTGATCCCTATCAGCCTGGTGGTGACCGGTTTGGGCATGTCAGGACAGCAGACCATCACCTATAATCTTCTGGCGCAGGTGATCGATGAAGATGAGGTACGTACCGGTACAAGGCGTGAAGGCTCTTTTTACGGTGCCAATGCGCTCATCACCAAGCCTGCCCAGTCGCTGGCCTTGTTCCTGACCGCATTTATTTTAGAGCGGTCTGGTTTTATTACCCGGGCGATGAATATGGGCGAGATTTTCCTTGACCAATCACAAACGGCCCTGTTTGGAATCCGATTGATCGCGGGTTTGATCCCTGGCATTTCGATGTTGTTGGGTGTGGTGATCTTGTTCTTTTATCCTTTGCACGGAGACCGTCTGGCGAAATTGAAAGAAAAAATACTCTCAATGCATGCTGAAAAGGAAGACAAATTGGCTCAGTTAGAAGGACGCAAATAGGGAAAAGGTTGATACCTTCACCTGATCGGTGTTGATAGATCCAACTTTTTTTACTTGATCAGAGGGGCATCTAGGGGTGTGTTTTCATTATTAATTAAATAATTGGAAAAATCAATCTGGTACCCAGAAGCCGCCTAATCGAACATCCTGCGGAGGGATTTCATGGGTGATATCAACAATGTGGGTGTTTGGTGCAATGCCTAGGATTACACCTTTCATAACACCCGTAAAACCATCTTTTTGGCCAAAATCTGTGGTGAGACTAATGATCT
>PWSY01000212.1 GCA_003563055.1 Anaerolineaceae bacterium | reverse complement strand
TGCCAGGTGAAACAGGTAAGGTTTTCAAAACGGGTGATATAGAATCATTGAAAACAGGGCTTCTCCAACTGGTATCCGATCCACAACTGACTTTATATGGCCGGCGGTCAAGAATGTTGGCCGAAGATCGGGCGGATTGGGGTCAAAACTTTAAAAAACTACTGACTGCTTATCAGATGGCTGTTACATGAATTTGGTATGACACAACTCAAAAGATGAAAGCTTTATCCATTTCCTGGCAGTCCCGCGATACGATAGATCCATTTTGGCGAATGGCCCTTAATGCGTTAGAATACAGCTTGAATTTCTATGAACTATTGGCAGTAGAAATTGTTTAATTTATCAACAGTGAACAGCATGTTAAAGCATAAGACCAGCTTATTATTTCGAGACGCAACTTTGGAATTAATGACACCCTGGGAGTTTGTATGATGGGATTGCAACCCAGGGACCCTGCCACCGTTGCCATCATCCAGGCACGCATGGAATCAAGCCGTCTGCCCGGAAAGGTTTTGGCGGATATTGGCGGACAGCCGATGTTATCTCGTGTGGTCGTCCGGGCACGTCGTGCACAGACCATTGGACAGGTGGTTGTGGCTACGACGGTCGACTCAAGTGATGATCCTGTGGCTGCGTTCTGCCAAACGCGAGGTTTCCCATGTTTTCGTGGTGATCCAGCGGATGTTCTGGATCGTTATTACCAAGCTGCGAAACGTTTTAACGCCTGCACGGTTATTCGGCTGACCGGGGATTGCCCAGTGATTGATCCAGGCGAGATTGATCGAACTGTTCGGGCTTTTTTCGAAACAGATGTCGATTTTGCCGCAAACCGACTGCCACCACCCTGGAAACGCACCTCCCCGATTGGTTTTGATACCGAGGTGGTGCGTTTCACGGCCCTGGCGCGCGCCTGGCGTGAAGCAGATGCCAAATTTGAACGTGAGCATGTGATGCCATATTTTTATGTGCAGGAAGGTCGCTTCAGAATTTTGCTGGTTGATCATGATCGTGATCTTGGTCATCTTCGGTTGACGGTGGACACAGAGGAAGATTTATCCCTGATCCGACATATTTATGCCCATTTTGACAACGCAGACACTTTTAGGCTTGGTGAAATATTGAGGCTTTTTGAAGCTGAACCAGAATTAATGCAAATTAATGCCGACGTTTCTCATAAATCATTTACAGATGTTGATTCACGTCATTAAATAAATACGTGTTTTGGAGGACGATATGACAGATGACACGGGTGGAAAAGAGAATAAGACTTCCGTTTACGCGATGGTTTTACTGTTGGTGTTTCTCGCGGTGATGGCCTGGTCTGCCCGTTACTGGTTGAGCCCAGGTTTTGGATTATACGAAGATGATCTGACCTTTATCCCAGGTGCGATTGAAGCCGATTTTGGAGAAATTATGACGACGATTTCGGGATATTTTTCATCACTGGCGCAGCAGGGTCGTCCATTGATGTGGTCTTGGGTGGTCCTATTATCGCACCTGGGGTGGCATTTGGCCGGCCTGCAGGGGATGTATATTCTTGCCTACTGCGTCTGGCTGACGAATATTGTCCTGTTTGTGTTGTTGCTCCGCCGGCTTCATCCTTCGTTCTTTTTCTGTGTCGTAGGTGGGTTTGCCTATGTCCTTTTCTCTGCGGACACAAACCAGGCATTTCTTTTCAACGCTTTTGGCTTGCAGTCCGCGATTACTTTTTTACTGATCGCGCTGCATATTTATCTGGCCAGCGAGAAATTCAGATGGGTATCTTATGTGTTTCTGATTCTGGTTATTCTCAATTATGAGACGCCGTATTTATTATTTATCGCGGCGCCCTTATTGACGGAACACAAAGGACAATTACTGAAGAAACGCATCCTGGAAAACACCCTGCTGGTGGGCGGGTTGTTTCTACTTGTTTTTTTCCTGCGTTATCTCTCTGGTGAGGCGCGGGTGGCGACCATGGGTTTGTCTGAAATGATCCTGACACCGATCAGGCACATGGCGATTGGCCCCTTTGTTGGCTTGGGCATCTATTTCCTGCGGCCGATATTGGTGTTGCAGCGGTTGACGCCCGGTTTGACCCTGGCAGCTTTGTTTTCAGGGGTTTTGATCTTTGCAGTCCTCTTTTGGGTTCTTCGTTCTTTCCATCTACAGAGTTTTGATTTATTTCCGATAAATAAGCAATGGTGGGGCAGATTGCCGGAAGAAAACAAGCGACTGTTGAGAATTATCCTGGCAGGCTTTGTGATGTTAATCGTCGCCTATCCGCTGACGATCATTTTACGTCCATATGCGATTAGTGGACGAGAGACAAGAGTTCATCTGGCATCTGTTGTCGGCACTTCGTTAATCATGGCCGGTGGAATAACACTAATTACAAGCGCGCTTTCAGGCAAGGGGATCAGGCTGGTATTTCTGGGATTGGTGAGCCTGATTCTTGGTTTTAACTTTGCCTTTGGATTTATTATCCAGCAGGCTTATGAACGTGCCTGGACTTTACAGAAATCATTTTGGCGAGAACTACTGCCCTTAATTGACGATGTAGGTGATGGTTCGGCTGTCCTGGTGGAACCTTCCGGGTTGGAGGATGTGTTGTATATTGATGCCAATACCTGGGTGGTGCCGCGTATGCTGCCCAGGTTCTTCGTCTTCCCAGAAGACTGGGAACGAATCCCCTCTGTATTTAGATTGGCAAAGTTCTGGGAGGAGAACATTGTCAGGATACCGGGGTATTTCACCATCGACGGCACCAACAGTTTTGCCCATTTGATTGCCTTTGGAGATTATGAGCATGAAAAATCGATTTATATTACCAGCGAAGGCGGCACATTAATGCGTCAACCTGAAATGATCTTTCAGGAGGAGATGATTTATCTCAAACCTATCGGTCCGGGTGTGCTCTCAACACTGGAAACCCGGATTTTGTATGACTTGATGATATTGGAAGATTGATCGGTAGAAGTCAGGTGTTATAATTTTGCTCAATCCTACTTAACAGGCAGCAGATGAATTGTTTATTGTGCGGTTCTCAGAAGAATAATCTTTTTGAACAGGTGGAATCCTTTGGTTATCCGTTGGTTTATTACCAGTGCAGTGAATGCGGTCTGATTTACCAGTCCATGGAAGAAAGCCAGGCTGCTGATGTGGATTTTTATGCTGAGACATACCGACGTGTTTATCAATCCAGCGTAGAACCGACGAAGAAGGACCTGTGGGTACAGCGTGAACGGGCGAAGAACCTGGTTCTGCTTGTTCAAACCTTGATCCTGGATTCACCGAACAGGATATTGGATATTGGCGCCTCGGCAGGAGTCCTTTTAAAATCCTTTCAAGAAGCATTTGGTTGTGATGTGGTTGGCGTGGAACCCGGCGAAGCTTACCGTGCTTATGCTCAACAGCAGGGCATCAAAATGTACCCATCGATTGAATCCCTGTCAGCTGAAGATGATCAGCGCTTTGAACTGGTGACCATGTTGCATGTCCTTGAACATCTAGCTGAACCGGTGTCGACTTTAGAAAAAATTCGGCGTGAACTCCTACAGGATTACGGCGTCTTATTATTAGAAGTGCCGAACTTCTATAGTCATGAAAGCTATGAACTGGCGCACCTGGTTTGTTATACACCCCGCACAATAAGAGAAGTGTTGAAACAAGCTGGCTATCGGGGCATATTTTTCCAGGCGCATGGTCTTCCCCGTTCATCCATGTTGAACCTGTATATGACTGTGATGGCGCAACCTGTGTCAGATAACGACCAAATGTCTAAAATTAGACCAGACCGTTTTGTGGGTCAAAAACGGCAGTTGGGGCTTTTATATCGTCGCATCATCCAAAAAATGTTTCCTCGAAAAGCCTGGCTGCCCATACCCGATGAATATGCCTCTTGAGAAACCTCCCCTTATAACCCTGTTTACTGCACCGAAACCTTTTACCGATCGGCATGTTAACACGATTCAGCGAAATGCCCTCAGAAGCTGGTTAGCGCTTGGTGAAGATGTTGAAGTGGTGGTGGTCGGTGATGAGCCGGGTATTTCTACAACATGCCACGAACTTGGTCTGAAGCACCTGCCGAATGTACGCTGTAACGAGAAGGGAACACCTCTAATCAGTTCGATTTTTGAGCTTGCCAGGGGCGTTAATCAATCGCTCTTTTTGGTTTATGGCAATGCTGATATCCTTTTCCTTCCTGATCTGGTTGATGGGGTGCGAACACTTTCCGGGTTTAATGACCAATTTCTGGCTGTTGGTCAGCGCTGGGACCTAGCGGTGGAGGAATCTTTGAGCTTCAGTCCTGGGTGGGATCAGCGTTTACAAAAACGGATCCAAGATCATGGTAAATTACATGGCCAATCTGGCAGTGATTATTTTATCTTTCCACGTGCCTGTTTTCAAGAATTGCCAGACTTTGCCGTTGGGCGGGCAGGATGGGATAATTGGATGATCTTCAAGGCGCGGTGGGAGGGATGGCCGGTGGTTGATCTGACACAGGCAGTGTTGGTAGTGCACCAGGACCATGATTATGGCCACCTCCCTGGTGGGATAAAACACTTTTTTCAGCCAGAAACCGAAGCCAATGTCCGCATTGGAGGGGGCCGCCGGACAATATTTACCGTAGCTGACAAAACGCATGATCTTGTCAAAGGGGGTGTCCAACGAAAGCCACTTGATTGGCCAACTTTTTGGCGTGA
>PWSY01000126.1 GCA_003563055.1 Anaerolineaceae bacterium | reverse complement strand
GAGAGCCAGTGGGTGAACCTTCGTTCGGAAAAACCGGGAGGCGGCGTCCAGGTAGCGGCGTGATCGTGGAGTGCGGCGAACAAGCGACCCATCTTCTCGAGGTTGGTTTCCGTCAGGGAGTATCCCAGCAGTTGACCGGGGACCCAGGACATCAGCGTCATGTGCCAACGGTCAGGTACGCCCGGAAAGTCGATTGAAAGGACGTTTTCCCCCGAGGAGGTCGGAATGATCCTGGGAACTGGAATGTCTGTATCCACTGCCAGGGCATTGAGCCACGCTGCCTCAGCGCGTAGGTCGGTCAGTGTGCGCCAGCCAGGTGAGGCTAACCGGAGCATAAAACGCTCGCCAGAGGCTGTGTCGACGCGGTAGAGCAGGTTGGTCTCGAAGGTGTGATAGGTCAGGATGGGGTCTTTGAGGTCGTAGTGACTCAGACCCGCTAAAGCCAGGCTGTGCAGGCGGCGGAGCTGGCCGAGGCGGGTGAGGTGATGAAAGGGTTTCATGGGACGATTTTGTTGATCCTGTGGGATGATCATAATGGCCTTATTATAAATCTTATTGGTATTCACGGCACACTGAACGGGTTACGGCGCATCGATGATCATTTGGTTTGTTGGGGAAAGTGTATGTCCTTATTCAGGCTGGAAGCGGAGCAAGTTGGTATCCTGACTTGCTTGCCTTGGTTTTTTTATGTGTACCATTTAATTTCTGGAGCAGGTTGCTATTGACTTGACATAATCCTGAACCTTCATTTAGAATAGCCTCTAACAACAAGGGGAAGAATATTTTTTTCCTCAGGCATGGTTTGTTTAAGAATAAATCATTATAACAACGTGAGAGGGAGTGGCATGAACAAGAAACAAATGAATTTGCTGACTGTTGCTGTTTTTGGTGTGATGTTGTTAATCAGCATAGGTTTTGTTTTGCTTAGGTTTGATCGGCCAGGGTTTCTAGACTTATCAAGAAAATCTCCTCAATTGGGAAGTGTAGAAGAAGATAATAACATCAAATCCCTTCGATCCGCGATTGTGGTTATCAGGTCTGCCAGCGGCTCATCTTATATGGCGGACCGAACAGCGATCGCAACAATGCCTGAATTAGGAGATCAAGGTCAAATTCGAGATTTTATTTCAAGGTATACACCATGTCCTGATGAAAAACAAAGCGTTATTTCATTTCTTAAGGAGTCAGGGTTTACGATTGATTCCTATGATGATTTTTTTATTAAGGTCTCAGGTGAAAATACGGCTTTTGACCGAATAATTTCATCACACAACCAAGATACAATGCTTAGTGATGATGGTGGTTTCTTTACCAACCATGATTTGGTAGTGCTTTCAGAAGAAATTGATTATATTGACGGATTGGTTGTTTTTGCCGAAATTCCTGAGCCTGTAGAGAGTTTATCAGTAGCTTATAAAAGTCGACAAAGAATTCAAACACCAGTAATTTTGGGTGACGGCACATATTATACGGCCACATATCCTGAAATGCTGAAGGCATTAAAATTCAATCGTGTACACCCACAGGGCTTACGCGGCACAGGTGTTAATATTGGCATAATTGATCATGGGGTTTATGCTGGGCATCCGTTTTTCTTTGAATACCCCTTTGATATGCGGTTTTACCGTTATGTTGACGGAAAGGTGACCAGGGTTGGAAACAACTTCATCCATGGTACCAACCCTTATGATAACTCGATTGAATCACACACTAATCACGGTACGGCAGTGGCCTCTTTCCTGGCTGCGACCTCGCCAGGTGCAAGGTTGCATTCGTTTGCCAAACCAACCCATATATGGGTGGAACCACCTGAAACATGGGCTGATGAATGGTTTTTGGGTTACCTGACTTACTTAAATCAACAGGATCTGGTTGATGTGTTGAGTATAAGCTATGGGTGGTGGGAAGAAGATTATGACTTTACTATGCATCTTCCGGAAATCAGAACAGCCCTCATCAACTTGATATCGAAAAACACCATTGTGCTGATTGCAGCAGGAAATGCTGGGCAGTGTTATGAAGGTTTGTGTTCAGGCTATAACGCTCTGGCTGCGATCCCTGAAGTCATCGCGGTCGGTGGGTCGGAATTGGTACCGGTTGGCAATAGCTTTTTGTTTGACGCATCCAAACGGGGATCGAGCTTTGAAAGCACTCTTTATCCCGGCCGAGCTGTTCCGGATATTGTTGGTATATATGGAAATTTTCTCGTTCCAGATATTGATCAATTATTCAGTCTAGGGGGGGGCACATCATACGCAACACCTCAAATCGCGGGCATGGTGGCATTACTGAAACAGCAGAATCCTGAATTGAACCAGGCTCAAGTCAGGGCTATTCTTACGAATAACACATTTGATATCACAGAGGGTGAAAATTTTGATGGAATACCAGCTGGGCCGGGATATGACCTTCCAACTGGTCACGGCCAACCCCTGGCTCATTGGGTTACAAGCCAAACAATGACCTTGTACAATGGTTGGAATCTTATCGGGCTCACTAGGGATTATGATTATTCAGCAAAAAGCATGCTAATTGATATTAATAGCCAGGGTGGACGATGTGATAGTGTGATTCAGTGGGTTAAAGAAAAGCAATCATACGAAGGGATTGTCTATTTTGATGATTCCTTATTCGGGTTTGATTTTGACACTGATCCTGGCGTGGGTTACTGGGTTCGTTGTGATGGAAAGTCATTTTGGACCCAGCAGGGATCACATTATTTCACTCAGGAAATCCCCATTGAATTTGTCCACGGATGGAATCTCATCTCTATCCCATATTCAAGCGCACCATGTAGAACAGGGCAGCTCAATAGGGACACAAACGATTTGTGCTGGCGCATTGTCGAATATGATGGTCAACTGAATGAGTTTCATAGCAGATTTCGTCAGTATGGAGATAACTTCACCTTATCCCCGGGGAAAGGGTACCTGGTTTTATGTGATGGGCATGTTAATTGGACGCCTACTTGCCTTGAGCAAGAAAATAGTGACTTTCACAGGACCACTCCAAAGGAGCAAAATATCTTTCAACCAGGTCAGCTGATAAACCCAAAACATGCTAATGCCATTGAAGCGGGTGGCGTGATTAGAATAGACTCCAATCTTTTGAACGCTATGGCGGAGAGGTGGTCAGGCGAATTATATTTTTGGGATCGAGATGAGCAGTTAGTAGATCCATTGACTAAACGTTCTCACAGTTGCACCCCTGCTGATATTAGGGTTACAAACGTCAGCGATCAGACCTTTTCGGTTTCGTGGCGGACATTGCAACCCTGCACGGGAAGTTTGCTGGTTTCTCAGGGTGATGGCAGCTTTTTTGAAGCATATGATGATCGAGGCAAGCAATACTCAGGACTGACACATCATGTGACCGTGTTTGGGCTGAGTGCGGAAACGAATTATTCGGTTATCATTTTATCAGGTGAAGAATTATTTGAATTCACTTCCGTTAGAACTGGTAAATATCTTAGCACGATCCGGAGCAATCAATTAGTCGCTATTGGGAGCGTTTTGGATAATCGATCTGATCATTTTGATGATTCTATTGTTTATGCTCGGTTGCGGAATGAGTCAGATAATTCGTCGTGGATTTCCTTTCCCTATGGAAGTGCCACGGATGGTTTCTCTTTATCACTGGGAAATATGCTCACAATGGCAAATGATAATCCATATCCCTATGCCTCTGCCCAAGAACTTGAGATATTTGTTGAGGGTGGCATTTTATATGATTCTTTCCGGGTCAATGTCAATCTCACCGACAACGCAGAGGTGCTAATACCGGACGTGCAGTTGGGCAATATCCCCAGCAGTCCTACGCTAATTGGGCCAATCAATACATTTGAGACCCTTACCCCCATTTTTAAGATGGTAACACAAGGAACAGGTTCACAACAACTGAAGTATCGTCTGGAAATGAGCCATGATAATTTCTCAAGTATCGAACATGTTTTTGACCAGACCGTTAGCGATGTAGGCTGGTCGGCATCCGCGTATTTACCCGGGCAGGTTGCCCAATTTGCCATGCCTATTCCATTGGAGGATTTTGTGGGGTATCAGTGGCGCGCCTTTGCGTATGACACCACCAGCAATACCTGGAGCAGTGTTTCGAATATGGCTTCGTTTTCGGTGAAAGTGGGTTCGTTAAGTGTCGGGGAATACCAGGTTTTTCTGCCTGTTGTGATTCATTAGCAAGATGGTTGAATCGGCTGTTATGATTGGCTTTGTCCTATCAATGGGTTATTGTTTTACAAAAAGCAGCATACTGAAGCATGAACCCGATAAATTAAATATCATCGAATAGCCATTATATTTCATACCTTATTGGGTGTCTTTATAGTGGTGGGTTGATCTCTATGATGATTAAAAGGGCTACTTTAGGAATGAGGTAGCCTTTTTACGTATTGAAGATCATCGTTAATGATGCGGTAAATCAGGTTGAGTGAGTGGGTCAAAGCTGAATTATCAGCTCGTAAAAAACTGACCAGGTGTTCGGTTGTTCCCCAATCAAGGCCAATGGAGTCACCTGGTCAGTTTTAGTATGATCCTGGATGAACTGAAATGCTACTTCGTCAACTCAACATAGATTGGACGGGTGAAGTTGATTTGACCTTCTGCAGGGAAGACTGGATTTTCAAAGAGATCATAAGCCTGGTTGAAACCGGTGGGAACGGATATCGCCTGTTGTGAGCCATCTTCTGAAAACAGCACCCAAATACGCTGATTGCCACTGATGAACTCAAAGCCCAGAATCCCGTC
>PWSY01000135.1 GCA_003563055.1 Anaerolineaceae bacterium | reverse complement strand
TTAATAAATCAAGATGAATAATTAATTATTAAGGGGTTTCGGAGAAGTGTTGTTATGCCAGGACCAGGAAAAGAACTTATTGGACAAGAAGAAATTGACGAAGTGTTGGATGTGTTGCAGCATGGGCATCTCAGCCGATACGGCAAAGAGGATGATCCACGGTTTAAGGCCAAGGTTTATACCCTCGAGGGACAAATCGCAGAGCGGCTTGGTGTCGGATATGCCGTCGCGGTCAATTCAGGCACCACGGCCCTGTGGGTCTCCCTGGGTGCGTTGGGCATTGGGCCTGGTGATGAGGTGATTGTCCCGGGGTACACCTTTGTGGCCAGTATTTCTGCGATTATTTATGCCAGGGCAATCCCTGTGCTGGCTGAGGTCGATGAAACACTCAACCTTGACCCAGCCGATGTTGAAAGCCGCATCACGCCCCGCACGCGGGCGATTATGGCCGTCCACATGCTTGGCAACCCCGCAAGGATGGATGAACTACAAGCGATTGCCAAGCGGCATGGATTGTTATTAATCGAAGACCTTGCCCAGGCTTTTGGCGGGTCTTATAAAGGTAGGGCTTTGGGTTCGATCGGTGACATTGGTGCAATGAGTTTTAATGTTTTTAAAGTCATCACCTGTGGTGATGGGGGCATGGTTGTCACCGATGACAAAGATCTTTATAAACGGAGCTTTGCAATTCACGACCAGGGTCATAACCCAAACCGGATGGGGGTTGAGGTCAGTAAACGCTCGATTGTGGGGTTGGATTTCCGCATGACCGAACTGCAGGGGGCGGTGCTTTTGGGCCAATTGCGAAAAGTGGATAGGATGCTGGCGCATATGCGGGCGCTTAAAAAGCACTATAAAAACCTTGTTGTCGATATCCCTGACTTGAAATTCCGCCATATAACAGACACTGAAGGTGAATGTGCGACCTTATTAACCCTTTTATTACCGACAGCTGCCATTGCTGAAAAGATCGCGGCCGATTTGAACAGCAAGGTGATTGCCCGTTCAGGCTGGCATGTCTACAATAACATGGAACAGATTCTCAATCAGTGCACAACCACACCTGAAGGCTGTCCGTATACCTGCCCTTATTACACCAGCAAAGGTGGGCAGGTGCGTTACCAGGCCGGGATGCTGCCACAAACCGATGACCTGCTCAGCCGGGCAATCAATATTTCGATTGGCGTATCCGATCCTGGATTGGGTTCAGCCTTTGGTGTGACGGTCCTGGACGACCTTCAAGCTGTCGAAAACAGTGCTGGGATATTACGGGCTGTGATCGAAAGACATCTAAACAGATGAAAGCGCCTTGGCCTGCTATAGGTCGCCCTATCCAATTTTATCGCTGTCAAGCTGGTTGACATGGGTGATATGTTTCCGTGATCAACTTCTCACACTTGACAATAGGATAGATTATGATATAAAATAAGGTATGATTAATTATTCAAGTTGATTAATTAATTAAGGATCACTAGCCTGACTCACCATCTACCACGAACCTGGACTATCGAACCTGATGAACGAAGCAACTTATTTAGGAAGAAATATTACGCAGGTTAAGGCCCATAATCTGAAGGCGATCTTGCTGAGCCTTCTGCAAAATGAACGCGTGTACCGGGTGGAACTGGCAGAGAAGACATCACTTTCAACAACAACCATCACCAATTTAATTGATGAGCTGCTCGCCCAGGGCATTGTCATCGAAGATGGGCCCGAGCAAACAGATAGGCGACGCCGTGTGGGCCGTCCTCGCTCAGCTCTGCACTTGCAAAAGGATGCCCGATTTGCTGTGGGGGTGCATATCGGCTTTGGGATGTTCCGCGTTGCCTTGGTTAACCTGCGTGCAGAAGTCCTTGATAACCGCATGGTTGATTTTACTATTGGTGAATCCGCTGAAGAGGTAATGAAAGCAATTACCAATATGATTAATACCTTGATTAAGGAGAACAAAGTCGAGCGAACGCGGGTGATCGGTGTGGGCGTTGGCGTGCCGGGATTGGTTGACCATCGATCCGGGATCAATATTTACTCGCAGAATTTAAAGTGGGAAGATGTTCCCATCCAGGCCATGCTGGAAGACCGGCTGGATTTTCCGGTTGTTGTTGATAATAATGTCAGAACGATGGCGCTTGGGGAAGCATTCTTTGGTCAGGGTCGGTCGGTTGACTCGCTTATCTTCGTCTATGGTCGCATTGGTGTTGGCGCGGGCATTGTTGTGGATAACAAGGTCTATCGCGGCAGCGGTCTTGGGGCTGGGGAGATTGGCCATATGGTTATCCTGGCAGAAAATGGCAAACCCTGTCGATGCGGCAATACAGGCTGCCTGGAAACCCTGGTCTCCGTGCCATTTATGATTGAGAAAGCCCAGGCCGTTTGTCAGCAGAAACCGCAGGGTTTGTTATGTCAGCACTTATCAAAAACCGAGGGCAGCTTGATTGACAGTGTTTTTCTGGCTGCTCGTGATGGGGATGACGATGCCAATGAGATCATCAAACAGAGTGCCGCCTACCTCGGGATGGCATTGGCCAACCTGGTCAACTTGTTGAATCCAGAGCTGATCGTCCTGGGCGGCATTTATGCCCAGGAAGCCGATTTGTTCATTCCTGAAGCAGCTCGTGTAATGCGCCAGGGTTCCTTTGGCAAATTAGGTGACAAGGTAAAGGTTCAACCAACCCCATTTGTTTGGAAAGCGGGCATGATTGGCGCTGCAGCGATGGCTTTGATGTCTTTTTTCTATATGGAATTTGAGGATATTTAATGAAAAAACTGAACATTGCTTTGGTGAGTATTGGCCGGGTTAATTTCGATATGGCCCTTGCTGAAGCGGTAACAGAAAAATTCCGCAGCCAACTGATCATGAACGGACTTCGAATTGTGACCCAGGAGGGGATTCTGACGGATGTGGTGGCGGCAAGCGAAGCGGTTGAGCGGCTCAGGGGTCAGGAATTTGACCTGATGTTGGTATTTCAGGTTACCTTCGCGGACAGTTCGATCTTGATGACTCTAGCGGATAACCTTGAATTTCCGATTTTTATTTGGGGGATCCCGGATGAACGCACAGGAGGCCGGCTGCGGCTGAATTCTCTATGTGGGATCAATTTAGCCGCACATGCGCTCACTCTGAACCAGCGCAAGTATGGGTATGCTTTTGCACCTATTGATGATAATGCTGCCATGGGCAAGTTAAGAACAGCGGTTGGGGCGGCGTCTGTCTATCGGCGGTTGAAATCTGCCCGGATTGGCCTGGTTGGCCAGCATCCGGATGGGATGGACACCTGTCATCTGGACACGGCAGCACTACAACAGCGTTTGGGTGTGGGCGTGAAGCAGTTTGATCTTGACACGGTGTTCACCCAAATCAGGGCTGTCAAACCCGAACAAATTGCACCGGTACGTACCAAATTGGAAAAACAGTTGGATAATTTAACTGAGCTGGATCAAAGCCAGGTCAGTGGTACTTTGAGCACCTACCAGGTTTTGAAGGAGCAGGTTAAAGAAAACCAGCTTGATGCAATGGCTGTGCGCTGCTGGCCGGAGTTCTTCACCGATTTAAAATGCTCAGCCTGCGGCGCCATTTCAATGTTGACGGATGATAACACACCCGCCAGCTGTGAAGCGGATATGAACGGCACGGTGACCCAGTTGATATTGCAGTGGTTAAGCGAGCGGCCTGCCTTTGGGACCGATATCGTGGCAGCCGATTATGAAAAGGATGAGGTGGTCCTGTGGCACTGCGGTTTGATGCCCCTGGCTTATGCGGACCCGGCTTCCCAGCCCAAAGCCACCATTCACTCCAACCGGGAGCTGGCGCTGCTGATGGAATTTACGCTCAAGCCCGGGCCGGTGACGGTCGCCCGACTCAGCCGGGCCGGTGGCGAACTTAAACTGGTGATTGGACGGGGCAGGGCGATATCCTCAGATAAGAGCTTTTCGGGCACATCGGGCGTGATCCGTTTTGACCATCCGGCACAAGAGGTGATCGATACGCTCTTGAAAAATGGTTTGGAGCACCATGTTGCGGTCACCTACGGCGATCATTATGATGAATTATTGTTGCTGGCTGAAATGCTTGACTTGCCAGTGTTGACTCTATAGAATCAATAACGAAAGGAGCGTGATTGTATGAAATTCTTTTTGGATAGTGCCATCATCGAAGAAATTGAATATGGGCTGGATGTCCTGGATATTGATGGGATAACCACCAACCCGAGGCATGTTCAGGTTTCGGGTAAGCCCTTTATGACCGTCATCAAGGAGATTGGCAAGCTTGTAGAGGGAACAGATAAGCCCGTTTCTGTTGAGGTAAACCCGCATTTTATGGGTTTTGAAGAAATTATCAATGAGGCCGAGAAGTTAGCCGATCTCTCAGATAATTTTGTCATTAAATTGCAATGTGTGGAATCATCTTTCAAGGCGATTCCCTACCTGGCAAAGAAAGGTATCCGGGTCAACCTGACGCTGGTCTTTTCTGCCATCCAGGCGCTGTATGCCATGCGGGCTGGCGCTTATTTTGTCTCCCCATTTATCGGCTGGAAAGAGGCCAATGGCGAAGACGTCATTTCCTACATCGAGGAAGTTGTCACTATCCGGGATAATTTTGGCTTTGACACAGAAATCATCGTAGCGGCGGTCAGGGATGGACGCCAAATGACAAACGCCGCAGTTGCAGGTGCCGATATCGTCACGGCTGGATTGGATGTTTTCAAAACAGCCATGGATCATCCATACACACGGGACGGCATCCACAAGTTCCAGGGTTTTTGGGA
>PWSY01000096.1 GCA_003563055.1 Anaerolineaceae bacterium | reverse complement strand
TACCACCACGACCACCGCCTGAGAGTTTTGCGCCAATTGCACCGGCATTTTTCGCTGCTTTGATCAGGTTTTCAAGGTTTGGGCTGCTGACATCCAGGGCTTCTAACAGTTTCTGGTTTTCGTTCAGTAAGTCCCCCAGGTCCTCCAGGTCTCCATTGATCAGTGCGTTTTTAGCTTTTACAGTGAGGGCACCAATTTTTTGAAAAACCATTTCGACCCGGTTTGGCTGTGCTTCAAGCTGGTCTCGTACTGCAGAAACCGTCTCCCGGGTAGGTGTTTTTTCACCGCTGTCTGCGATGACCCAATGAGTGGCACGCTTGATGCTTAAGAATTGGATGGACTGCCCTCGACTGAAGTAAACTGGTTTCTGGTAGGTGATGACATTATTATCGACGCCTGAGGGATTGCCATGGAATATTTTTTCCACTTCGTAAGCCAGGTCAGAAACCTTCTCCGGCGAAAGAGGTTTACCTAGAAAATCTGAGAGAGCCCGGATAATGGCCACCGAAATCGCGGCGCCTGAGCCCATCCCGGCAGATATGGGAATTGTTGATGAGATTTGCAAAGTAAATGCGGGCAGATGGTCAAGTGTGAGCGTCTCAAGTTTGAGCGCCTCAAGCGTCACGCGGATGGCTGCAGCCAGGGGATGATTGGCAGGTAAATGGGATAGATCGGTGTCGAGATCGATATCGGGTGCCTGCAAGTGAACCGTTCCCTTTAAGGCAGTGAGCTTAGGGAACACTCGTGCTGTTGCATGAACTTGAGTCACTGGTATGGCGATCGCGGGTTGCCCATATACCACCGCATGTTCACCGAAAAGGATGATTTTTCCTGGCGCTTTTCTAAAAATAATAGCCATACTTGTTTAGGGTTTAGAGAAAATAAAGGATGGCGATAACGGTCAGACCCCACAGAAGAATGGTCACTTGCATGGGACGGTCTGTCAGTACAATCTCCTCTGGCGCGCCGCCGATATGCTTGATGCGAATCAGGAACAGGTACCGGAATAAGCCGTAGATGACGAAGGGTATGGTCAGCATCATGCTGTGATTATCCGGTGTGATGACGGCAGAGAAGGTGTACAGGCAATAGGTCATCAGGGTGGTGCTCAGGACGATGGTCAGAAGTTGGTCGAGCAGTTCCAGTGAATACCCATCAAGGACACGCCGGTGTGTGCCAGCCTCGGTTGCCAGCAGCTCAATCTCTGCCCGACGTTTACCCAGGCCGATAAACAATGCCAGGAAGGTGGTGGCAACGAACAGCCAGGGTGAAAACCGTTCTGTTTCGATGATAACCACACCTGCGGCCACTCGCAGCACAAACCCGGCAGCGATAATGATCACATCAATCAGGGGCATGTGTTTGAGCCATAATGAGTAAGCCAGCATCATGACGAAATAGGCACTGATGGTCAAGCCCAGGGCAGTGTTGAGCAAAAAAGTACTGGGAAAGATCACAGCACCTATGATGAGTGCTGTAAGGATGGCCAGGTTTTTCGAAAGTTTTCCTGAAGCAAGGGGTCGATGTCGCTTTTGTGGATGCTGGCGATCAGAGTCAATATCTGCCAGGTCATTAATAATGTAGACCAGGCTGGAGGCCAGGCAAAACAATGCAAAAGCGACAAGAGTTATTACAAACGGGTTGCGATCGATCAACTGTCGATCAAAGACCAGCGCTGCAAACACGAAGACATTCTTCGTCCACTGCTTGGGGCGCATGGTATTCAGTATATGACGGAGTTGTTTGAACATAGGTCAATATTATCATAAAATAGGGTTGGATTGAGGTGGTTGCGCTCAATCTTTGCATTGTGGTTGGTCTGTCAGGAGAAACTCAAGAGCTGTCGAATATGCATTTTCGGATTAAAATTTACTTATGAAGAAAATAAGAATAGATCTTTTACTTGTTGATCGTGGTTTGGCTGAAAGTCGCAACCGTGCCCAGCGATTTATTATGGCGGGTGAGGTGCGGGTGAATGGTGAAATGGTACACAAAGCCTCAACAAAGGTCGCAGAGGATGCTCAGATTGAGGTGTTACAAAGACCCCCTTATGTATCACGTGGTGGAAATAAATTAGCCGAAGCTGTTGTGGCATTTGATATGCGTATTGATGGCAAGGTGTGCGCTGATGTTGGTGCTTCTACTGGCGGATTTACAGATTGCCTGCTTCAGCATGGAGCCAAAAAGGTTTACGCGATTGATGTTGGTTATGGGGTGTTGCATTGGAAACTGCGGCAGGATCCCAGAGTTGTGGTGATGGAACGGATCAATGCTCGTTACCTGGATCAGTTACCAGAGCTGGTCGACCTGGTGACGATTGACGCTTCCTTTATTTCGCTGTCCCTGTTGTTGCCAGCCGTTAAAGGGTGGTTTGAGGGGGTTGATGGGCAAACTGTTGCGCTGATCAAGCCGCAGTTTGAAGCTGGCCGAAAGGCAGCAGCGGTGCATGCTGGTGTGATTAAAGATAGAGCTGTCCATGAACAGGTGCTTAATGAGACACTGTATGACGCGTCTGAACTGGGATTTCACCCGGTGAACCTAATCCGCTCGCCGATTCAAGGTCCGAAAGGCAATGTGGAATTCCTGGTCGATCTCAGGTTAGGTATTCAACCAAATGTGGTAAATAATCAGGATATGATCAAGCGGGTCTTATAGGCGATATTGGCTGAGCATTGGGTTCACGCCTTTTTATGCGAGAATGCTGTGGGAAAAAGATGGCCGTCAAGGGGTTTTCCTTGTTTCCAGGTCAAAATCTTCAATGGTTGTCTCAAAATCATTTAGTATATCTTCGTGGTTAAGCCCCATCTTTTCCAGGGAATAGGTGTGATTGCTCTTGAACTGCTTGGCTTTTTCTGATTCAAAGGTCAGGATCTGACGATATTCGGGGGTCATATCCATGTTGAAGTGTAGATAAATGTTCTCGACGGTTTTTTGTGGGTCAGCGACCAGGTCTCGATAGCGCACCATCACGTATTGGTCGGGTGGTAATTTTTTTAAGTATTGATGGGGGTAGAGGTACCAGTGTTTAGCCTGTTCCTGCATAATTTCTGGCCCGGGTTGCGGGTATTCTTGACCGGGCTCCCCATAAGTTTTCCAGTGGTTGGAGAACATGCTAACCGATGATGGGATGACGCGTAAGGGGGAGCGAACCAGGTTGATGAACTTTGCATCTGGGAATTTCTGGTGAAGCGTTTTAACTTTTGGTGAATAAGAGGGGTTTTTTGAGATATACTGTTTTCCATTGTTCGCGTAGATATGACGTTTCAGGATTTCCTGGTAATAGGCCATTTCCATATCTTTTTGTTCTTGGGGCACTTCTTCGTCATAATAAATGTACTTATTTACCAATTCAGGGAAGGGGAAGAAGGCAAACAGGTTGTAGGTTGACCAAATGTGTAACAGGACATGTCCATCCTCTTCAATTTCCTTAAGTCCCGTTTTATGCATATAGGAATATTCTTTGAGTGCTTTTTCAAAGGCTGTGATGATTTTCTGAATCGGGTTCCCAATCATCCAGTTAATTTTCATCAGCCAACGAATGAGTTTGCGTTGAAGGATGGTAGGAGCGACATAGATTTCCCAGGCTTTCATCCCGGTGAACCGGGGGTCTTTGGCCAGCAGTCGATGCAATAAGGTGGTGCCAGAGCGAAAGTTTCCGATTATAAAGATTGGTTTCTCAATATCCTGTTTTTTATGTTCAGGATAGAAGAGTTGATCAAGTCCGTAAGCCAAACGAATACTGTTATTCCAAAGGGGATAGATAAGGAAGATGAACATCAGCACGAGAAAACGTTTTGGTGTTATCCGCCCTGGTGTTCCATTAGATTTAAAGAAACTTACCCAGATTGTTTTTAAAAAGAGTTTGAAATTGAGGTGCATAAAGTGAGCAACCTTTGGGGCGTTGGTGACATAAGTTAATAATAATATTACCCCTTTTGACACATTTTAGCTGGTGCTGTTAACACTTGTTGGATAATAGAGCTCCAACCTTCAGTAGTAGGGTTGACTGAGTAGTTAAGCTTATTCTTTTTAATTCCAGTGAAATAGTCTTGCATGTTAGAGTGGTGTAGCCTGTTCAGAATTATGAATACGGGCGACATTGTTTTAACACCAGGAATAATCCTAATGACGATCGAGAAGAAATGCATTAGCTGGAAGTCTTTGTGGTCGGATAATATTTAGCCGTGCTGGTATAATCTAGTCAGTCTCAGAACAGTGGATCAGGTCTATCACTCGACTGAGGCTGCTAATAAACAATCCTGCTGCATCGTCCGCCATTTATTTTATCAGTAACGTTGAGAAAACGGTGTAGAGAGATAATACCATAAGAAAGTAGATTTCGGTTCCTACAGTCATCATGATTGAACACGTTCGAAATTTTTGTATCATTGCCCATGTAGATCATGGGAAGTCGACCCTTGCAGATCGCATGCTCCAGCTGACCGGTACGATATCTGATCGGGAAATGACTGAGCAGGTGCTGGACACGATGGATCTTGAGCGTGAGAAAGGTGTCACCATAAAGGCTTCTGCAGTGCGAATGTATTACGACGCAGCAAATGGTGAACGGTATGCGTTTAACCTGATCGACACTCCCGGACATGTTGATTTCAATTATGAGGTCTCTCGGGCATTGGCTGCCTGTGAAGGGGCCTTGCTCGTCGTGGATGCAGCCCAGGGGATTGAAGCACAGACTCTGGCAAATCTTTACCTGGCATTGGAAGCAAACCTGACGATCATTCCAGTGATCAATAAAATTGACTTGATCTCCGCACAAACACAAGAAGTCGCTGAAGATTTGCACAACCTGCTGGGAACACCAACAGAGCAAATCATCCAGATCTCTGCCAAACATGGCCATAATGTAGAGGCAGTGCTCCAGGCAATTGTTGAATGGATCCCGCCGCCTTCGGGTGATGAGGGACAGCCTTTGGAAGCATTAATTTTTGACTCGCATTATGATTCATATAAAGGTGTTGTGGCTTATGTACGGGTCTTCAATGGTCGCATAAGGCGGGAAGATGATTTGTTGATGATGACCACAAAAGCGAAGACTTCACCGGTAGAGATTGGGGTCTTTGCGCCTAACCTAACGCCGATCAAGTCGTTAACCGCTGGGGATGTTGGTTATATTGCCACTGGTTTTAAAACCGTGTCGGAGTGCCGGGTTGGCGATACGATCACCTATGTCAATGATGGGATCCCAAACCCGCTTCCCGGATACCAGCAAGCTAAGCCAATGGTTTTTGCAGGGGTATATCCAACAGAAGGTGAGGATTATGCCGACCTGAGAGATGCACTTGAAAAGCTTCAGTTGAACGATGCTGCCCTGACCTTTGAGCCAGAAACATCAGAAGCCTTAAACTTTGGCTTCAGATGTGGTTTTTTAGGACTTTTTCATATGGAAATCATCCAGGAAAGGCTTGAGAGGGAATATGACATGGATGTGGTCTTTACCGCCCCTTCGGTGAAATATCTTATCCAGCTTGAGAGTGGGGAATCACTAAATATTTCATCTCCCTCGGAGATGCCGCCAGAGAACACGATTGCAGAAATACTTGAGCCATGGATGGACCTGACCATCTTCACCCCAACAGAACATTATGGGGTTGTGATGGAATTGGTCACAAAGAAGAGGGGGGTTTTTCTTTCACAGGAATATCCCTCTCCGAACAGGGTTCAGATCAATTATTCCATTCCCCTTTCTGAGCTGATTATTGATTTTTTCGATCAACTCAAGTCTGGCAGCAGGGGGTATGCCTCGATGGACTATCAGTTCAATGAGTATCGACCGGGCAACCTGGTTAAATTGGAAATCCTGGTGAATGGCGAATCTGTGGATGCGTTGACGGCTATCGTTCATAAGGATGACGCCTATCATAAAGGGCAGGCACTGGTGTCCCGTTTAAAAGAGTTAATTCCCCGGCAATTGTTCACCATCCCTGTTCAAGCTTTTGCTCAAGGTAGGGTGATCTCCAGGGCAAATGTGAAAGCCATGCGAAAGGATGTGCTCTCTAAATGCTACGGGGGAGATGTTACGCGAAAAAAGAAACTGCTTGAGAAGCAGAAGAAGGGTAAACGCCGGATGAAAATGGTGGGAAATGTTGAAATTCCGCAGGAAGCTTTTATGGCGATCCTCAGATTGGATAAAAGGTGACAGTCAGGACGACAACAAACGCTTTCGGAAAGGGATTGCGGTGGCTGATCCCACTGGCCATCAGCGGCATCGCGCTTTGGCTGGTGCTGCGCAATATTGACTTTTCACAATTTCTTCATCATCTTTCAAGAATTGGCTGGGGATCTTTTTTGTTGGCCTCTTTGGTCTACCTGGTCAGTTTTTTATTTCGCGCGTTCTGCTGGTACCTGTTGATGCAGCGAAAAGTAAGCTATAAAGATGCTTTTTTAACCATGGGTGCCGGTTATTTGTTGAATAATATTTTTCCATTCCGATTGGGCGAAATTGGGCGGGCGGTTTTACTGGACGATCCACAGGGTGTATCTGGTCTTGAGGTGCTGTCAAGTGTCCTGGTCGAGCGGATTTTTGATGTGTTCCTGGCGGCTGTGTTTGTTTTGAGTATGCTGCCAAGAATATTGGGAGCAGCATACGATCAATCATTGATCGTGATGGCTTTGATCCTTGCCATTACGGGTTTTGCAGTTCTTTTTCTTGCCACCCGGTATCAGGGGAAGATTAATGTCTGGATCGCTCGTTGGGGCGAAAGGTCTGATTTCATCAAGAATTGGGTTGCACCCAAGGTTGTAAAATTGCTAAATGGTTTATCCATCCTGAACAACCCCGCTTCTTTTATGCTTGCATTAGGAAGCCTGGTGGTGAGCTGGTTCCTGGCGTTTGGACAAAATTACATCATCTTTCGCAGTATATTTCCACAACCGCCTTTTTGGTGGATGATTTTTGTCCTTAGTGCAGCCGCATTTGGCGCGGCGCTTCCTTCAGCCCCTGCCGGTTGGGGGGTCTTTGAGGGTGTGAAAGTGGCTGCATTTGCCTTGTTAGGTGTTGAAGCTGAATTGGCTTTCACACTGGCCATTGTGGTGCACCTGATGACATTTGTGTATGCGAGTATCATTGGTTTAATTGGCTTAAGGTTGCGAGGCGAGGCTGTAATTGCACTTTACCACCGCGTTGTCCATCATGCCTCAGAAGTCAAATCAAATGAATAACTGCTGTGAGATGATTGCTCATGATGAAATATAATTGTTCATTGGTGAAGGATGAGGAATTTGATTAAAAGATTTTTCTTGGACGGGCTTCTTGATAGCCATGAAACCTTCTTCTGTTTTTCGTGGTTAAATTATTTCAGCGAATCAGTTCTGGGTGTAATTTGAGGAGGTAGAAGTAATTATGAAACGGTATTTGGTGACAGGTGGTGCTGGTTTTATTGGTTGTAATTATGTGGCTCGATTGTTGGAACGGGGCGAGGAAGTCACTATTTATGATAATTTATCCCGACAGGGCACAAAAAGAAACCTTAAGTGGCTTCAAGATGCTTTTGGCCCGGAAGGGTTCAATTTTGTGCAGGCGGATGTAAGGGATGCTGAACGACTTGAAACAGAAGCCAGGGCGAAGGATGTTATTGTACACCTGGCTGGGCAGGTTGCGGTCACAAGTTCTGTCACAGATCCCCGGCAGGATTTTGAAGTCAATGCTCTGGGAACTTTTAATGTCCTTGAAGCTTCTAGAAAAACGGGAGAACGGCCAATTGTCATTTATGCTTCTACCAATAAAGTGTATGGTGAAATGGAGGAAATTAAGGTTGAGGAACGAGAAACGGCCTATGCTTATCGTGATATCCCAATGGGCGTGCCGGAAACACAACCGCTTGATTTTCATTCGCCCTATGGATGTTCGAAGGGTGCGGGAGATCAGTACGTGCGAGATTATGCGCGCATTTATGACTTGCCCACCGTTGTGATGCGTCAGTCCTGCATTTACGGGCCGCGCCAATTTGGGATTGAAGATCAGGGTTGGGTGGCTTGGTTTGTGATTGCAGCACTTACAGGTAAACCGATAACCATCTACGGCGATGGCAAGCAAGTCAGAGATGTGCTCTTTATTGATGATTTACTGAACGCCTATGATGCAGTCGTTGATCAACAAGAGATTGCAACTGGACAGGTATACAATATCGGGGGTGGGCCAACCAATACGATGTCAATTTGGGTTGAATTTGGTCGGCATCTGCGGCAATTATTGGGTGAGGAGCTACCGGTCAATTATCAAGATTGGCGCCCTGGTGATCAAAAAATTTATATTTCTGATATCCGTAAAGCCCATCAAGCGTTAGGATGGGCTCCGGCCTATGATGTGCGTCGAGGATTGCGTTGTTTGTTTGATTGGGTCCATAAAAACATGGAACTATTTCAGTAGGATAATTTTGGCATGAAGATTCTTGTTGTTTTAACGTATTATCGTCCACACACAAGCGGTTTGACTATTTACGCCGAACGTTTGTCCAAGGCATTGGTATCCCGAGGGCATACAGTGACTGTATTGACTTCTCAATTTGATCCGGCCACACCCGTGGAAGAAGTTGTCAATGGGGTGCAGATAATCCGGGTGCCGGTGTTGGCCCATCTAAGCAAGGGAGTTATTATGCCAAAATTTGGTTTGATGGCGACACGGCTTGTTCGAGACCATGATGTTGTTCACTTGCATCTACCTCAATTTGATGCTGCCGGTGTTGCATTGCGGGCTCGTTTATGGCGAAAACCTGTTGTAATCACCTATCACTGTGATTTGGAGTTGCCCTCCGGGCTATTTAACCGAATGGCAAACTTGGTTATTCACGTAATGAATCGCCTGGCCGCCATCTTTACCAATCGTTTTGTGGCTTATACCAGGGATTTTGCAGAGCATTCACCTTACTTAAGCGCTCATGATAATAAAATTTCGATTATCTCGCCACCCGTTGAACTGCCCGTGGCCACTGAATCGGAAATAAAAGATTTTGCTGATCTGCATCAAGTGCACGGATTTTATCCCATCATTGGAATGGCGACGCGTTTTGCATCTGAAAAGGGTGTGGAAGTTTTGTTAAATGCTTTACCCCAGGTATTACAGGCTTTTCCTGAGGCTAAGGTTTTATACGCTGGCACATATCAGCACGTTATGGGTGAAGAAACTTATTTTAACCGTCTGTACCCAATGATCCAAGCATATGAAGCTAAAGGTCAATGGAAATTCCTGGGAAATTTAAACCCCCAAGAAATGGCCGCATTTTATCCAAATTTGGACACCCTGGTTGTGCCCAGTTTGAATTCAACCGAATCCTTTGGGTTGGTACAAATTGAGGCCATGATCAATGGGGCACCCTGTGTAGCCTCTGAACTACCGGGCGTTCGGCAGCCAGTATTGCAGCATGGGATGGGCAAAGTAATCCCCATTGGCGATTCTAGTGCTTTAGCCCAAGCCATTATCGAAATTGCAAAGAACAAGGAGGCCTATATCACAAACCCTAGAGCGATTATGGCTCAATATGCACCTGGAGCGACTGCAGCAGCATATGAAGATTTATTTGTTACGCTATTGGAATCGATGAACAAGCGTTAATGACCCTTCTAAATACCCCAAATTGGTGTATGTGATTCCCCACCCGAGTTCTTTACGGTTTGTGTTAAAGCAGTGATGTGTGCGAATAATCATGTGAAAAGCGAAAAATTAGATCAAATATTATGGCAGCATCTATCGCAACTGCCTTATTTCAGAGGATTCTTACGGGCTGTTGAAAACAGCTTTTATGAAGAGATTCCACTCCCAGAGCCTGTCTTTGACCTGGGTTCGGGGGATGGGCATTTTGCATCGGTTGCTTTCGAAAAAAAACTTGATGTTGGCATGGATCCATGGGTCAAGCCCACGATGGAAGCGCGACGGCGAAAAGCATATCGCCTTTTGGTGCTGGGTGAGGGTGCTCATATTCCCTTTGGTGAGCAGTCTTTTGCCACGGTAACCAGCACTTCCGTATTGGAACACATCGAAAAAGTGGAACCGGTATTGGCAGAAGTAGCCCGCATTCTCAAACCGGGGGGGATGTTTGTTTTCTGTGTGCCTAACCACCGTTTTCCTGAAAGCCTTTGGGGTCGAAAAGTATTAAGCGCCCTGGGTTTGTCTAAATTGTGTGTAGCCTACAGTCGTTTTTTTAACCGGATCTCACGACACGCGCACACAGAATCCCCTGATGTATGGGAAGCCAGGTTAGATCGGGCAGGTTTTGAGCTTGTAAAAACATGGGATTATTTCCCACCCGAGGCTTTGTATGTTTTAGAGTGGGGTCATCCTTTAGGATTACCGGCATTTCTTTCAAAGAAATTGTTCGGCAGATGGATTTTGGTTCCTAAACGCTGGAATCTTATCATTCCCTGGAAGTTGACCAGGAAGTTTATGGACAATCCAACTTCCATGGAAGGGGTGTACACTTTCTATATCACTCGTCGCAAACCGAAAAATGCCCAAGGGTGATTTTAAATGGTCACAACAACCCCCCAAATTCTCTTGTAGACTGAGTAGTTACTTTCTTGATCAATTCATTTTAATGCCAGCTTTCATTTAGAATCATTTCTGGCAGCGTTGTTGTTTGTTGCCCGCATATCATCTGTATAGTATCATATTTGAAGTTGGCTGTGAACAAAGTATATGATTAGCAAACCAAAACCAACGAAAGATCAATAATGGCAAACCAACAAGAACCAGACCCCATCTTAGAGCCCAGCGTTTGGGATTATTTTATTTCTAAGTTAAGGTTTTCATCAAGAGTTCCATCACCCAAAAAAGAATCTCAAGCGAAAGAGACCTTCACCAGTAAACCTAATTTTCCATGGTTTACGTTGGTTGCAATATTATTTGGATTAGTCGCCCAGCTCACATTGGAACCTTCTCCAAACCGGACTCCTTTGCTAGGGGTAATTTTCTACGCGATTGCTTTTGGCTGCCTGTTGCTTGCAATTCTGAAAAAGGAGTGGCAGCTTGTGGGATTAAAGCCAGATGCCAGGCAAAGTTTACTCAATTTGATAAATTTACAATTTTTGATCATTGGTATCGTCTTGGCAGTTTTGGCCTTTGTCCTGTTTGGCCGGGGGCTGTTTGGCTTTATCAATACTCTTTTATGGTTAGCATCCATCATATTTGTTTTACTGGCTTTTTTGGACAATGATAAATTGAGCGCTTTATCCCCTAAAGCTATCTGGGAGAGATTTTCCCAAGAGGGTTGGCCATGTCGTGTGACCTATTGGACGATTGTTGTGCTGGCCGTCATAGCAATAATCCTGTTTTTTAATTTTCACCGGTTAGAGTCGGTTCCCCCTGAAATGATATCTGACCATGCTGAGAAGGTGATCGACATCAGCACTATCTTGGATGGCACCACGCCTGTCTTTTTTCCGCGTAATACCGGCAGGGAGATGCTTCAATTCTATATGACATCCGTGTATTTGCAGGTATTTAACCAGGACATGTCCTTCTTGAGCTTAAAAGTGGTCTCTGTTTTTGCTAACTTGCTGACACTTTTTTTTATTTACCTGCTGGGTAATGAGATTGGGAACAAATGGACAGGATTGAGTTCAGCGTTGTTTGCTGGCATGGCTTATTGGCCCCTGGTCATCACCAGGATAGGACTACGTTTCGCCTATTACCCATTGTTTGTGGCACCATTAATGTACTTTTTTGTGCGCGGTCTGCGGCGTCAGAAAATCACCGATGTGCTCCTGGCAGGGTTATTTTTGGGTTTAGGCTTGCATGGTTACACGCCTTATCGTATTGTGCCTATTTTGGTTGTGATTGGCATTCTCATCTATTATTGTCATAAATCAGCCAAAGGCCGTCGGTTAGAGGTGGTTTATGTTCTGTTTGTGATTGTTTTGGTTTCAGCCATAGTCTTCCTGCCCCTTCTTCGTTACTGGTTGGCGAATCCTCAATTATTTTCCTATCGCGCCTTTTCACGATTGACAGCGATGGAGGTGCCATTTCAGAAGGCATCTGTGTTGATTTTTCTCAAAAACTTTTGGGATGCAAGCACTATGTTCTTCTGGGATAACGGGGTTATCTGGGTACATTCTGTTCCGGGCAGGCCAGCTTTAGAATTCATCTCCGGCTCTTTTTATTTTTTAGGCATTATTGGGTTATTGGTTCGCTATATCCGCAAGCGACATTGGATGGATCTTTTTTTGTTGGTCTCCATTCCAATGCTCTTGATGCCATCAATCTTATCATTGGCATATCCGGGCGAGAACCCATCCTTAAACAGGTCAGCAGGCGCATTTATCCCTGTTTTTGTGGTGATAGGTCTTTCATTTGAAGCCACAGTTCGCTCAATTTATCATGGCGTATCGGGGAAATTGGGTAAATTGGTTATTGGTTTGGTGTTTTTATTGATGCTGATTTTCTCTGGGGTTAATAATCATGACCTTGTCTTTAATCAATATTATCAACTGTATCGAAATTCAACCTGGAACACATCTGAACTAGGAGGTGTTTCAGCACTATTTATCGATACCATGGGAAGCCCGGAAACAAACTACGTGGTCAGTTACCCCCATTGGGTTGATACCCGCCTGGTAGCACTCAATGCAGGTTACCCGGGTATGGACTTTGAGATACAAGGAGATAGACTTGAGGACACCCTTGATGATCCACGCCCAATATTGCTTTTTGTAAATATCAACGACAGCGAGAACATGAATTTATTAAATAATCTCTTTCCAGAAGGTGTGCTCTGGCAATATGAGTCGAGCGTAGCCAACAGGGATTTCATGATTTTCTTTGTGCCGCCAATGCCCGGAGGCGCTCAATGATGACAGCAAACAAAAGCGGTATAAAATGTTGAATGGAATAAGTAATAAAAAGACCCTTCTTATAATTTTTTTGATCATCACTGTGCTGGCTGGTGCTTATTTACGGCTGGTCGGCGTCAACTGGGATGATAATCATCATATGCACCCTGATGAACGTTTTCTCAGTATGGTGCAGGCATCGATCTCACCGGTTGAAAACGTATCTGATTATTTTGATACAGCAACTTCCAGCTTAAACCCGGCTAACCGAGGTCATACTTTCTTTGTTTATGGCACGCTACCAATCTTCATCGTCCGTTATCTTGGCGAAGCGTTGGGGCAAACAGATTATGATTCGATCACCATATTGGGAAGGCAAGTATCCGCATTATTTGATCTGCTGACCATAGTGTTGGTTTTTGCCATTGGCAAACGTTTGTACAACCGCTGGGCAGGTTTGCTGGGGGCAGTATTTTATGCGCTGGCTGTTCTCCCCATTCAACTGTCCCATTATATGACTGTGGATGTGCCCACCAACACTTTTGCTTATCTGGCTGTATTTGGTGCTGTTTGGGCATTAACTCGTCCAGATGGCAAGGTTGTTAAAAAAATGGATGATACAGAAGAACCTGCGGCTGATCAGGACTCTGTAGATGAAAATCAGCCATCCCAGTCGTCTTTTAACCTGATTAAGCTCGGCCAATTATTACGAGAACTGGCGCCTTATATCCTTTTTGGGGTTGCGCTGGGAGCAGCAACGGCTTCGAAGATAAATGCGGTTGTGTTAGCGATGGTCTTACCGTTGGTGGAGGGGATGCGTATTCTGGACATAGAACCTGACGAAAGGCAAGCGGCATTTCCCCGTGTTTTACGAAACCTATTGGTAGCTGGAATTCTAAGCTTCCTGGTATTTCGAATCGGTCAACCCTATGCCTTTGATGGGCCGGGATTCCTTAATATGCGCATCAATGAGAATTGGTGGTCGGGGTTACAGAGCCTGCGTTCTCAGACATCGGGCGCTGTGGACTTTCCACCAGCATTACAATGGGCCAGGCGGCCGATCACTTTCTCCTGGGAGAATATGGTCGTATGGGGGTTCGGTTGGCCCTTGGGTTTGCTCGCATGGGCGGCTTTTTTCGCTATGGGCTGGTTAATCTTGCGAAAACACGACTTGCGGCGAAATTTTCCTTTATGGGTTTTTACAGGCCTTCATTTTGTCTGGCAGGCACTTGCTTTTACACGGTCCATGCGTTACCAGATGTTGATCTACCCTGCCCTGGCATTGATTGCAGGATGGGGTTTGGTGGAACTCTGGTCAATAAGCAAAGCTGTGAATATTGGGCGTGTGAAGATATCCCCAAAAGCCATTCGGACTGCAGGTATTGTTTTGACAGCTTTGGTCGTTACTTTGACAGCTGCCTGGGCCTTTGCGTTTTCACGAATTTATACCCGTCCACACACCCGTGTGGCAGCCAGCCGCTGGATCTTTCAAAATATCTCGGGGCCTTTAACCTTAGAATTGGAAACAGCTGATGGGAATTATCAACAACCCCTATCTTATCCGGTAGGCGACACTTTGGTTGCCGGAGAACCCTTCAGGATGCCATTCCTTGCTATTGCAGATAGCAAACTACAATCGGTTACATTTCCCCATATCCTGGATCAGACTCAAAAGATGACAATTAAGCAGATCATGTTATCTGTTGTGTCTGCTGATGGCGCGGAAAAAGTGCTGGCAAGCACTTTGATAGAGAGCGACTTCCTGCCACCGGACAACAATCGTTGGGGCGATTCCTTTGCTTTTGAATTTACCAGGTCAGTTGCAGTCCAAAAAGGAGAACTATATTACCTTCAGCTTGAACTTTTACAGGGCGGATCTTCCATTCTTTTGAGGGGTTCTCCCGTGGCAAACTTGCTCACTCACGAAGGTATGGAACTCGACAGCCCTTTACCTCAAATCCAACAGAGCATAAGCACTGAAACCCCATATTCTTACACGACCCGGTTGGTTGAAGGCGGCACAATCAGAGCGGTCCATATTCCCTACATTATTGAACGTTCTGGACTAGAGGGGACCAAGGCCCTGACATTAACTATAGAAGGACCCGATCAAGAAATAAGGGTCAATACGCTATATTCCGAATTTACAACCGACACGGATATTCGGGGTGATGCTTATACTTTCTCCCTTGAACAGCCATTAGTGGTTCAATCTGGAGAGACAATTCATATTTCGCTCACGACCAGTACAGCTGGTGCCCGGATCGTTTTATATACTTTAGCTCCTGTGCATGAGAGCAGTTGGGATGATGTTGTTCCCTACAGGGTGGATGGGTACAACGCTTATCGTGAGGATGGTGGCATTTACAGGGGGGACCTAAATTTCCAGATGTATTGGCCGGATGATGAGAACAAGCTTAATCGTTTTGAGACCAACCTTGACCTGGCGGATTATATTTTTATCAGTTCAAATCGCCAATGGGGTACGACGACGCGCGTGCCTGAACGTTATCCACTGACGACACATTATTATCGTCAGCTGATGGGATGCCCAGCCGATGAAACAATTATCTGGTGTTATAGTGTGGCAGAGCCAGGCATGTTTGATGGTACGCTTGGTTTTGAGTTGGTTGCCATTTCCCATTCCAATCCAAACCTGGGGCCAATTGAATTTAATACTCAATTTGCAGAAGAAGCCTTCACTGTTTATGATCACCCAAAAGTACTGATTTTCCAAAAAACAGAAGCTTACGACCCGATTGAAGTGCGCCATATCTTGCGTTCGGTTGATCTCAGTAAAGTTGTCTATTTCACACCTGCTGAAGCAGCATCCTATCGGGGGACTGTTGCTGAGCAGGTCCTTGAACCAAGGCACAACCTGATTTTGCCCCCGGATCGATTGGAAGGGCAGCGTTTGGGCGGCACCTGGTCAGAATTATTTAACACCCATAGCCTCCTTAACAGATCTGAACCATTGGCAATAGTTGCTTTCTATCTTTTTGTCAGCTTGTTGGGTGTCATATCTTATCCACTGGTGCGCTTGGCCCTGCCTGGCCTCAATGACCGGGGATATCCTTTGTCGAAACTAGCTGGATTGCTTTTATTAGCCTTTTTCGTCTGGATTCCCGGTTCTCTTGGCGTAGCAGTTACCAAAACCAGTATTTTAGTGGTGTTAATTGGGATCACCCTCATTGCAGTTAGTTTAATCCTTTTGCAGCGAAAACGGCTCTGGCAAGAACTGAAAGACAACTGGCGTTATTTTTTAATGATTGAAGTATTAGCCATAATTGCCTTTGGCCTATTCCTGTTGGTACGACTGGGAAACCCGGATTTGTGGCATCCATTTAAGGGCGGTGAAAAACCGATGGATTTTTCTTACCTGAATGCTGTTATCAAGAGCACCAGCTTCCCACCTTACGATCCCTGGTTTTCGAACGGTTTTATCAATTATTATTATTATGGTTTTGTGATTGTGGGGATGCCGATCAAGCTTTTAGGTATTGTGCCGGCGATCGCCTATAACCTTGTTTTACCGATGTGGTACAGCCTTTTGTCACTGGGTGCTTTTTCGGTGGGTTGGAATTTGTACAAAGGCATACCACGCACAATTGCTTTAAAAATAGGCGAAGAGAAGACCAAAAAGATACTGGGCACAGCCTTTTGGGTGGGTCTTACGACGGCGATTGGTATGGTCGTGGTTGGCAACCTTGGTACGATCCGACTGATCACAACTGGATTTCAGCGTTTGGCAGCAGCCGGTGCTTCAATTGACGAAGCCTCTTTGGGTCAACAAATTAGCTGGACGCTGCAAGGATTGGGGCAGTTTATTCAAGGGGCACCGATGCCCTTTTATCCAGGAGACTGGTATTGGGTGCCGAGCAGGGTCATCCCCGGTGAGCCCATCACCGAATTCCCATATTTCACCTTTCTGTATGCCGATTTGCATGCTCATCTGATTGCTTTCCCAATTACCGTATTTGGGATCAGTTGGAGTCTTTCCGTTGTGTTAAACAAAGGGCGCTGGGGTGAAAAAGATGGTAAAAACAAATTATTGAGTGGGGCAATCAGCTATACTCTTGGAGCGATTGTTATTGGTGCCTTGTTACCGACCAACACCTGGGACTTTTACACTTACCTTGTGTTGGGTATGATTGCACTTTTCTACAGCATTGTAAGACACTATAGTCCCAGGCTAAATATCAAGGGACGGTGGGGTGTATTGTTGGAGAAAATTGGTATAGCATCCCTGGCATCAATAACTCTGGCCTTATTAGCAAGACTTTTTTACCATCCATTTACCTATTGGTTTGGGCAGGCATACGCTCAAGTTGATATTTGGCAGGGTGATCGGACCCCATTGAACTCATATTTTACCCATTGGGGTTTGTTCCTATTTATCATTTTCAGCTGGTTGTGTTGGGAAACCTATTATTGGATGAAGACCACACCCCAGTCTGCTTTGAAAAAACTAGAACCTTATCGATCAGTCATTTATTCTGTCCTGTTAATTTTCTTTATTTTGCTGGTTATTTGTCTGTTGATGGGTGTGGTTGTTGCATTGGTCGTGCTACCCTTGGGGTTATGGATTGTGGCATTGATGTTTCGACCAGGCATGTCCAATGGATATCGTTTCCTATTGTTCCTGATGGGCACTGCGCTCACGGTGACCTTAGCTGTCGAATTGTTCTTTCTGCCCGGTGATATTGGCCGGATGAACTCAGTATTCAAGTTCTATTTACAAGCATGGATCATGTTTGCACTGGTCAGTGGTCTTTGCCTGGCATGGGTCATTAAGTCTCTTCGATATTGGCGAAACAAGCTGGCAGTATTTTGGCAATTTGCGTTATTTATCCTGGTTGTTTCAGCGGCGCTGTTCACTGTGACAGGCACTGCGGATAAAATACGCGATAGGATTGCGCCTGAAGCACCTCGAAGCCTGGATGGTATGGCGTATATGACACATGCCGTCTATCGTGACCAGGGTGAGGAAATGCAATTGGAAGAGGATTACCATGCCATTCGATGGATGCAAGAAAACATTGAAGGGTCTCCGGTTATCCTGGAAGGACAGGCCAATGAGTATCGATGGGGTAATCGTTTTACGATATACACTGGTTTACCCGGTGTGGTGGGTTGGAATTGGCACCAGCGACAACAGCGCGCTGTCCTCCAACGGAATGTTGTCCAGGAACGGGTTGATGCTGTCAATGAATTTTACACAACAGAAGATATTGATTATGTGAGTGATTTTATCACTCGCTATGATGTGGCCTATATTGTGTTTGGTCAATTGGAACGCTTCTATTATCCCGGCCCTGGGCTTGATAAGTTTCACGATTATGAAAGTCAGCTGTGGGAAGAGGTTTATCGCTATCATAGCACCATTATCTATCAGGTTTTAGACTAAAAAGTTCATCACGACATCGGGTTTTGAAAGGCGGTACTCAGAGGGAGTGCGTTCATCAATGATGACCTGTGTCGCCGGAATTTGTTCTTGGGTATGGTTTAGCCTTGCGTTTTAGTACGCAAGCTACTGTGTTTATTGATGCCATTATTTTGTGTCTATGAGTACAATTCTGAGCGTTAATCAAGCGGGTGCCCAATCAGATAATGAAAATGTTTTTACAGAAATAGAATGATTCCTAATTAAGATCGAACCAGGACGCAAAATATGGTAGCGATGTATAATATCAAGTATATTAATACTGTTGACCAGGATGAGATCGAGTTTGTTTTCTGACAGATTGATCTTGAGAATAAAATACCCATAAGGTGTTGTGAATACTGCCTGAACATATTCTGTCAAGCATAGTGATTGATGAAAAATATCTATGAAGAATGTCAAGAAACCTGATTTGCATTTGCTGCTCCTGTGCGTTGCTTTTACCGTTGCAATAACTATGAGGCTTATCCGTCTGGGGGCGGTACCATTGACCGATAGGGAGGCAGTGACGGCTTTGCAAGCCCTGGCTGTTGACCGGGGGGCTGTTGTCCTGTTTGGGCCCAATATGACTTACGTTGGTTTGACTGGTTTGACGTTTTTTATTTTCAATGCCAGCAATTTTTGGGCTCGTTTCTGGCCGAGTATTATCGGCTCGCTGATTGTTTTTGTGCCTTATTTATTTAGAGATCGGGTTGGGCAGTGGCCAGCAATAGTATCGGCTTTAGTCTTGGCCATCTCTCCTGAAATGGTGGGGTTATCACGGATTATTGGTTCACCCATCATTGCGCTGGTTTGTCTCCTGCTTGCTGTAGGGTTCTGGATGAAGAAAAAACCGATTCTAACCGGTGCTGCTCTGGCATTGGGTTTAATGGGCGGCCCCAGTTTTTGGGTTGGCTGCTTAATTATCGGAATCAGTTTCTTAATCTCAGAGTGGTTATTTAAAGCATCTGACGCTTTACTCATTTCTAAAATGACAGAAATCAATGGCTTTTTATTGCCTATGGCGGTCTCTTTTGCGGTTGCATTACTTGTTGTCGGGACTGGTTTTTACCTGGCGCCGTTTGGGCTCAGCGGTATTTTTTCGGGTTTGGTAACTTTTATCCGGGGATTTGCCTTACCTTATCCACCAACGAATTTACTGCTACCACTCATCCTGACCGCTTACACATTTGTAGCCATTCTCCTGGCTATTTGGGGTGGGCTTAGGGGGATATTAATGAAAGATAAGCTTGACATGTTTTTATTTGTTTGGTGGGTTTTTGGGCTGATCTTTGTTTTACTTTACCCGGGCGGCACACCTGCTGATCTTGTTTGGGTGACATTGCCTGTTTGGATTTTGTCTGCACGGGTGGTTTGTTTTACCTGGCAAGTGCCAGATAACGGCAGGTTTGTGCTGATATTGACAACCGTGCTGGTGATTGTGGTGTCAGCGTTTATGTCCCTTACGTCACGGTCTTTCGTACGGCCGGGCCTGAGTCAGACCCAGCAAATAAATTACCTGATTGCACTGGCTGGGGGCGTCGTATTATTGGTGGCCATTTTCCTTTTGATTAGTTATGGTTGGTCTGGAAATGTTGCCCGGGCTGGCTTCCTGATAGGATTTATCCTAGTCTTTTCTGCCAGCCTGTTCGCGATAAGCATCAATTCAACCGGGTTAAGTCACAAAATCTCCTATACTTTATGGTATCCAGAGGAGGCTAATCTGTCACCTGAGTGGTTGTTGCTCTCGATAGACAGGGTGCTTACAAGAAATTCAAAACGGGTCAACCCCATTGAGATTGCTGTCTCTGATCTGGACACACCCGGCATGCAATGGGTCTTGCGTGATTATGACCCCGTTCACTTTGTGCCATATCTTGCGCCTCAAACCCAGCCAGGTATGTTAATCACCAATGTCCAGGAACTTCCTGAGATTGCCAACAGCTATCGGGGACAAAAATTGGTTTGGTCTAAACGGGCCCAATGGGAAGAGATGCGTTCTTTCCAATACCTCAACTGGTTGATAACGAGAGAAGTTCCCACCAGGAATACAGAGATCCTTTTTTGGGTACGAACGGATTTGATGCCTGATGGCTAATCGAGACAAAAAGAGATAGGAATTAATTAATGAAGGGATTTCCCACAACAATTGCTATTGATGGCCCGGCAGCTTCTGGCAAATCTACATTAGGTGCTTTGCTGGCAGAGTCCCTTGGTTATCTTTACTTTGACACGGGTGTCATGTATCGTGCCGTGACCCTGGCGGTGATTGAAGGTGGTCTGTATGTAGAAGACGAACAGGCAATTGGCGAATTAGCAAAGAGCATTCGAATTGATGTCCAACCTCCCAGCGTTGATGATGGAAGAGAATTTGATGTTTTGCTTGATGACACAGATGTCACCCGGGAGATACGCAAAGAGAGTGTTAATGAGCATGTATCCACTATCTCTGCATATGCTATTGTGCGTGAAGAAATGACAGCCCAACAGCGAAGAATTGCAAAGGAGAACAAGGTTGTCATGGTTGGGCGAGATATTGGCACTGTAGTGATGCCAGATGCGGATCTAAAGATCTTTCTGGATGCATCTGTTGAGGTCAGGGCACACCGCCGTTACCAGGAGATGATCAATCGGGGCGAGCGACCTGATTATGATGCTGTGTTACGCTCTTTGATCAATCGTGATCAGATAGACACGAACCGTGAAATTGCCCCTTTAAAGCCCGCGGAAGATGCTGTGGTGATTCATGTGGATTGCCTGGGCATTCAACAGGTATTATCAAAAGCAAAGGAATTGGTTAAAAATGTGTGATACTTTCGTAGCAGTTGGCAATGCAACCCGGGATGGTGCGGTGATATTTGGCAAAAACAGCGATCGTGACCCCAATGAAGCCCATCAATTACTGATGATTCCCCGCACAAAACACCAGGCAGGGGCAAAAGTGAGGTGTACCTATATTGACCTGCCACAGGTATTGGAGACAAATGCCGTGTTACTTTCAAAACCTTTCTGGATGTGGGGTGCAGAAATGGGTGCAAATGAGCATGGTCTGGTCATAGGTAATGAAGCTGTATTTACAAAAGTGCCTTATGAGAAAAATCCGGGTTTGTTGGGAATGGATTTTTTGCGTTTAGCCCTGGAGAGAACAGCTACTGCTGACGAAGCCCTTGATTTGATGATTGAACTATTGGAGACCTATGGGCAGGGTGGCAACTGCGGTTTTTCGAAAAAATTTTTTTACCACAATGGATTCTTGATTGCAGATCGGCAAGGTGCCTGGGTTTTTGAAACTGCCGGTAAACACTGGGCTGCTGAACGGGTGAAAGATGTGCGCTCTATTTCCAATGTAATCAGTATCGGGGCCGATTGGGATCGGTGTTCTGATCACCTTGAGTCTTATGCGCTTGAAAAAGGCTGGTGTAAAGACGCGGACGAATTTAATTTTAGCCGGTGTTACAGTGATCTAATCTTCACAAAGTTTGGGGCAGGGAGAGAACGCCAGTGTACTACTGAGGAGCAGTTGATGAAACACAGGGGCCGTATTGATGTTCGTGTCGCGATGAACTTACTTAGAAACCATGGCGAAAAGTCAGATAATGCCTGGGTGCCCGGGAAAGGGGTTATGGGTGCGGATGTTTGCATGCACGCAAGCTTTGGAATGATCCGTGGTAGTCAAACAACCGGGTCAATGGTCTCTCATTTGGCTCATGGTCAGGATACACATTGGATGACCGGCACATCTGCCCCCTGTACGAGCATTTTTAAACCAGTCTGGATAGAGTCTGGCTTACCGGATCTTGGGCCGGAACCAACCGGCACGTATGATGAAGCAACCCTATGGTGGCGCCATGAAAACTTGCATCGTGAGGTGTTGAGAGACTACGCTACCCGTATCCAGGAAATCAGCCCGGCAAGGGATTCTATTGAAGCTGAATTTATTGCTCAGATACCGGAAATAATTAATCAGCCCATCGAAACGAAACAAGCCTTTACCAAAGAATGTTTTGGTTTGGCTGATAAAGCTGTTTCTGAATGGTTGACAGCGATTATGGAGAAACCTGTCCAAAATGCCAGACCACTGTTAGACAGAATCGCCTGGAAAAACTTCGATAAGGCAGCTAAAAGGCATCCTTAACGGATCAGGGTTTTAAGGATTCTCACAGATGTGATTCTGATAACGGATCTGTAAAAATCCATTAACCAATTGTTGAAACGATCTAAATATGCCAGAGATCATTGCACCACTCAAGCCAGAATACGGCCTACAAATTCCGGATAATCCTGTGACTTTGATTGGATGGGTGATATGGTTGATGATTCTTATTGTTCTGGTTATGCAAGTGCGGCCAAGAAAACCGGTTGTGGGCCGTCATGCTTTATTTTGGCTGGCATTGGTGAGTGTACTCGTTTTGATTCTGACTCCGTTTTTCGGTATTCATGTTGATCTGGGGTACCAAGTGGGGTTTAAAGCCGACCCGATCAACCATATGATGTTTTTTGTGGCTGTGCCGTGGTTGGTTGCTGGAGGTATCCTTGGCGTCTTACCAGCAGCGCTGATCGCTGGCTTGTCTGGTCTGTGGTTGGCTTATTTAGATAAACTAACAATATATACACCGTTAATATTCATGACAATTGCCATAATATTTAGCTGGGGTGTGAGACAGCGTTATCGAAGGATGTCATTTCGATTGTTACGGTTCCCTTTATTCACAGGACTCTTCTCACTGTTATCGGTTTTGCCCCTTGTTTTCTTAGCCATGGTATTAAGCACACCAGGTGAGATGGCGGAGCGGTTGGCCGATGCGATGATCCGTTTTCCACGAGTGGTTTTATCACTGGGGGGGATGATTGTTATTGGTGGTCTGGTTTGTGTTCTGATCAAAGCCTTTACGCCTAAAAAATGGGGTGATCAAGCCCCATTAATCCCGGCTCCGGGTGAGAACAGCATGAAATACCGATGGGTGACTGTTGTGCTGCCGATTATGCTGGTGTTATGGGTGGCCCTCGTGGCGATCAGTTATTCTATCGCAGAAAATGCCGCTCGCAGGCGTCAGGTCAATTCCATGATTCAAACCTCTGGTATTGTTGTGGAGGGGTTACATCTCTTTTTAAATACAGGTCAAGCTTTAATTCAGGATTTGGCAGGTGATGCGCGTTATATAAGTGGTTCACCTGAACTTGTCGAGGCAGGTTTGGCGCATTCCGGGCAGAGATTTTCATTTTTTGAACGGATCGTTGTGCTTGAACTATCAGGTGAATGGATAGCCAGTTACCCTTCTGGCTCGCCAAACGATCTAACATTATTACCCAATGAGCAGGTGGCTATTGAGCAGGCAAGGGTGCAAGATGCCGATTGGGTTGTGCCTGTGGCGTCATCCCCTGGTGGGCTTATGGCACAATTTGGTTTTATTGCCAGTTTGGAAGATGAATCTGGGCAGCCTATTCGGATTGTGTGGGGACGGGCTGATATTGAAACGAATCCCTACGCGCAAACATTTTTGCGTGTTTTAGAGGACATTGAATATCGTGGTGGTATCAGTCAGATTGTTGGAGATGACGGCATTATCCTTTACCATACCAATCCGGAACGGGTTCTGCAGCCTTATCCCGGGATGCTTTATTCGACGCCAGCTTTTTTTGAGGGTACTACAGATGATGGATCGTCGTTCATGTACTATTACCAACCCATAAGTGAGATTGACTGGGCGGTGATTGTTTCACTTCCTGAACACTTTTTTCGGGTGCTGGCATGGGAACAGACTTTACCTATCCTGCTGATTAGTTTCTTGGGAATATCTGTCGTGATGATCGTGTCATGGGGATTATTATTTCCGATTCTTGAGAATATTGATTGGATGCAAAATACGGTGGATAAGCTGGCTGAAGGGGATTTTCGCATCGAGAGGCCAAACCGGCGAGCGGGTCGCGACCTGGGTCAATTGAGTGACGCTTTTAAGAATATGGTTGTGCAGCTTCATGCTCAATGGAGAAAACAAAACGAACTTCTGTCGGTAAGTGAGCGGTTATCTGCTGGCTTACGTTTGGATGACTCGCTTGATGTCATTATGTCAGCTGCCTTAAATCGAGGCGTTTCGTCAGTCAGGATCATCATGTTGGACAGGCAAGAAAAAACGGTGGACAAAAGGCTTGGGTCAGGCAAGCATGCGCGCATGTTTGAACCGCTTGATGATGCGATCGTAGCACAAACCCGGTCACAGGGAGCTTTAATATTGCCTGATTTTACGATGGGTAAGTTGTTGCCGATGCAAAAGGGTATACCGATACCCGCATCAATGATTGCTGTGCCTTTAAAATGGAAGGATGTGTTGCTGGGCGTCGTGTGGGTTACCTACCAGGAAGACAGATCACCAAATGCAGAAACTGTGCATTTCATAAAAGATTTATCCCGGAAAACCTCTCTGGCAATCGTTAATACCAGAGCTTTGGAAGATTCCATTGTGGTTCAACAGCAATTAGCGAGCGCTTTAGATGTCCTTAAGGAAGGTGTTTTGATTTCTGATAAGGATGGTGCTATTGTTTATCACAATAAAGCGGTGGAAACGTTATTTACTGGGTGGGATGAGCCAATAATAGGTAAACAGATTTTCCCCTTATTTGAGACACAATTTGGTGTAAAATTCCCAGAATTTACGCAGCAAACAGAACAAGCAAAGCATGCTTGTGATGTTCACATCTCGGATGGAAAAGTTTTGGAAGTGCGTGTTTGCCCAGTTCAAATAAACAATGAAAAACAGGTGCAGGTGATGGTCTTTAAAGATATCACAAATCAAAAGGAGAAAGAAGCACAAAAATCGGAGTTTGTCACCACGGTCAGTCATGAGCTGCTTTCTCCGCTGACACTTGTTCATGGGTATGCAAAGATATTACAGCTGACCGGTAATTTAAACGAGCAACAAAACGACTATATAACAAATATTATTAACAGTGTAGAAGAAATGCGGAACCTGGCCCAGAATCTCCTGGACATGAGGCGTCTTGAATTAGATGGCTCTTTGGAGATCAGCCGGTTTTCTGCAGGAGATATCGCCAAAAAAGTCTTTGACAGCATGAATCCACACGCCAAACAAAAGAATATCCATTTGGCCTTATCATTGCCTGAAGCATTACTGCTTGTTGAAGCTGACAGGACATTCATCACACAAGCTCTGAAGAACTTAGTGGAGAATGCTATAAAATTTACGAAAATGGGTGGTGAAGTCAAGCTGAGTATTTCACAAAAAGAGGATTGTGTGGTTTTTGCCGTTCAAGATAATGGCATTGGGATAGCCCCCTTGGATCAGCAACGGCTTTTTGAACGTTTTCGTCGGTTCAGTCCAGGCATTGAAGTGAGACAAAATGGCAGCGGGTTGGGGCTAGCCATCGTGAAATCGATTGCACAACGCCATGGTGGAAAGGTGTGGCTCGAGAGTAAACTGGGAAAAGGCAGCACATTCTTCTTGAAAATTCCTCAAAAAGTCCAAAACTCGAAAAAAGTGGGATAGACTATTGTCATTTGCTGTGGTAGAATTCATCTCTTGAAAAATTTGACAAACACTGTATTAATTTGCTATAATTACAATTTGCATGCTTGTGAAAATGGTTCCGACAATTGACGAAACCTCTTGAGAGGGCGCGTCCTTCTCAAGGTTTTCTCGCGTTAAAGCATTATAGGTAAAGTTTAGCATTAAATTCCATTGAATTACAGGAGGCTCCTAGTGGAAACAAAGGGATTAAAAGCTCTGAGGATTGGTCTTGCATCCCCTGAGGTTATTCGAAGCTGGTCATATGGTGAAGTTCTGAAACCAGAGACAATTAACTATCGGCGATTGCGACCTGAGAAAGACGGTTTATTTTGTGAAGCTATTTTTGGGCCCACACGTGATTATCAATGTTATTGTGGAAAATACAAGAACCCCCGTTATAAGGGGATCGTGTGCGATAAATGTAATGTTGAGGTAACCCGATCGGCTGTTCGTCGTGAGCGAATGGGCCATATCTCCCTGGCTGCACCTGTTGCCCATATTTGGTATACCCGTCGTATTCCGTCATTCCTGGGATTAATGCTGAATATTTCCCGGCGAAATCTCGACCGGGTTCTTTATTTTGCTCAATATATTGTGACCTATGTCGATGATGATGCACGGCAGAAGGCTTTGAAACGGCTGGATGATGAGATCAGTTTATCTGAAAGGGAATTGGGGGATAAGATCAATGCCCAAATTGCTGAGGTCAAGAAAAAACGTGATAAAGCGTTAAAAGAATTTGACTCTGAACGTGAAAAACTTCAAGAGCACTTTGATGAACAAATTGGTAAACGCATTGACCCTGTCATTAAAGAAGGTCAACGATTAGAAAGTGAAATCCAAACCCGGATGGGGAAGAAGATCCGCAAGCCTATTGTGTTTTCAGTTCTTGATAAAGAGATGACCATTGTTGAAACTGGAGTTGAAGTGACATCAACCCATCTCAGTGAGGTACAGAAGATCGTTAAAGAGATGATGGAAGACCTCGAATCGGATCTCAAAGAACAACGGAATCGCGAATTAGAGCATCTCAAACTCCAGAAAGAAGAAGTTAAAGCGGAGTCTGAGTTAACCATGGAAGAACTCCGTAATGCACTAGAAGATCAGGCTGAAGTGAGCCAGACTGAGTCTGCACGGTTGCGAGACGAATTATATGAGCTGGAGCCATTCACATTCTTGAGTGAAGCACGTTATCGTGAATTAAAGTCCCGCTGGGGACAGGTGTTTCGTGCGGATATGGGCGCTGAAGCCTTTTTTGATATCCTCAAGCGGATTGATCTGGATGCCATGGCAGAAGAGTTATGGGATGAGATTCGCACCACACGCAGTAAGCAAAAACGCAAAAAGGCAACACGCAGGCTTGGAATCATTGAGTCCTTCCGCAGATCGCGCAATAATCCGGAATGGATTATCATGACGGTTTTACCGGTTATCCCCCCTGACCTGCGGCCGATGGTACAACTGGATGGCGGCCGCTTTGCAACTTCCGATTTAAATGATCTCTACCGGCGCGTGATAAACCGCAACAATCGTCTAAAACGTTTGCTCGAATTAGGTGCACCTGATGTGATTGTACGTAACGAGAAACGAATGTTGCAGGAGTCAGTTGACTCATTAATTGACAACTCACAACGCGGCAAAGCCTTGTCTCGCCGAGGGCGACGAGAGTTGCGCTCGTTAAGCGATATGCTCAAAGGTAAAAAGGGTCGTTTTCGTCGGAATCTTTTAGGTAAGCGCGTGGACTACTCCGGGCGTTCAGTTATTGTGGTTGGCCCTTATTTGAAATTACATCAATGTGGTTTACCAAAGTCAATGGCGTTAGAGCTATATCGCCCCTTTGTGATTTCGAGACTTGTCTCACAAGAATATGCGGCAAATATTAAAGGCGCCAGGCGCTTTATTGAACGCAATCGGCCCGAAGTATGGGAGACTTTAGAAGATGTGATCAGTGAACGACCTGTATTGCTGAACCGGGCCCCAACATTGCATCGTTTGGGTATTCAGGCCTTCGAACCTATCTTGATAGAAGGCAGCGCGATCCAATTACATCCTCTGGTCACAACCGCTTTTAATGCGGACTTTGATGGAGACCAGATGGCTGTACACGTTCCATTGTCACAGAAAGCGGTGACAGAGGCTCGTGAACTGATGCTGGCCACTAAAAACCTGCTTAAGCCAGCCAATGGTGAGCCAATCATCAGCCCATCCAAGGATATGGTATTGGGTGTTTATTACCTGACCATGGATGTGGGAGGTGAGCACAAAGGTGATGGGCGAATTTTCACCGGTATTGACGAAGTACTGATGGCTTATGACCTCGGGCAAGTACACGTGCACGCAAAAATCAAGATAAATGTTGCTACCTGGTATGATGAGAACAACACACGTATGCCTGAGCCTGAAACCAGGCTGGTGGATACATCAGTTGGACGGGTAATTTTCAATAACGCCTTGACAGAGCGCATGCGTTTCTTTAATGCTGAATTGGATAAGGGTGGGGTAAAGGACCTGGTGGCTGAGGTCTATGAGGTTTGCGGCCAGGAAGAAACTTGTGTCGTCGCCGACAACATAAAAGAAGTTGGTTTTCAATATGCCACCCGTTCGGGCTCAACCATTGCGGTGGCGGATATTACCGTGCCAGCGGTCAAGCAGGAGATCATTCAAAATGCCTTCGATTCAGTTGATATTATCAACCGTGATTTCAGACGAGGGCTACTAACAGAGCAAGAACGGGATGAAAAGTCCATTGATGTTTGGCAGGAAACAACCGATAAGGTTGGAAAAGCGGTCAAAGAATCACTGGACCCGACTGGTGACCTGGCCACAATGGCCATATCTGGTGCCAGCAAAGGCGGGTTTAATTCAATTGCCCAGTTGGCTGGCATGCGCGGCTTGATGGCCGATCCCGCTGGTCGCATCTTCCCCATGCCAATCCGCTCGAACTTTCGTGAAGGGTTGACCGCATTAGAATTTTTTATCTCGACCCACGGTGCCCGCAAAGGTCTGGCAGACACAGCCCTGAGAACAGCAGATGCAGGGTACCTGACCCGTCGCTTGGTGGATGTGGCGCAGGATATTATTGTGAACACAGAGGAATGTGGCACGACAAATGGCATTTGGATAGACGCTGGTGAGGACGTTGCAGGACAAACTTTATCTGAAAGGATCTACGGCCGGGTACTTGCAGAACGCATTATTGATCCAGATACCGGAGAGATCGTTTTTGATGTGAATGAAATTCTAACCCATGAGCGGGTAAAAAAGATCACCATGCTCAATTTAGATAGGGTCAAGGTGCGTTCACCCCTGACCTGTGAGATGGTTCATGGCATTTGTGCGGGCTGTTACGGTGTCGACCTTGGGCGTGGTGACATGGTCAAATTGGGTTCCACAGTTGGTATCATTGCTGCCCAGTCCATTGGTGAACCCGGAACACAGCTCACGCTTCGAACTTTTCACACTGGTGGTGTTGCTGCGGGCAGCGATATCACAACGGGTCTTCCCAGGGTCGAAGAGCTTTTTGAAGCGCGCAAAGCGCCAAAAGGCGAAGCAATCATCTCAAGGATAGCTGGAACTGCGCATGTGATCCACTCTGAAAAATATACTGATCAGCGGATTGTTCGAGTGGACCACAGTGAAATGGTTTCTGATGAATATGATATCCCTGAAGATTGGGATATTGAGGTTAACGAAGAAGATGAAGTCGAAAGCGGTACCACGCTTGCCACACAGGATGAAGCGATCATCAAAGCACAGCACAGCGGCAAGGTTCGAATAGAAGGCCGAAAAGTCATCGTGTCCTATGAAGTCAAGGAATCCGAAGAATATGACATTCCGACAACTTCTCGATTAATAGTCAAAGAGGGTGAGAAAATTGAAGCAGGCCAACCGGTGACTGAAGGTTCTTTAAATCCGCACACCATCCTGCGGATTAAGGGTCGCGAAGCCTGTCAGAAGTACCTTATGCGCGAGATTCAGCAGGTCTATCGAACCCAGGGTCAGAACATAAATGACAAGCATTATGAGGTCATCATCAATAAGATGTTGGGCAAAGTACAGATTATCCGTCCAGGGGATTCGAAATATCTTCCCCAAGATCTGGTCAATCGGTTGGAAATTCGACGGGTTAATGAAGAATTGGCGGCCCAGGGGAAACAACCAGCCCGTTATTTGGAGATCCTGCTTGGGATCACCAAAGCTGCCCTGGAGACCGAGTCCTTCCTGTCAGCCTCATCATTCCAGCATACGATTAAAGTCTTGTCTGCTGCTGCGGTTGCCTCCCGTGAAGATCCCCTATTTGGGTTGAAAGAGAACATCATGATCGGGAAACTTATCCCTGCTGGCACTGGTTTTGAACCCGGTCAATTCACAAGTGAGACCCCAGGCGAAACACCATCTGGTGCATCGCTTGAAGGGCGAGTGCTTGATCTGTTTGATGATGATATTGAAGAAATTAATTTTATCGATGATGAAGACGAAGTGGACGAAGAAGATCTTCTGGATTTGGTGGATTTAGATGAGGAAGATCTTGATGATGATATTGATGAAGAAGAAATTGAAATCGTCGAGTAGATTTAATTGATTAAGACATAAAACTAGAAATCCCGAGATTTTTCTCGGGATTTTTTATGATATAATGAAACATATGTTCTCACAACGGCTTTCTTGACGCCTGTCAGTAATGGGCATAAGATTGGACAGGAGGAGTAGTTATGGATTTAGGTATTGTTCGTCCTATTAATATCAATGATGAAATGCAGCAATCATACCTTGATTATGCAATGAGTGTGATTGTTTCCAGAGCGCTGCCTGACGCCAGGGATGGTCTGAAGCCTGTCCAACGACGAATATTATATGCAATGTTTGATATGGGGCTCAGGTCAGGTTCTGCTTTTAAAAAGTCAGCCAGGATAGTGGGTGAGGTCTTAGGAAAGTATCATCCTCATGGAGATATGGCTGTTTATGATGCTATGGCACGCCTAGCTCAGGAATTTTCACAGCGTTACATGCTGGTAGAAGGCCAGGGAAATTTTGGCAGTGTTGACGGTGACCCCCCAGCCGCGATGCGCTATACCGAAGCCCGGTTGACCGAAATATCAATGGACATCATCCAGCAGTTAGGTATGGACACAGTTGATTTTGCTGAGAACTTTGATGGGTCCTTGGAAGAGCCATTGGTTTTGCCAGCTTCCATCCCCAATTTACTGGTAAATGGGGCTTCGGGGATCGCCGTTGCCATGGCGACCAATATCCCGCCGCATAACCTGGGGGAGGTTGTGGATGCATTGGTGATGATGTTGGAGAATTGGACCAAAATTGATGATATTGGCGTGGAAGACCTGATGAAACACATCAAAGGCCCCGATTTCCCTACTGGCGGCTTGATTATTACTGATGATCGGACAGAGACCCTGGCACAGTCTTATGGTAGTGGAAAAGGACGGGTGCGGATGCGGGCTCGGGTGAGAGTGGAGGAAATGAACCGCGGGCGGAAGCGGATCATTGTCACAGAATTACCCTATATGACCAACAAATCTTCTCTGATTGAAAAAATCGCTGAGTTTGTTCGCGATGATGTATTGGATGGAGTCACCGATCTGCGAGATGAATCTGACCGTCAGGGTATGCGGATTGTGATTGAATTATCCAAATCGGCTGACCCCGATGTGATTCTTAAGACCCTCTATAAACGCACAACCATGCAAGGCACTTTTGGGATTAACATGCTGGCGCTGGTAAAAGGGCAGCCACATAAACTGACATTGAAACAATCGCTCAAGGTGTTTATTGACCACCGCCTGGAAGTGGTTAAACGCCGCAGTGAATTTGAACTGCGGAAAGCGAAAGAGAGATTACATATTCTAAAAGCTTATCTGGTTGCTTTGGAACATCTTGATGATGTCATAGATACCATCCGCAGATCACAACGGGTTGAGACGGCCCGGAATAATTTGATGCGAAAATTCTCATTAGATGAGGTACAGGCACAGGCGATTTTGGATATGCCTTTGCGACGTCTGGCAGCCCTGGAACGCAAAAAAATTGAGGATGAGTTTAAAGAGGTTTCAAAACGAATCAAGGAATTACAAAATTTACTGCGTTCTGCCAAGAAGATGCGAAATGTGGTTATTGATGAGCTGAAGGCGGTTCGTGAGCGCTATGCTGACTCACGACGCACTCAAATTATCCAAATGAAAGCGGGAGAAACGGCTGTTGATTTAGTGACTACAGCAGATGTGATACCCGAAAGGCAGGTTTGGGTGGCCATTTCTGAAGATCATCTGATTGCCCGTACAGATACGGATAAGTCTTTCCGCCAGTGGGGCCTTGGCGCACCAAAGATGGTTTTACGTACAACCACGCACCAGACAGTGTTCATTGTGGCAGAAAATGGAGAAGCTGCAGCGCTATCTGTCCATGCCCTGCCGATTGCGGGCGAATTGGAAAAAGGTGTCCCCATCTCGGCAATTACGTCGTTTACATCTGAGCAGCCACTAAAGTTGTTGTTCTCATTGCCAGTGAATCTTGATGATGATAATGGCTATATCATGAGTGTGAGCCGCCAGGGAATGATCAAACGATCAAAGCTTTGTGACCTTCCTGGGCCATCTGCAAACTTGTTTAATTTGGTAAAAATTAATGATGGCGATGCAATTTGTTCATTATTATTCACGGATGGGGATGATGATGTCGTTTTAGTTACGAAGCAAGGTATGGGGATCCGATTTAATGAAGAAGAAGCACGCCCAATGGGCCTGGTGGCAGCCGGTGTAAATGGGATCAAGCTAAAAGATGATGATGAGGTTGTTGGTGCAGGTGTAGCTTCCCGGCGCGGTGAACTTCTCATGGTCAGCAATCTTGGCAATGCGAAAAGAATGACACCTGCTATATTCCCCACACAGGGACGTTATGGTTTAGGCGTTATTGCCTGGAAGCTGGCCAAAGAGGAGTATATTGTTGGGATGATGGTGGGCTTATTGACCCATAACGGCGTATTACATTTCAAAGAAGCTGCCAGCCGGTTGATTCGTGTAACGGATGCGCCTGATCGTCAACGAATACAACGCGGCGATAAAGTCATTGATTTAAAGAAGGGTGATGCTATCGTCGAGATGACCATTCCACTTGACATGGCATCATAATTGACAATGAGAACAGGTTAAGGTCGATATTAAATTTCTTTAATAAAAGAATAATGATATCGTATCTTCTGGTCACTCAGGCCGATGGTGTCTCGTCCCATTAATCGGGCTCCTGTCTTATCGGATGCCCGCCACTGAAAGTTAAAAACACTCCCATTGTTGGATTCACTCAATAGTGAAAATACGCAGTCTGCATAAAGGTTAATAAAAGAAGAAAAATATTCGTGAATGGCTTGCTTTCCCTGGATGACACCTTCTCTTCGGATGTGCACAGCCGAATCTGAATACAAGTTAAGTAACTTTGACACATCCATACTATTGATGACGTCAATATAGCGACCTGGCAAACTGGTGTTTGAGCTTGGCGCGTCAAAAGGATAGTCCCGCACGATATCCCAAAAATGGGGCAGGTCACGGCGGCAGCCTTCCCAGAACCAGAAGTTGACGGCCGGAATCCGCAATTTCCTGGCTACCTGGAGGAACTCGATTAACTCACTTTTTTGCGGGATCCAGCCGTGTTCTTTGAAAGTTGGGCCGGTGGGTATAATCGGGCGGTGTGGATGGATGTTCCTGAATTCATTGATGCAGCGCTGTAACTGTGCCCCAGCATTGTTATGTGATTTCATCCAATAAATCTGGGGCATATTATAGTCACATCGTTCCAGAAATTGTTTCCACGGTAAATCCATGTGAAATGAAGGGAAACGATACGAGCTTAAAGCAAGGGGAGTTGTGCCAAGGTTGCTGCGTAAAATACGCATATAGCGAGAGGCTGCTGGGGCTTTGGCAGGCGTTTTATATTGCGCTTCAGCATTAACCACGTACCCATCTAAACCCAGTTCGAGTGAGCGTTTAACAGCAATCTCAGCTTCTTGTTCTGGATAGTCACCATAGACATAGTGCCATCCCCAAACCGAGATATTTTGACTATGTAATTTTTTAACGACCGGACGCACATAATCAAAACCATTTTCCAGGTCAATGTTATAGGGAAAAGCGCCGTCAGCTACCTTGATCAGGACATGCGTGAGGTTAGCCTCTTTTGCCAAAGCCGCGATACGATCAGGATCGCCTTTTTCACAGTGTCTCACCATCCAGATAAAGTAACCTTTGCCAGTAAGCGTCATCATTCACATCCTCAAGGATTGTCCACCGGTTGCTCAGCCAGACCCAGTTCACCTGCAATGGGTTGCATAGCTTTGATTACGTTGCCTACGTGTTCCCAAAGATCAACCCCTAATTCTGCGGCACCCTGTTTAATTTCTTCCCTGTTAGCCCCTGCTGCAAATGATTTGTCCTTCCATTTCTTTTTGACAGATTTTGGTTTAAGATCGTAAAGTGCCCGAGATGGACGGACGAGGGCTACAGCGATAATCAGACCGGTGATTTCGTCACATGCAAAAAGCGCTTTCTCCATTAGACTCTCACGGGCAATGCCCGAATGCGGTGCATGGCTGAGTACTGCCTGGATGATCTCTTCGGGGACATTATGCTCACGCAAGATAGGTTCACCCGCCAGAGGGTGTTCCTCCATGGTGGGATGTATTTCCCAGTCAAAATCGTGCAGCAAACCGGTCACAGCCCATTTTTCTTCATCCTCGCCATACTGGCGAGCGTAAAAACGCATGGCTGCTTCAACTGCCAGCATATGCTTGATGAGGTTGGGATTCTTGATATATTTGTGGAGAATGGATAATGCTTCTTTTCTATTCATCATATAAGCCTCATCGTGCAATAATGATGCCAACCGGATTATAAATGGCAATGATGGGTTAATCAGGAAAGATGGGTTCGGGAGGGCCTAGCCTCATCGTGCGATAATGATGCCAACCGGATTATAAATGGTATTAATGGGTTAATCAGGAAAGATGGGTTCGGGAGGGCCTAGCCTCATCGTGCGATAATGATGCCAACCGGATTATAAATGGTATTAATGGGTTAATCAGGAAAGATGGGTTCGGGAGGGCCTAATAATGGTTGGGGATGGTTGAAAAAAACATCCCAATAAGCCTTGGCAGACGCCAGAATCTCTCGCACCCACCAAAAAGTGTAACTGCTGAGGCGATAATGGGCGTCATCTGCTGTCACACCTGTTGCTTCGATGCCCAAAGCATTACAAAGGAATAATGAACGTGGTAGGTGGAAAGATTGCGTGACAATGACTACCTTTTCCAACCCAAATATTGCCCGGGCCCGGTAACAGCTGTCGTAGGTACGCCTGCCTGCAAAATCAAGCACGATATCGGATTCTGGAACCCCAAGTAGAAGAGCATAAGCTTTCATTGCGCCTGGTTCATCGTAATAGACACTGCTGTTATCACCACTCATCAAAATTTTTTCGACTGACCCGGCGAAATATAAATCTACAGCTGTCCTGACTCGGTCTTGAAGCACTACGCCAGGTGACCCATCCCGGTTGAGACCAGCGCCTAAAACCAGAGCCACGGGCGCATCCGGGGACTCATGCGCTATAAAAGTTTTAGGCCGGCCAAATAATAATATGCCGACTCGCAGCAGACCTGTTAGAATCAGGCTTCCAATAGCCAAGTAAATGGCCAGGTGAAATAAAAAACGGATGATCTTTTGGAGGGGACTCATGGGTTCATTTCTTGGTGGGTAATTGCCTCAAAGTCCAACTCGAGGGGGATTAAGACAGCCCGCAGTGGATTATAAAATGGGTCGTTAACTGTTCTGAGAGCTTCTACATCATAGTTTAGGGCTTTACTTAAAAGGGATAAGTTCTGAGGGCTTTCTACCAGGTTTATAATTGCTTCCTGTAAGCGGTAGCGGATATGCGTTGGTAAATTGGTTGCGGCCGACAAGTTTACATTGGGGATAATGTTATCCGACCGCCAGATTACCACAATTTGATCCTGGGCATCTGGTAAGTTTTCAATGATATCACTGGCGGTCAACGGGTCTCCTATTGTTGCGTAACTGACTCCAAAGTCACATATACCTTGAATATATAATGCTCGGATAGTGGCATTGTAGTTATAGGTGTAGACCGGGTCAAGAGTGGGGGTGCTGGCGCCTGCAAGCAGGCCAAGCGGAACATAATGGCCAGGGATGGAATCCGGGTTGATTAAGCAGGGCCGCGTGCCAGAAAATTGCTGTAAGGCTGTTATTGAGTCACTACTGCTCTGGTTTTTTTCTGGGTCAAAGTAGGGTGCAAAATTACTGAAGGTGTTTGTCATAAATTGGATGCTGTACGCGTACACTCCCAGGTGATTGGTTAAAAGGATGACCTGAGCATACCCTTCAGAATGCAGGTAAAGATATTCCATCGGGCCCAACCAGAAAAGATGCACATCCCCTGACATAATAGCTGTTGACAGGGCGTTAAAATCCGCATAGAGCAAACTTTCTATTTCATAGCCAGTGTCTTTTGAAATTAATGCTACCAGGTCTTCTGCAGCCTGGATGGCAGAAGTGTCTTCTGGTGGGAGGATAAAGCCAATCGTGACGGGATTCCCCTCGGTGGTTAATGGCGGCAAAGTTGGTGTGGCCGTCGGCCTTGGTGTTGGGGTGTGTTCAATGGTTGGCAAGTAGCTAACAGTCAGGGTGGGGGATACGGGTTCGGTGGGGGTTGCCGGCGGCGGTTCAGGTGTGCAGGCAGCACACAGATTGACTATCAGTCCGAGTAACAGGATTCCTATCAATGTGACCTTAAAGCCACCGGCATAATTGGAGATAGGTATTTTAGATCCGTTCTGTCCAGGATGGATGCGCATATTTTTCCTTGAGGAGCTCTTGTGCTCTTTCCTTTTCTTTCCCAGTCAGTTTACCTGGGGCAAGGTCCAGATTTAGCACATTTTTAAATGATTCTTGGAAAGCGTGGCTGGCCTGTTTCCATGTGGGGGTATGATCGAGTTCGCGTTCAACCGTGGTGGCCCGGTCAAGCAAACGTTGACTTGCACGGGCTTGAATCCCGGTATCCTTAAAACGTAGTGCGGAAATAATGCGGGTCAGGTCACCGGTTAAAGGCAGCGTGCCATGCTGCAGGATGCCTTCTTTGCGTCGAGCCTGGGCAGATCCGATTAATTTTTTCCCATTAACAGTGATCTCATAATAAGAAGGCACTTCAAAACACACCGGGTTGGGCATTTCAGGTTTTGAATGGCTTTTAGACTTACTGGCTTGAGGTGTCAGCCCCATCATTTTCAGACTTTCCAATAATGCCTCAGAGAGGCGCAGGTAACTCTGCATCACACCGCCGCTCATCCTCGGCTCGGTTTCTGGAGTGATGACCGAATAGGTCAATTCATCCACATGGAGGATAGCCCGACCGCCTGTGGGACGCCGGACAACATCCCAGCCTTTTTCAGTGAGGACCTCGGTATTCACTTCTGAATAAGGTTGTGCATGGCCCAGTGAGAGGCAGGCGGGATGCCATGCGTATAGCCTTAATGTGGCCGGTGAGTCACCGGCATAAACTGATTCCAATATTGCCTCATCCACGGCCATATTCCAGGCGCCTTTGCTGGGGGAATGTTCAATAACACGCCATGTAGTTTTATGATAATCCATGTTTCCTAACCTGATAAATCTGAGACCTATTTTATACCACTTCACTTCATACATGTGAATAGCATGGATTTTATCTTTACACAATGAAACGGTAAAATACTTAACAGAAACATCTCATAGAAAATGAAATTGACATGAATTATTTCGTTTTTGGTAACTAATCAAGAAGCCCTGCTGCTGAAGGATGGGGGTTTGGTGTGGCTGCTTCGCCGCCACACCAAACCCCCAATTTCCCTTTGCAGACTGCGTAGCTACGGTTTTTATTGGTATTTCATAGAAGCGTTTGATTGATTACTTGGTTGGGTGATTGCTAATGGCAGAAAAAAATATTTATCCTCTTTCCATAAGCCTGATTATCAGCGTGGTATTAATGCTTGGGTTGGGTATGGTGATGCCCGCCTGTCAGCCAACAATCTCCACTGTGGACTTTGCTGACCTGCGATTGGAAGCAGCTGTGCGGGAGGTGCTTGATGTGCGAGAAGGACCTCTTTTAAAGCAAAATTTGCTCACAATCACCGAGCTGGATGCCTCCGGGATGGGTATCAGGCGTTTAGAAGGCATCGAGGCACTTGGTAATTTAAAGGTTTTGAATTTACATGATAATCATGTAGAAGACCTGGCACCATTGGCCGAACTGCACTTATTGCACAACCTTAATCTGAGAAATAATGAAATCATTCACCTGGATGTGGTTAATTTTGATCAAATCACGCACCTTCCTTTGGTGGCCCTCAGCTTACGACATAATGTCCTAGATATTGAAGATGGTTCCAGGATTAGATTATCAGATATCCAATTGGTGGGCGAATTAGCGCATCTGGAGGTGCTTGATTTACGCGATAACCATATTGCTGATGTGACCCCATTGACTTCTCTTGAGAACCTGAGGGTGTTGGACCTATCTGAGAATCGCTTAACCAACGTTGAAGATCTCCATCGCTTAACTGCCCTGGAGCAACTCAACCTGCGTGAAAATGAAATTGAGGATCTTGCACCATTAGGGGGGATGATGAATTTGGTCTATCTAAATATTCATACCAACCCGATTGACACTGGCTGGGAAGTCTTGTCCCGCTTTACAGGTTTGGATACGCTGATCATGAGAAATGTATCCATTGGCAAAAACGCTGATGTGTTGGCTGATCTGACAGAATTAACTCGGATCAATATGCGGAACACATCCATTGAAGATATTCAGTTTCTACATCAGGCAAGTCAGCTGGCGATATTGGATTTGCGAGAGAATAAGGTAGAAGATATTTCACCTTTAATGAAACTTCAAGCGCTTGAAACGTTGGACCTGCGCGATAATCAAATCACTCATGTCGACCCATTAAAATACCTAATAAATTTGCGCCACTTAAACCTCAGGAACAACAGTATTCAGGATTTGACCCCATTGGGGGGGTTGGTCAACCTGATATATCTGAACATCCATTCCAACCCGGTTGAGGAGGGATTTATGGCGTTGGCGGAATTAGATCGCCTTGACACGTTGATCATGCGAAACGTGGAAATAGGCGATCAGTATTTATTCCTGGAGTCATTAACCCAACTGCGGGGGTTAAATATTCGCAATACCGCCATCAGTAGCTTATCGCCTCTTGCAAAATTGATGTCCATGGGCGCCCTGCAAGATGACATTGAGTCTGGTATATATGCCACGGTCAACATCCTGGATAATTCACCAAAAATGAATGGCAGTGACCCGTATCACTTTATTCGACCATACTGGCTGAACATCACCTATAGATATCCTCAAGAACTGCCTTAAGTGATATCAATCGAACCAAACCACGCCACCTGATTACAATAAAATATCATGGTAATTGCCATTGGGCTGAAGATATTTTTTTAACCTCATATATCGGGAGAGTAGAGGGATAGAGTTATTTGTTGGGCTTATGTGAGCGCTTGTTTGGGCCTTCAGCTCCAAAACCGGGCAGTGATGTCTCGAGAGATGTAAATAAATGACTGATATTTAAGGCAGTAAATAGCTGTGCCATCTGATCGACCGGGATTATGGCCTCATCTTTTGTCCAACGCAGCAGCAATGCGAAACAGGCCCCATCCAGCATTGTACGAATGTAATCATCCAGAAGGGAGTTCTCAGTTATATCGGATTCTGTCCGCTGGGCGTTGAACATTCGCAAGCGCTGGTAAATCCTGAATTCCATCCCCGCTTCGAGGATCAGTTTCATCACATCCAGGTTTTGCTTCCATTTAGAGAAGAGCAGTCTGGTGGGACTTTTATTACTGCCGCGAATTACTTCATCAATAGTTTTGAAGTATTCGTCGATGATCTCATCTGCAACACTGAGCAGCAAATCTTCCTTGGTATCGTAATGGTAATAAAACGTCGAGCGAGCAATATCCGCAACTTCAGTGATCTGGCTGATGCGAATCTTGTCGTAGGGCATTTGCTGCATTAATGAGAACAGGGCGTTCTGAATCATTTTTCGGGTCCGGCGTACCCGGCGGTCAGGTTTGGGTTTCATACAATTTTACTCTTTTGTTTGATATCCTACAGTTATGTGATATTGATAATTGTAATCTATGTCAGGGTGGATTATATTCATCCTGTGTGCGTTTTACTGATTGGATTTATTCAAAATCCATCGAGATAAGCAGTAAGTGGTGATAATGATAAATAAAGTTAAAACCGTCCTGGATCAAAAATTGGCCCATTCCTTGCTTCCCCTATGGGCAGGTGCTTTCATGGATGTGCTTGGAATTTCCGTGTTAAACCCCTACCTGGCGCCGATTTTCCTGGATTTGGGTGTGCCTGTTGCGCTAATTGGCATGTTCCTCTCAATTAATGTATTTATGGGGTTTTTTAGCGGAATATTTTGGGGCTCATTATCGGATCGCTTTGGACGCCGTCCGATATTGATCATTTGCAGGGTGGGTGCCCTGGCAGGCTATCTGCTACTTGCCTTCTCAACCAATCTCACCATGATTGTGATCTCCAGGATTATTGATGGGATCTTTTCTAAGAACGTCCAAATTGTGCTGACGATCGTCGGGGACCGTACATCACCGGATCAGCGGACAAATGAAATGAGCAAGGCCGGCCTTGCCTGGCTGCTGGGTGGGCTGATTGGGCCTGGGATTGGGGCTTTGCTATTTCAGTTTGGCATCTTGGGGATTGGCCTTTTCAACAGCTTGCTGGCTGCAATCGCTTTGGTTATCACCGTTATCACGCTGAAAGAAAGTCATCCTACCTTAGTGGCGAATTTGCCTGTCAGTAAGGACTTTCCCAGGGAGAAGAAACCATTTGTTTCTATAAGCCTGCTTAAAGAGCGCCTTCCACGGTTGCGGCTGTCTCAGAGTTTGTTTAATGCGCTCTCACTGTTTATTTTTCGTCTCACTTTGTCGTTGTTTGTCACAGTTCGTTTTGGGTTTTCCTTTGCACAAATCGGGATTTTGCTGACAGCGACTGGCATGGTTAGTTTGTTTGTGCGGTTGTTGATCTTCCCTCGGGTGCTGCGGAAGTTGGGCGATTACCTGACACTTATGCTGGGATTTGTAATCTTCTCATCTGGTTTTGTTTGGCTGATCTTCCTAAATTCGATCTGGGAATTTGCTATTGTGATTATTATGATCGGCTTTGGCACATATTGCAGTATTGATATCATGCATGGGATTATCAGCAAGGAAGTAAAAAAGGAGCAGATCGGGGAGATGATAGGGTTAGTTTCGGCTGTTGAGAGTATTGCCTTGATCACCGGGCCAATCATTGGTAGCTACCTGATCTCGCTGCCTAACCCAGCACTTTTTGGACTGGTATCCACACTGATCAGCCTCTTTCCGATTTTGATCGGAGTAATTTTCGACAAACGATTCAGTTTCATCACCTGGGCGGACCATGTTAGAAATGATTAAGGCCATCCCTCAACCTGGTAAGGTGGCTTACGTTGGAAAATAAAGGAGTATCCATCGTCAGGATATATTTGCTGCATTTTGTTTGGGCTATTTGATGTAGTATAATTTTTGCTGGAGGTACAATGCCGACAAATCCTACCAGAGATAGAATAAATCCTGAAATCATCGACACCACCCCAACCCGGCGCCCAAGCTGGATAAAAGTACGCGCACCCAGTGGTGAAAATTATAAAAACTTGCAGAACCTGATGCGGGGTGGATCGTTGCACACGGTATGTGAGGAAGCTGGCTGCCCGAATTTGGGTGAATGCTGGGGAAGCGGCACGGCGACTTTTCTGATGCTGGGCGATATCTGTACGCGCACCTGTGGATTTTGTGATGTCAAACACGGACGACCGGCATTATTGGATTGGAATGAACCGGAACGGGTTGCGCAGGCTGTTCGCAAGATGAACCTCAAGCATGCGGTCATCACCAGTGTTAACCGGGATGAACGCCGCGATGGTGGCGCCCCAATCTTCGCCATGGTCATTCGTCGTATTCGGCAATTGCAGCCCGGCTGCAGTATTGAAGTACTCATCCCGGATTTTAAAGGCCGTATTGAAGCATTAAGGATTGTGATGGCCGCCCGCCCCGAAATTCTCAATCATAATGTTGAGACGGTACCCCGCCTGTTCAAGCAGGTTCAACCCCAGGATCGCTACGAGTGGTCGGAGAAGGTTTTATCCCATGCGCGCCAGCTTGACTCAGATGTATTGACAAAATCTGGCATAATGGTGGGTCTGGGTGAAACCTACCAAGAAGTTCAGGCTACCATGCGTGATTTACGGGACTGGGGAGTCGATATCCTGACCATTGGCCAGTACCTGCAGCCCAGCCGAAAGCACCTGCCTATTCAGCGGTATTACCATTTGGAAGAGTTTTCCGCTTTGAAGGATTATGGCCTCGCGCTGGGATTCAAATGGGTAGAAAGCGCTCCCCTGGTTCGATCATCCTACCATGCCGGCGAGCAGGTGCGAGAATTGTCGGCTATTCACAGACATTTATACCCGTAAAAATATGAGGTTTAATTCTTTTTCTGAAAGAGAGGCGTCCATTACAGGACGTCTTTTTTTGACTTGGGCTGATTCAGGGTTTTGATTATTGTAATCATGTTAAAATAAACCTAACGAAGAAAGGAGTGCAAATGATGGAAATGAAAAATATCAAGATTCAGAAACCTGAAGCGATCAATTTTATCCTGGGACAATCTCATTTTATTAAGACTATTGAAGATATTCATGAGGCACTTGTTTGCAGTGTGCCAGGTATTAAGTTCGGCCTGGCATTTTGTGAAGCCTCAGGTGAGTGCCTGGTGCGATGGAGTGGGACTGACGAGGCGATGATAGAGCTCGCCAGGGAAAACGCCCAAAATATTGGCGCTGGTCATGCGTTTATCCTCTTTCTTGGAGAGGGATACTTCCCAATCAATGTTCTTAACCAGGTGAAAGCTGTTCCTGAGGTTTGCCGTATCTATTGTGCCACCGCCAACCCGACCAGTGTTGTGGTGATGGATGTGGGTGACGGGCGAGCGATTCTTGGTGTGGCGGATGGAAAACGCCCTGTTGGCATTGAAGACGAAGAGGGTATTGCCTGGCGCACGGGTTTTCTGCGAAAAATCGGTTACAAAAATTAGACCCAACACGGGTGAATTTTTTTGAAAATGCGATAACTTGTATAGGTTATTAAGCCGCAATCGACGGGATTGGAACACGGATGGTTTCTTTTACGATCGGTTTTGAGCCTGTTGGCAGGCGAATCAGTATCAGCACTGAAACAGACCTCTTAACCGCTGCCCAGGAGGCCGGGGTGGCATTGACCACCTTCTGTGGGGGTATTGGTGATGATTTGTCTTTTATTGAACTGACCACAGATAAGGGATTTTTGGAATCATACATCAATTCAATGGGTTTTGATTAACGAGGAAAGGACTGTTTATGAATACATTAGATGCCATATTAACACGACGTAGTGTCAGGGATTTTAAGCATGATCCGGTAGTTGAAAAGGATGTTCTTGATTTGTTGCGGGCAGGTATGCAAGCGCCTTCTGCAAAAAATGAGCAGCCCTGGCATTTCGTTGTCATTGATGATCCGGAAATCTTGCATGCCATACCGGAATTTCATCCATATTCAAAAATGCTGATGGATGCACCCTTAGCCATTTTGGTATGCAGTGATCGCAAATTAGAGCAGAAGCGGGCCAGTTGGCTGCAAGATTGCTCTGCAGCTACTGAAAATATCCTGCTGGCCGCGCACGCCAAAGGTCTGGGTGCAGTTTGGTTGGGGATCTTCCCTGATTCCGAGCGTGTGTTTGGGATGCAGTCGTTATTGGATTTACCCAAGGATGTTCGCCCTGTATCTCTTATTGCCATTGGGCACCCGGCATCACAACCTGAACCCGTTGATCGGTTTAATGAATCCCGGGTTCATTATAATACGTGGTAAAAAAGCGATTGCTCACTGGCAAGCGATTAATAATAAGCTGATTGACACAGCGCCTTTTGGATTATGGGCCTCTGACTGATGATTAATGAAAACAACCCATTAGATTATGTTGTCATCAACTTCTTAATTCTAGCTTTCATTGCTGAAATCGCTTTTGCCCGATGGCTGATCTTATTTTTTACTTCGGCAGGCAGTTCTGCCATGGTGGCTTGAAAAGCGGGCACATAAAAGATGGGATCATACCCAAATCCTCCACTGCCGCGTTCTTGTGGAATAATAATTCCCTCACAGCGCCCGTGGGTTTCGATGTATTCACCGCCAGGTAGGGTGAGGACAGCCGTACAATGGAAATGTGCGTGCCATGGGTCTGGCTTTCCGGCCAGTTGCGACAGCAGATAGGCGCGCCGGTCTGCGTCATCCGCGTTGGCCTTGGGTGAAAACCTGGCAGAATAGATGCCAGGTGCACCGCCAAGCGCATCTACCTCAAGGCCTGAATCGTCTGCCAGTGACACATACCCAGTCTCATTGAAGTAAGCTAGTGCTTTTAGTCGGGCATTTTCGGCATAGGTCTGGCCTGTTTCAGGAACAGTCAGGTCTTGAATAATTTCTTGTGCAGAAATGAGTTTGAACTCAAGAGGCGCTAATATGGCCTTAATCTCATCTATTTTCCCCTGATTTCTTGTTGCGAGCAGAAGTATCTTTTGCATGAGTGGTTCCTGTTAATAAGATTACGGAGGGTGCGTTGACGCTCATCGTTGGGTATGATATAATTCTAGTCGGATGTGATTTTACCCATTAGTCTTTCTGAATGAATTATTGTGAATAAAAGTAATAACCCATTGCGGCTGAATGTTGGCTATATGTACCATAAGCCAATTGGTACCAGTCGCGAAGTGCCCGTAGAATTTGAAATATTAGAAATTGACGACCTCCTGATTAATCAGCTGAGGAGTGTTGTAAGGATATCAAAAACCCGTGAGGGTCTATTGCTCCAAATAACCGCAGATGCTGACCTCAAAACAACTTGTGTGCGATGTCTTAAGGAAATTTTTCAGCCACTCAGCGTTGAATTTGAAGAATTATACCAATTTCCATCCAGATATCGCGAAAAAACGGATATGATTTTACCCGATGATGGGTTTATAGACCTGAATTCGCTTTACCGTGAATATCTCATCCTGGTATTGCCAATTAAGCGGCTGTGCCAAAAAGATTGTCTTGGCCTTTGTGTGGTCTGTGGGGCTAATTTAAATGAGACGGTTTGTGAACATCAGGCTGAGGTCAGGTCGTCCGCGGATGTGATACGAAGAGAAGAATTGCCATAATATGTTGATTACAGGGGAATCTGACAAAAAGTCTAAACGCGAAGCTGACAGGAACAGGTAGATGGTCAGAGATTGTCAGCGAAATGAGAACGATAAAGTCATTGAAACGCTGTTGGAAATCGCTGACACACAGGGCTATATAACAATTGAAGAATTGATGGCATCAGTCCCTCATGGTGATGACGAGATGGGGCAATTGCGTTTCATCAAAAAACAGCTTCACCTCAAGGGTGTGGTTATCCAGGTTGCAAAAATGGCAAATAAGCAAGTGGCTGATACAGGGCTTGTGGTTGAGCCGCTAAACGGGGAGGAAATAGATTTGGTCGAGTCAGATGATAGTGTGGGGCTATATCTCAAAGAAATGTCCTGCGTCTCTTTACTCACCAAAGACGAAGAACAGTCCCTCGCCAAAAGGATAGAAGCGGGGAAGTTGGCTAAAGAAGACCTGGCTGATCCAGATAAGGATTATTCACGAGAACAAAAAAAAACCCTATTTTTCTCAGTGTATGACGGTGAACGGGCCTGGGAGCAACTCATTAAAGCAAATACCCGATTGGTGGTCAGTGTCGCAAAGAAATATATGGGGCGTGGGGTGCCCTTTCTGGATTTAATCCAGGAAGGGAATTTAGGACTGATTAAGGCTGTAGAAAAATTCGATTACACCCGGGGATTTCGATTCTCAACCTATGCGACATGGTGGATTCGCCAATCGATTACTCGGGCTATTGCAGTCCAGGGCCGTACCATTCGCATCCCGGTGCACATGATTGATCAGATCCGGCAACTGTATAAAGTCAGCTATGAGCTTGAGCATAGGCTGGGGCGTAAACCATTGGTTAGTGAGATAGCTGATGAGATGGCGGTCGACATCCGCAAAGTCCAATGGATGACACGTGTTTCCTGGCTGCCTTTATCTTTGGAAAGCCCGGTTGGCGATGAGGAAGACTCTGATCTGGGCATGTTTGTCGAAGATGAATTGACCCCGTCTCCAATTGAGGTAACTTATAAATCGATGATGTGTGAGAAAATAAATGAAGTGCTGAACACTTTATCGCCCAGGGAGGCGCGCATCTTAAGATTACGGTTTGGTCTCGACCATGGCAGGGTGTATACCCTGGAAGAGGTGGGCCTTAAATTTGGCTTAACCCGTGAACGCATTCGCCAGATAGAGGGTAAAGCGTTGCGCCAATTACGCCATCCTCACAAAGCCCGACAGTTGAAGGATTATTTATAATATTGTATAATTTACCCAAGATGAGAAGGCAAACACTAATCATGGACATGTCTTGGCCTCCGGAGCTATGCTTACCAGAAGCATAGCGTTCAGTGATG
>PWSY01000052.1 GCA_003563055.1 Anaerolineaceae bacterium | reverse complement strand
CGCTCGCCCTGCTTTAGACTGAATGAAATTTTTCTTACTACGGTATTCAGACCATATGATTTGGTAAGATTCTGCACTGAGAACACATCAACCTGCCTTCTTAAAACAAAATAACCAGGGAAAGCCCTCGGTTAGACCTTGTCAACCGACAAACAACTTTCCAAAACGTTAAGAATGTTACAGATTGCTGCTAATCACACACAACTCCTTACCTGGTGGTCTGAACTTAAGTATAATGCCAATCCTGATATTTTGGCAACCAAAATGGTTTTCGGTCGGTCACTCCCGGGCTCCCAGTTCAAATCATAAGCCTCTACCCTCCCCGTACGCTTCAACTGCTGATAGACTACCCTCATTCCCCTCTCACGATTGGCAGCCATACGCGGCGCCCAAAAGGCATCCCTGATATTGAGCTTTGAAAAAACAATTGGTTTTCTATATACACCTTCCATAAACCACCCCAGACAAGTTTATTGGATCAGTTTACCATTCATTCTTACCAATAACCTCTTATGCAAAGGCAGAGAGAAAATGTCAAGCACTGGTGTTTTCCCCCATCTCACTCCACTGAATCGAAAAAGTAAAAGGCCTGATAAAATAAGCTTAGCCTGTTAACTGCTTTGCCTGTATTCATAATCGTGCGTCAATACAATTACAAAACAAAATGAAATGAGGAATGAATGAAACCCCTTAAGGTAATGGTTGTGTGTGGCTTTGGTTTGGGAACCTCACTCGTTTTGAAGATGACCCTTGATGATGTCCTGGCTGCGTACAACTTTGAAGCAGAAACATTCTGTGCCGATTCAGATACGGCTGTTGGCCAGGATTATGATCTTGTCGTCACCTCCCAGGATCTGGCCTATCTCTTCAAGCATGTGCCTGAAGCCCTTATCCTCATTGATAATTTCCTCAGCACCGATGAAGTTGAGCACCGGGTCATCCCGGTAATTAAAAATCTGAATAACAAAACGTTATAACCATCACAAAACGTTTGTGATGATTAACAAAATTATTGACTATGGCCTCTTAATCATCGATTAACCTGTTTTATCCCTTGACCAGTTATCAGGAGTGAATCATGGCTGTTGGAATAATTATTAATCTCGTGCCCCGGTTATTACCGGTGCTGATGCTGGGCTTTGTGGCGCTGGTCGGTTTAATGCTGTTGAAAAAGCGTTTCTACGATGTCATCACCGGCACCATTAAAACCATGGCTGGTGTGCTCATCATCTTCACAGCTGTGGATGTGATCGTGAGCGTGATCAGCCCAATTTCAGTTCTGTTTGGGAAAATCTATGCCCACGAAGGCTCTCCTGTAGCTGCTGACTGGGTTGGTTTCCTTGGTAGCTATGGCGTTGAGATCGTCCTGGTAATGGTGTTTGGCTTCCTTGTCAACCTGGTGCTCGCCAGAGTGACCAGGCTCAAATACGTCTTCCTGACCGGCCACATTATGTTCTGGAACGCCTTCATCGTGGTGGGGGCCCTTGCTGATGGCGGACAGCTCGCTCGATTGTCGATCATCATCCTGGGCAGCCTTATCCATGGCCTGTTTTCCACGGTGTTGCCAGCTATCATTGCACCCTTTATTTTCAAGTTAACCGGCAGGAAAGATTTCACCATCGGTCATACCACCACTGTCCTTGCAGTCATCGGAGCCCTGGTCGGACAATGGTTTGGCAACCCCAAGAAATCATCCGAAGATCTGAAACTATCTGAAGGGTGGAAATGGTTTAAGTCAATGACCGTATCCACCTCGCTGATCATGTTCCTACTCTACCTGGTGATGGGTTTCACCGCAGGCGTCAATTTTGCTGCTGAAACCTACACCGGTGGGGTTGTATGGCTTTGGTTCCTGTGGATTGTGATGCAGGGCGTTCTATTCGGCGCTGGGCTGTCCATTTTGCTCGCCGGTGTTCGCATGATGCTAGCTGAGATCGTTCCCGCTTTCCGAGGTGTTGCCAGGAAGATCGTTCCGGATGCGATCCCTGCTTTGGACTGCCCCATGGTCTTCCCCTTTGGTCAAAATGCGCTGGCGATTGGGTTCCCGATTGCAATGATTACTTCATTAATTACTTTAATCATCTTCGGTCTCGCAGGATATCCCTACCTTTTGCTCCCCCTCGTTGTGGCTGCATTTTTTGATGTCGGCCCTGGCGCTGTTCTCGCGAATGCCACCGGTGGCATTCGCGGTGTTGTGATTGCCTCCATTGTAGGCGGCGTTCTTTTGATCGTCTTTCAAGCGATTTCTGTCCCCTTTGCATTGAACACCACGGCTGGTTTTATCAATGCCTTCGGCGGTAATGACTTCTCGATCATCGCCGTCGTTGTCGGGGGTTTAGCTCGCTTATTGGGTTTTTAAGCTCAGTCAACCCCGGTCAAATTAACCGGTAGCCACACCTGCCCCATCCATCCGCAATGTCTCGTCCTTGATTCCAAACAAGGCCAGTGTCGAGACCAGGAACAGGAACCCAAAAATGCTGATCAATACCGTGAACCCGATGCCATCGCCGATCGGGCCGCCAATATAAGCGCCCACGGCGCCTGCACCTGCCCCAGCCAGGTTTTGAATCCCAAGGTATCGGCCTGCCTCTTTTTTAGGTACCAGCGTGGTGCCAATCGCCCAACTTGCGGAATAGAAAAATCCGATGGCAATACCTACCAGCAACCCGCCCACATAAAGCATGGTCATATCTACCGAGGCAATCACCACAACCGTGCCCAGTGTTGCCAGTACGCCACTGAATGCACAAACCGGTTTCTTACCTAATTTATCCGTCAGCCACCCAGCCGGGATGCTAGAGATCAGGATGGCCACGCCAACAAACATCACCAGCATGGCGGTCGGTCCTGCAGCCGCGGCACCCTCAAGGTGCGTAAAACGTTCCTGGAGGAAATATAAAACGAAACTGGCCAGGTTGGTCGAGCCTACCAGAAAGGCCAGCCGATTGATGACCCACCAGGTAAAAGAGGCATTATCACCGCTCCCCTGGCCACCCATACTGAGACGTACACTCGCCCAAACACCCAGAACCACCGCAATGATCATCCCTATCACGCCAACTGCCACTGTCACAATCAATTCAGTCGTGTCTGGCAGGGCAGAGGCCAGTGAGTTAACAAAATTCACCAGCGCACCTGAACCAAGAATAATGGCTGTGAAGGCAGCAGTCATCCCAACCAGACGAAGGATGGGCTTCCAATTTATCTCGTATGGGGGCTCTTTAATCGGTTTCTCCGGTGCCAACATGGCAAGCCCGGTGCAGACCAACACCACTGCACTCAATATGAGCAAGCCACCCCAGATATTGCCCACTTCTACCATTCTGGTAATCACAAAAGACACAAAGATCAGGGGGGCTGGAAGCTCGAAAAATGCCTTGACGCCAGCGAAAATGCCGTGTTTCGATTCGGGGACGATATCCGGTATTAAACTTTGGACAGCCGCATGGCCGGTATTGGATGAGAGCATCGACAGGATATATGTGCCAAACAAAACCCAGTACCCGGTTACGCCTTCCAGAGTCGCTGCGATCACGCCGATCGTTAGAAAGACCAATACTTCAGCCACGCCACCTATGAGGATGAATGGCCGCCGCCGCCCAAAACGTGAGGTGCTGCGGTCTGAAAGAATGCCAACCAGCCCCTGCATCAAGACGGCGATCATCAACGCCCACAACCGCAGGTTGCCATAAGCGGCCCCTTTAACTTCATCACCCATAAACACCTGCACCAGCAAGGGCAGGATGAGTGGCGTGAGGGTTTGCGAGCGCGCTGTCAGCGCAAAATAAAAGATATTGATCGAAATATAATCATGCCAGCGAATTTTTCTTTCCATATGGTCTCCTCTAAATCAGTTTTATAAGGAATTTCGTCAAATTGATATCAACCTTAACCCTGATCCTGCCGGCTTGGTTTGGATCAGGACAAGATCAAAATGCAATAGATGTCCAGCACGACCGTCAGGCATTTTCCCGACAGATTCTGGGTAAACCCATTATCTGGTGAGATTATCCTTGCGCTAACCGGCGATGAAAAATGGACCTTGACCTCCTGTGATTGATCAGCATAATTCATCAGGTGCACCTGCTTTTCAGTCCCTTTTTGCCAGGTTTCAATCAACACCGGTTGTTGGGCCTCGACCTGAGGAAATATTTGCCGTGGTAAGACTCCCATTAATGCATCTATTGTCGCCGCATCAGGAAGATCAAAGAGTGGCGTCTGTGTGACCAGTTTGGCCATATTCAATTTATCCATAATTTGCCGGGCCAATTTATTGGCATGATAAGACCGCAACAAAAACAAACCAACCGCTTCAACCAGGTCATGCCATAGACCACCTCTGGCAACTGTGCCCAATTTCTGCCAATCCCAACCAGGTACAGCAGGAACGTGCACATGGGTTATGTGCCCATCGGAGGGGGGGTAATCCTGGTCTTTGGGCGTAAAGGTCAGAATAACGGACAAATCGGATAGGGAGTCCCCTTTACGAATTACGCGCCATGGGATACCAGCCAGCGTCAGCGCTTGCCCGGCACCATAATAAATTGGTGCCATCTCCATCCAGTGCCGCCACAGGTCTTCTTCTGGATGCAGTAAGCCGAACGGAGCACAATTGGTACGTTCTTGATAGAGCACTTGGTGTTCTTCAAGCCAGCGATGATAGTCCCCGATGGCCTTATGCTGTGGATGATATGCCGGGGCTGTCAACAGAGTCATTAGGCTACCATCGTTATAATCCGTGCCCTTGATCGTCATGCTTGCGCCGCATGCGGCTGCTTCACCGATCCCCTGTTGATGCCTTCGCGGCGGGTAGACAGGATCAAAACCAATGCCCACATCATAGGAAAGAACACTTAAATGGGCGTTCTCACGAACAAATTCACGGGTATTCCGAAGGGTCAGCGCATTATTCACCAGGCAAACGTGCCCCCCAGGCGACCAGCGTGGCAGGGCAAAGTTTTCGACCATGACCACATCCTGCCATTTTGACAACGCCTCCACATCAATCCCATAGATCAGGTAACTGTTGCGCATGGTGACATCGTAATCGTTGGCACTGATCACAACATCTGGTTTTAAGTCATGTATAAATTCCACCAACCGCTGTACTGTGGCCGTGACCTGATTTGCACGCCAACGAAGGTAATCAGCAACCTCGTCCCGATCTGGCAAGATCTTGTTGGGGATGGAAACACCTCTTTCTTCCCTGTAGAGAGCCTGGCAGCGCTCACAATAACAACCGGCGCCGCCCAACCAAGCCTTCATTAGGCTGTTGGGCTCTTCCCCATACCAGAGGTTATCAAAAAAGATGCCGTCCGCCCCTCTTTCGATTGCACCTTTAACCATGTCCTTGAGATGCTGAAGCCATTCCGGGTGTGTCCAGTCGACCATATACCGTCCGGAATAATAAAACACCTTGCGGCCGGTGGGATTCCTGGCGTACCAATCCTTTTCGATGTAACTGCCCTGATAGACACAGTTAGAAGTCTGAATATAGGCAAACACTGAAGCACCCGCGTAATGGTAATTTTCTGCCGCTCGCCCGAAATCCTCCCAATCCTCAACCTCAACCTCGGGTGGAAACCCCCAATCATAGGTCAAATGCACCCAGTTGGTGTGCAAATCGCTGACCACCAGCTTTGCGGCAGACGCAGAGTGCGCTTCTCTATGAATGGCGTCATCTACCGGGTAGTTCATGAACTTAATTTTATTCATTCGAATGGTGCCCGGGCCACCCCAAAGATAGATTGGCCTGTATTGTCCTACTTGAAAGTTTTGTCTCAAGGCTTGCTCCTTTTTATTGCTCAAGCCAAACAGTAAGGTTATGGTCCCCAGGACGACCTGTGGCGATCATTAATCAATCTTGTGTTCCTGATATTGACAAACCTAAAGCAAAATATTTCAGTATTTCACAGCAAGGCGCCATTGAAATCCCGATCAATTTCCCATGGATAGATAATATAGGCGTCGGTTATGGCTGCAAAATAATCCGGCCGATTGGTGCCAAAAAGACTACGATAGGGGTTGAAATGTAGCACGCAGGTATATGGAAATCCCCCGGCAGCAGAGACCCGGTTTTTTACCGAGGTTATGGTCCTGCCGGACCCCCAAACATCATCCATGATCAAAATACGTTCAGCCTTCAACAAGTCATCCTCTGGAAACATCAAGAAATTGGGCCAGGCCAGAAGACGAGGGCGTTCCATTTCTTCCAACTCTGAAGGAAAGTCGACCGAAGCAATCAATAATTTCTGAATATCCATCGATTCTGCCAGCAGACCACCAGGAACAATGCCGCCACGCGAAATCATGATCATCCCGTCAAATGTTAATTCAAATTGCGGCATAAGGTGATCAACCAATTTATCAACATCATCCCAAGTTAATACTTCTTTTCTTTGTTGCATTTTATCGTTCCTTTTTCCCTGATGGCGTTTTTCCTAAAACCTTCTTGAGAATTTTCGGCGATGAGGCCTGACCAACCTCACCTGAATGCCGGGCAGATTCAATATTCCTCACCCAGTGATAAATTGTCGTGTAGTAGCATGCCCGGGTGAAGGAACGGAATAAGCTGCCTAATGTGATTAATATCACCGCCACACAACACCCAACCGTCATGCCAACGACCCGACGTAAGAGACCTGCGGTGGTTGGGTTAGCAATAGAAAAACCCACTATAAAACCGCACCCCAATCCAACAGCCACAAAAAACCAATGAATAAAATCTGCAATCAAACCAACCTTAACAAAACTGGGTCGAAATGGCAGGTGTTTATCAGTAATAATTTGATCAACCCGCTTTGCGGCCTGGGCCAGGGTTTTTTCTTCAAGGCTGATCACAGGCAGGATCAGGTAATGTGCGCCCAGCCACTCAAGTTGATCCTGATGCGCCAAATTAAAAAGTTGATAAAAGCAATAGATCAGCCGCCAGCCAGGCCTGGCTAAAGCGAACAGAAAGCCATCCATCCAACGACCTGCTGTAATATGGCTTGGGAAATTCTGGGTTTTCCGATCTTCCGCTTCTTCAATCAAGGGGGCGAAGGCCTGACAGGTCTTTAAAGCCGTGGCCTCACCCCATACCACAAGGCTTACCACGCCAAAGACACCGATCATCCCAATCAGGGCCAGCCCCACTGGATTCAAAACCAACCAGCCAACCACCCCTGCCAGGGGTATAACCCAGACAATGAGCAATACCAGGTTCCCAGCCATCAGGTAGAGCCACGGCTTATAAAGCTGGGCGTTTTCTTTGGTCAGCGAAAAACAAAGACCGATGAAGCGAAACCCGTAAATCATACTTTGCACAAAAATTATCCTGCCATTATAAAAGATAAAACCTTCGTCAATTATAACGTGAGGTTGTGAATGCGGTTAACCCAATTGACAATGACCATCACCTCTTTATAACAAACTGGGCGGGTCAACTTCGATCCGCCAATCTGGGGGTTGACGGTGCCTGATTAATTGTGTTGGGTCATCACCACGCAAGACAATTTGCCATCGATATTGCCCGTACATCCGTGAAAAGAAACAGGGGGCTGGACCGATAATGTCAATATGAAGACCTTCCTCAACAATCCATTGTGCCATTTGTTCACCTAATAAACGGGCTGCCCTTTCTGCCTTGCGGGCCTCATGGTGGCGGTATTCCAACCGCACTAACCTGGTATAAGGTGGGTAACCTAATTCCCGTCTATAAGCCATCTCCTGCTCGTAAAAAGCCCCATAATCTTGCTGGGCAGCAGTTTTGATGACATAATTATCCGGTTCGTAGGTTTGTAAAATAACGCTGCCACCCAGAGGGCTTCGTCCAGCTCGCCCAGCCACCTGGGTTAACACCTGGAAAGTACGCTCAGTTGCTCGATAGTCCGGCAGGTTGAGCCCAACCTCCGCCAAGACAACCCCAACCAACGTCACCAATGGCAGGTCAAGGCCTTTTGCCAACATTTGAGTGCCAATCAGAATGTCTGCCTGGCGATTGGTGAACTGGGTGAGAATACGATCATGCGCCCCTTTCTTACGGGTGGTTTCTGCATCCCATCGTAAGGTCCGGGCTAAAGGAAACCTTTCTTTTACCAGTTTTTCAACTTTTTCTGTTCCAGTACCCAATTGCCTGATCTGGGTACTGCCGCAATCCGGGCATACCCGGGGCACTTTCCGTTCATAACTGCAGGTATGACACAGAAGACCATCCAGGGCACGATGATAGGTGAGCGGTTTATCATCCTGCGGACATTTAGCCACATATCCACATTCTCTACAAAACACATAAGTGGCTGAACCACGGCGGTTGAGAAACAAGATTGCCTGCTGATTCGTTTCCAACACTTGCGCAAGGGCAGCTTGCAACTTGTGACTGAAAATACTACGGTTGCCCGCTTGTAATTCCTGGCGCATGTCCACAACAGAAACTTGAGGCAAGCCCAAGTCTGTCGTCTGCCCTTCACCAGGCTGGTTTGGCAGGTCTATACCCAGGCTTCGGGCATAATGGGCAATAGTCTCCCGATGTGCTAGGATGCGTTTTGGCAGGTTAACACAGGTATAGCTGCCACTGATAGCGTGGTAGTATTGTGCCACCTGGGGTGTGGCTGACCCAAGGATGATCGCGGCCCCAGCTAAGTGAGCACAGGCCACAGCTGTATCAGCGCCTCGATAAAGGGGTTGAGCATCCTGCTGATCATAGGATTCGTTATCACATTCATCCATCACAATCAAACCCAGGTTATCCACTGGCAAAAAAAGCGCACTGCGTGGGCCCACAATTATGGGCAGCTCTCCATTACGTACCCGCCGCCAGGTATCATAGCGCTCACCTTCAGACAATTGGGAATGAACCACACCCACTTGCCCGGGGAAGCGGGAAAGGAAGCGCTTTATGGTTTGGGGAGTCAGTGAAATTTCAGGTACAAGGACAATGACAGACTTATCCATCTCAAGTATTTGTTTTACTGCTCGTAGGTAAAGCTCGGTTTTTCCTGAGCCGGTTACACCATGCAATAAAAATGGTGATGGCGTTCTTCCCTGGGAAACCCAATCCAATCCGGTTTTAATCTGGCGCCAGGCGCGTGATTGGTCGTGCGTTAGTTCCGGCACTAAAGCCGGCACAAAACTCATCTCGTCGACAGGGTCACGCCACACTTGGGAATAGCAAAACTCGATTAAGCCTGCGTCTTCCAGAGCCTTTAAGTCATTATTATTGGCGCTGGTTTCGACGTAGATTTGGCTGGGCTTAACCAACCCGGTTTCCTTTGCTAGCATGTGCAGGACACCCATGCGGCGATCATGCACATGGCCCACCCGGCTGAGGCGCTGATCGTAGTTGTTGACCTGATCTGGATTTATGACCAACCGTACCATCCGAACCGTTTTTGAACCCACCCGTGGTGGGGGCAGGATTGGACTGGTTTGCACAATACCCTGACGGGCCAGTCTGCTTAACGCACCACGCCACTCAACATGTCGAATTGACGCGTCAATTTGTCGACCTCGGAGTTCACCCCGCTCCATTAATAGGTTGATCAGCCTTTTCTCAAGTGTTGAATATTTTGATTTCTCAATCGTCTTATCTGGTATCAACCTAACCAGTGAATCTGCGCGCTGGCTCAAACCAGGTGGAAGCATCAAGCTTATACAAGCACCTAGTGGCGAGAGCGTTTCGCTTGCCATCCATCCTGCTAAGGCTATCTGCACTGGCGTTAGTACGGGTTTTTCATCCACCAGCGCCTCAACAGGCCTGGTCTCTGTCACTTCAGGATCAGCCACGAAACGCAGCACAACGCCCTGCACACGCTGTCTGCCAAAAGGCACAATCACCAAAGAACCTGTTTCGACCAACCCCTCCAACTGCGGCGAAAGATGGTAGTGATAGCTATCCTCAATCTGCGGGAGGTTGATTGCCACTTCAACATACCTTACCATGAGATGATTTTACCTTGATAAAGAGTAACTACTCAGTCTACAAGAGAATTTGGGGGGTTGACCCCCAACCTTCAGCAAAAGGGCTGCCTGACTAGTTACGTTAAAGAATATGAGGATGGGAAAAAACTGCCCCAGGGATATAACAATTTGAGGTCATCTCTGGTAAAATTACTCAGCAGTAGAAATTTAGATGGTGCTTTTGCATGGGTTGTTGATTAATAAATCCATACCCAGCATAAGACCTTAACCAACCAAAACCGGTCACACGCCGAAAATGAGACCGGATGTTAATCATTAATTATTGAGGTTACCGTCAATGCCAGTCCCGATTAAACCTGGTAGTGTGCTAAGAAATCGGTACCAGGTAAAAAATATAATTGGACAGGGAGGGATGGGGTGTATTTACCTGGCTGAAGATATACGTCTTGAGGGACGTCTGTGTGCGATTAAAGAGGTGGAACACGAGCGCACATTACCTGACCAAATGCTCCTGGAAGCGCGAGAACAATTCCTGCGTGAGGCAACCGTTTTAGCGCGCCTTGACCACCCAAACATGCCTAAAGTTTCTGACTTTTTCTCTATACGCGATCGCGACTACCTGGTAATGGACTTTGTCCCCGGCAATGACCTACGTCAGAAGATGATAGAAGCCCGTCAAAAACAGACCTTCCTGAATGAAGCGGATGTTTTAAATTGGGCAAACCAATTAGCCGATGTCCTTAAATACCTGCATTCACAGGACCCCCCCATTTTGCACCGGGATATCAAGCCCAGCAACCTCAAACTCACCCCAAGCGGGGTGGTCAAACTGGTTGACTTTGGACTTGTGAAAGTCCTTGCGCCGGGCGAGGTGACGATCACCGTATTGCAGGGCCAGGGCACAGCCCTTTATACGCCACTGGAACAATATGGCGGCGATGCTGGTCACACGGATGCCCGCAGTGATATCTATGCCTTTGGCGGCACCCTTTACCACCTCCTCACCAACGAAGCACCCATGAATGTACGAGACCGCTTCCTGAGCCCGGGGAATCTCCAACACGTCCGAGAGATCAATCCAGAGGTGTCCGTAAGGACAGAACGGGCCATTCATTGGGCATTACAACTTCACCCAGAAGACCGTCCTAAAGATATCGATGCATTTGTCAAGGCACTGTTTATAGAAGACGCCCCAATAACAAGTCCTTTTCGCTCTAACCATATCCAGCAAAGAGTGGTCCGCAAACCTGAAAAAATATTATTATTCCTGGCAGGCACCCTGGTAATTATCAGTTTTCTGCTCACCATTTTACGCAATTTTTAATACTTCAAAACAGGAGACAATCAAAGCCTCCAGGGCGATCATGATTGGTGCTATCTGAGTCGCCGCGATGGGTAACGGCCTTCTGTCCGCATCCACCAGATTAACGCCACAATCCACCCAACAAGCAGACCCACCACGACCATTTCTATGACAAATATCGTGCCGGAAGTTTCCATCCAGTGCTTTGTGCCCTCAACGCCTAAATTGAGATACGAGTACGCCAACAAACTGCCGATCAAGGCGCACAATGAAGAACGCATCCCCCACCTGGAAGAGCCCCACCAAATATAACCGATTAAAAATGTCAGTCCACCACCCAACCCCATCACAATCACACCTAAAGCCCACTCACCCAAAGTAGGAAAGCTGTTGGGATCGGGTTCATCAGGTACGATAGTAGTAGCCGTAGGCTGTTCTGTTGGTGTGGCTGTTGGTACCTCGGTTGGCGATGGGGTAACTTCCGGTGTCGGTGTAAACGCAAGCACCGTTGTGCTGCCATCTGAGGAAATAACAACTTGTAATGTCTCAGATTGGGTTGCGGGTTCACTCACTGCACTGATTTCAAGTGAGCCCACCGTCTCAACAAGATAATTAAACGATGCCCTTCCAGCTGTTGTGATTGTTTCAAATTGCTGAGTGATACCGGGCTCACCCGAAATCCGAAAATTAAACCGGACAATGGTTCCGTCCGGGATCACGTTTTGGTTGTGATCGTAAATTTGCCCTGTGCGAATGGTTATTGTATCGCCCAGCTCAAAGGAAGGTTTTGTCGTCTCATCAGGCGCAGGTGTAATATCCTGGGCTGGTTCTGGGGACTGCTCCTCGGATACGCCCTCAGCCGGAATTTCGGGAAGCACCAGCTCTAATTTAATGACCTGGTTTGGGTCAGGTGCCGTCATTGTAATCAAGTCATAACCCACCGCATTCAACGATACGGGCAGCGCGCCAGTTGGGACAATTTCCTGCATCAATACCCGGGCAGCAACATCAAGGAACTCAGGCGCCTTGCTGTACAGCCCATAATAAGCTGTGATTTTTGATATATCGGTCGCATCTAAATAGGTTGGCGTACCCATTGCAAAAACAATCACTTTTTTATCATCCAGCAGGTCAGGCCGCTCTTCCAGCACCCTTTGAAGTGCGTTAGACCCCGGGTGGTTCGGGTTGGTATTCAGTGTATTGAAAACAACCCATTCCGCTGCACGCAAGTTTGAGGACAGCGCCTCGCTCGTTTCGGTTTCACCATTGTCTAGAAACTGAGCCAGTTGTAAAAAAGAATATGAGGCCAATTTATTCTGCAAAATCAGCCCTCCTGCTTGTGGCCCATAAAGACCAATCAGCGCATTAGCCAGTGCATTGGTCGAAACGTCACTAGTGGGCGGGCAATCATCACATTGATAAACAGTGCGAACATCGGTGAAAATGATGATATCCTCATGCCAAAGCGGTGGTGATGGGATAAAAGTATCCAATTCCTGAACGGAGGGACTAATCAATGTGACCGCGTTTTGAGCGATATCAAAGGTGACATCCTGAGATTGCCCAATAATGTCAAGTTCTCCCTGCTCCCCAACAACATCCCAGACAACAAAATCTTCGTAGAGATTCGCTTTTGCCTCCAATATTCTTAATACAGATGAGTCCACGCGTTTAGCAAAAGCAGAATCTTCTCGATACTTCTGAACAAAAAATTCAATAATGGACAGCAGTGTTGTATTAGCGTCAGGGTCACCAGTGGCGACAAGACCATCAATGTACAGGATGTCATTGCCTGCCAAAAAGGCGTTTCTGGCAACTGAACGTGCGTCAAAACTAATGTCATTCGGATCAAAGAAACGCTGTACCGCGCCACTCCCAAGATTGTCACTGATGATCAAACCACCGTTTTCGCGCCAGGTGAGAAATTGGGGCAGCGCCATAACCTGCTGGAGTGCATTTGGATCAAAGCTGATTGGCCTGGTGGTTGCCCGAATATTCCCCTGAAAACCCTGATAGCGAATATGGGATACCATGACTGCACCCACCCGTCCGGGCTCCCCTACAGCGGGCGAAGTCAGTGAAAAGTAGGGGGCCAATTCAATTTGCTTGAGCTGCTCTAAGGATTTACGAATCGTGGCAACTTCAAATTCAGGTGCTCTATCTGAGTTTCCTGTTCCCGGAAAATTTTGCGCAACAACCAGCATACGGAGATCACTGCCCATGTGAACACCCCTGACAAAAGCCTGGCCCATTTCCCCAACCCAGAACGGATCACCACCATAGGTATTCACACCCAGGGCCTTGACTGCTTCATTATTGGCTGTCTCAAGCACATCTAAATTGGGCCCCAGGTAAAGGTTAACACCCAAAGTGCTTAATTCTTTGCCAAGCACCTCACCACCCCGTCTTGCCAGTTCCAGATCCCAGGTTGCGCCGATGGCCATCTGAGAAGGTAATTTGGTCATCCCCGACAGGATTTGATCACCAGGGAAGCCATTCCCAATTTGCTTCATCCCTATAAATAACGGGATATAGTTAGGATTATCAACTCTGGCAGTGTCCCATTCCAATCGCTGTAAAGCGGTAATTAATTCCTGTGCATGAGCAATGGTGTTTTCTTCCAGAAAATTATTGTTTTCTGCAAGAAGAACCACCCCGCCAATATGGTGATTCGTAATCAGGTTATGGATATTAGATCCCTCTTCAACCTCTGTCCCATCAAATGTGACCAGGAATAGCTGCCCAACTTTCTCCTCAGCGCTCATCTTCTCAAAAAGCGCTTCAGCGCGGCTTGGTTCCAATTCAGCCCGAACAGGGATGGCATTAATACTGATAGCGATCAACGCCAGGAAACAGAAAATCTGCAATAAGATCTTACTTTTTTTCACGAGGATATCGACTCCAAGGACTCACGAGCACGCTGCGGGTAATTGGTAATGATACTATCCACGTTCAATGTCCCCAATCGCTGGATTTCTTGGGGTTCATCCACTGTCCACACATTTACTTGCTTGTTCTTTGCGTGTAGTTTGGCAACCAGCTCATGGTCAACATCACTATAATAAGGGTGCAAAGCATCATAACGGAATAAACGCCAGAGCCAGAGGCTGTCTTTTTGGGGCAAGGTGATCAACCCCAGGTCAACTTCAGGTAGGCGGCGATGAAATCGAGGCAAGTTAAAAGGATTAAATGAGGATATGATTACTGAATCACTAAGACCAAGGGATTTGACCAGGTCGGCAACCTTGATGGGCAGGCTGTCAAAGATCGAAGAATAATTCTTTAATTCAATATTAATCAGGCATTTTCCCCCAAACTGCGCCAAGACTTCTGCCAGGGTTGGAATTGTCTGACCCTCCCCGGCATCCAGGCTTTTGAGTTCCTCAAGAGTCATATCCCTTACACGCCCAGAGCCGTTGGTTGTCCGATCAACAGTATCATCATGGATCACAGCCAGCTCTCGCTCTTTAGAGAGCATTACATCCAACTCGATCCCATCAGCGTGTTGGCTAAGCGCTAACTGGAATGCGGCCATTGTATTTTCGGGCGCGTCCCCACTGGCTCCACGGTGAGCTATTATCTTCGGTATCATATCTGCTCTTCTCCTATTTATAGCGTAATTATAGCACGCAGGGTTCTCAATGGTACCCCCATTTAGAAATAATCGAGAAAGTATTGGCAAGAACAGCTCATTTTTACCTTATAATGAATTCGCCCTAGAATGAACCGACTGGAGGAAGATTCATGTTTGATGCCCTAATATTTAATGTTAACGAATTAAAAGACTACGTGGCCCGTTTTTTCACCGCTTTAAAGGTGCCCGAGATCGACGCACAGATTGCTGCTGATGTGCTCGTGTCCGCTGACCTGCGTGGCATCAATTCACACGGCGTTGTCCGGCTTTTTAGTTATTATGGCGGCGGGTTGAAAAAAGGCAAAATCAACCCGGCATCCACTCTAAAAGTTCTCAAAGAAAGCCCGGCAACATTGGCACTTGACGGGGGAAATGGGCTTGGACAAGTAGTCGCTTACCGTTCAATGTCACGCTGTATTGAACTGGCCGACAAGGCAGGCCTGGCCATCACCACTGTTCGCAATAGCAACCATTTTGGAATTGCGGGCTATTACGCCATGATGGCTCTACCACAAGATATGATCGGGATCAGTCTGACAAATTCTCAGCCCCTGGTCGCACCCACTTATGGCCGCCAGGTTGCCTTGGGCACCAACCCAATCGCTGTCGCCATCCCTGCCGGAGAAGAGAGACCTTATGTCCTGGATATGGCAACCAGCATCGTCTCAATCGGACGAATCAGTCTTTACGAAAAAGCCGGACAGCCTATTCCCCTGGGTTGGGGGATCAATCAACACGGTGAACTCACCCGTGAACCAGATCAGGTCCTTGATAATGGGGCTTTACTACCCTTAGGCGGACCTGCCGAATTACGTGGTTATAAGGGCTATGGCTTATCTTTGCTGGTTGATTTGCTCTCGGGCGTTTTGTCCGGGTCGGCTTATGGTAAAGAGGTGGGCCATCCATCAGATGAAGGTAATGCAGATGTAGGCCATTTCTTCGCGTCCATCAAGGTTGAGAACTTCCGTCCAATCAACGCCTTCAAAACCGACATGGATAATTACATCCGGACCTTGAAAGCCACACCCAAATTGCCTGGACAAGATCGAATTTATATCCACGGAGAAAAAGAATTTGACCTGGCGGAAAAATACCTGAGAGATGGTGTCCCGCTCATGGTTGAAATTGTTGATTCACTCAAAAAGGCCGGAGAAATAGCCGGGGTACCCTTCGACCTAAAACCAAATAACTGATCCCTTTAACGCTTCATAATCCGCTGCCTTTTTATCCTCCCTTGCACCAATAGAACATTTGTGCTACACTCTTCATAGCGATATGATCAAATGTTCTGTAAAGGAGGAAGACCTGTTGGTATGAAAAGTGGCACCATCATCGTTGCGGCACTTATTGGCTGCTTTATTGTGGTTTGGGTGGGCACAGTCGCAGCGGCCAATCTGGACTTTAGCGAGCATCCTGACCCTCAGCTTTCAACCGCCCACGATGGCTTTTCTCAGGTTGCAGAAACCCATGTCCATCCAGAGACTCTTGTTAAATCAATCGACTCCCTCGAATTGGCGGAAAGTTACCCACCAAGGGTGAGACAATGGTACCCTCTGATCGAAAAATCAGCCCAGGAAACCGGGCTTCCTGCCTCATTGATCGCCGCGGTCATTTTTCAGGAAAGCAGCGGTGACCCGCTTGCTTATTCGAGCAGCGGCGCTGTTGGGTTGATGCAAGTGATGCCCCGAGATGGCCTTGCAGCTCAGTTTATATGCGCTAATGGCCCATGTTTCAGCGACCGACCATCGATCCAAGCCTTGCAAGATCCAGCTTTCAACGTTTATTACGGGAGTCAAATGCTGGCCGATTTATACAAAAGACATGGCTCCTATCGAGAAGCACTCTTTCGCTATGGCCCCATCAATATGGGCTACGACTATGCTGACCTGGTTTTAGGCATTTGGGAAAACAATCCATAATTTTTAAGACCTCTCAAAGATTTTAGTGTATTTTTGCCTGATATACAAAAGAAAAACTTGGCAGGCAACTATTAATCGAAATATCAGGCCATTACAGGTCGCCTGTTGATTAACCCCCAGGCATCCGAAAATCGTAGATACCTTCCCGGTATACCCATACAGCCCCACAACTGTCGCAATTCAGATCTTTCTTTAATCCCTGTAACGGGTTACCACATGCCGGACATTTAAATAGCCCTTCGCCAGAACCGTGTGCCTTGCCCGCTGCACGACACCGAGAAAACACACTGGGACTGATCTGAATTAACCGCCCTGTCCACTGTAAAAGAGCATCCATGCGAACCAAAACACCGACAGGAATATGCCTTTTTAGAAAATTCACCCTGAAATGAGACACCGTTAACTGCTTTTCGACCTCAAACCTTGCTGTTCTTAGATGGCATCGAATGGTTTTTGGATGAAAATCGTAATTCAAATTTGCGAACTCAACTGGATCCTTCGAAAAAGGACTCCAATCCTGTTTACCCAACAGGTACCTTAACATGGCTTTAAGGTTTTGTTTATTTGCAAATTCCAAAACAAATATCCCCCCCAGAGACATCACCTGACGCACCTGTAAAAGCGCTAACTGAGGATCCATCATATGATGCAAAGTGCGGATCATGGTCGCCCCATCAAAAATCCCATCGACAAAGGGTAGATGATAAACATCTGCAGCAACATAAAGGTATCGCTCCGAAGCACCCAAACGGTCACGCGCTTGCTCTAACTGACTGCGTGAATAATCCAGCAGTGCCACCCGGTTAAACATCTCGTATCGAGATGTGTTACGCCCTGCACCTGCGCCTAATTCCAGCATAAATTCACCCCTGGGAGGAAGTAAGCGTCTTAGTGCAATGGCTTCAACGGTATCTTCATACACGCGCTCCCCTGAATCCCAAAAACTTTGCTGGTAATCAGAGCCTTCATAATCACATACAGGCAGGTTGTGTTTGTTCATCAAGTTGTTTATATCACAAAATTGCTGGGGTTACTTTTGGTTTTTACATTCTAAGACAAAAAAATGCCCGGGTAGGATTGCCGACGGCACCCGGAGATACCCACTTACCGCTGCTTCCTCTCGGACCTGACGGGGTTTGCAGGGCTCCGCCGCGCCGGTCCCACCCGGACAAACGTAAGCATACTTCACAGCCACAGTAGTGTCAACAAATCTATCCTCCGCAGGCGATGCTCACGTTAAACATTACTGGTAAAAAATCGACCTTCGATGTATACTTTATAGTGGTGTAATAAGATCAACAAAAGGTTACAGGAGAGGTGCCCACCCAATGAAAGTTAATGTCAAACAACAAGAACTTGCCCACAGTGTCAGCATAGTCTCGAGAGCCGTTTCCCCTCGCAGCACCTTGCCTGTCCTATCAAATGTCCTTGTAAAAACCGATCAAGGCCGTCTGCGCCTTTCGGCTACCAATCTTGAACTGGGAATTACTTCGTGGATCGGCGCGCGAATAGAAGGAGAGGGGGCCATTACCGTCCCTGCCCGCACCTTTACTGACCTGGTCAGCAACTTGCCCGCCGAACAGGTCGTGTTAACCCTGGATAACAGCACTCAAACCTTGAATGTACGCTGCGGGAGCTCAGAAACTAATATCAAAGGTATTGATGCGGAGGAATTCCCCCCCATCCCGGAACCAAGTCTTGAAGAGGGTGTTCCCCTGAATGTCATCAATTTTAAGGAAATGGTACAACAGGTGTCTTTTGCAGCTTCTACCGATGAGGCACGCCCTGTTCTCACCGGTGTTTTGATCAAACTGGAAGACAACCACATCACTATGGCTGCCACCGACGGTTTCCGAATCTCCATCCGAGATGACGACATCCCCAACGCCGTCTCGCGTCCAATTGAAGCTATCATCCCAGCTCGCGCCCTGGTAGAACTATCGCGAATCTTAGGCAGCGGAGATGACACCGTCATCATGACGTTCCCACCTGATCGGGGCCAGGTTATCTTCCATATGGATGAGATGGAATTAGCTTCTCAATTAATTGAGGGGAACTTCCCAGATTACCGCGCTATTATCCCACAGAACTTCAAAACCCACACCTTACTCTCAACAGCAGGCCTTCTCAAAGCTTGTAAGCAGGCCGAAATCATCGCTCGCGAAGGCACAAATGTCGCCCGATTGAACATCATCCCAGAGACCGACGAGTCCAGCCCCGGCACGTTAGAGATTTCCGCTAACTCCGAACAAACCGGCACTTCAGAAGTGCTCGTTGACGCTTCGGTAGATGGGGTCCCCCTTCTGGTGGCATTTAATGTGCGTTTTCTGCGCGAAGTTTTAGAGGTCATCAAATCAGACAATGTATGGCTAGAGACAAACGCCGCCAACACCCCCGGGGTAATCCATCCCCAGGGGGACTCTCACTTCAAGCACATTATCATGCCCATGCATATCGGCTGAGTTGTTTTCTCTCATAAAATAAAAAAGCGCTTGTTTACAAGCGTTTTTTTGATCAATTTGTCCTATTGGACAAAATTAAAATAAAATGAAGGTAATCATCGACCGATTAAGGCCTAAACTATAATGAGTCTACCTCTCAGTGCAACCGACCGCCTTTTGAGCGTCTACCTGGCGCTCTCCCAATACCCCATCCTATCCAATCGCATACGCGATTTAATGCGTGGAGAGCTGTTCAAACGCGGCTTTCTTGACCCGAAAGAATTCGACCAGGAAGTTATTCAGAAAGCCATCCAATCTCAGGAGCGTGAGGGCTTACAACACCCCCAGATCGAAGAGCCCGCTGAGGTCTGGGAACGACGCAAGGCCCTGATGCGAGACCAATTAACAGATTTTCACTTCAGCCATCACCTGAGTTTTGAATTGATTGAAGAATTGATCGAGCAGGTTCTCAATGAAAGGGGGATCACCCATCACGAAGCCCTGTATGAATTCAACCCCGAAGTTGCCCCCCAGGAATTATTATTCAACCAGGGCATGATGATTGAAAAAATGCCTCCTGCAGAACGAAAACATTTGGAACCAAGATTACGGGAAATCAAGGTGGTGCTGATCAGAAATATGATCAGCGACCAATTAAGGTACATTAATATCGCCCAGGATTGGTTTACCATTTCAGATCTTGCTGAAATTCGAACTCACAAAATTGGTCACGGTCGGATTGGGGGAAAGGCTGCTGGTCTGCTTCTGGCTGCCCGTATTTTGAAAGACAGCGTGCGACCAGAAATTCAGGAGACCTTACGCACACCTGAATCCTATTATCTGGGATCAGACCTCTTATATACCTTTATTTCGGTTAACAATCTGGTCCATTGGAATGATCAAAAATATAAACCCGAAGATGAGATGCGCCAAGACTATCCAAAAATTATTGAGGACTATTCCCACTCTGAATTCCCACCGGGCATAATTCAACGACTTGAAACATTACTAACCTCCGTGGGAAAGCACCCCCTGATTGTCCGCTCATCCAGTTTACTTGAAGACAATTTCGGGACCGCTTTTGCTGGCAAGTATGAAAGTATTTTCTGCCCCAATCAGGGAACACTTGAAGAAAACTTGAAGTACCTCACTCGCGCCATTGCCAGAATTTATGCCTCAACCCTTAACCCGAATGCCTTGCTTTACAGACGCAGTAAAGGGCTTCAAGACTATGATGAACGCATGGCCGTTTTAATCCAAACTGTAGAAGGCAATCACTTTCGGCAGTATCATCTCCCTGACCTATCCGGGGTTGCCTTCAGCCATAACCAGTACCGCTGGTCACCGCAAATTAGGGCCGAAGAGGGGTTTATTCGTTTGGTTTGGGGTCTTGGTACACGGGCTGTGGATCGGGTGGGCAACGATTACCCCCGGCTGGTCGCGCTCAGCCACCCAACATTACGCCCTTCCAACACAGTCAAATCCATCCGACGCTATTCACAGCAATATGTTGACCTGATCGACTTAGACGAAAACAAAATGAAGACTCTCCCTGTTCACGAAGTGCTAACAGGCGACTATCCCCCCCTACGCTATCTGGCCCAGGTAGACCAGGAAGGGTATTTCCGCTCAATCCGCTCAAAGCTGGTTGATGCAGAACCTTCCCAATTAATCCTGACATTTGAAGATCTGCTCAGACGAACGCCTTTTGCAGAAACAATGCGCTATTTATTAAAAATTCTTGAAGATGAATACAAGTCACCTGTGGATGTGGAATTCATCGCTGATGTGGTTGAGAATGGCGGTAAACCAGAAATTAGAATATCACTCATTCAATGCCGGCCTTTGAGCTACATGAAGGGAGACAGCCAGGTAGAGCTACCACGAAACCTTGACCCAGAGCAGATTATTTTTACATCTAACATCATGGTTGCCGGCGGTTGGTTGGATGAAATCAATTATGTACTGTTCGTTCCCCCGGAGGGTTACTTCACCCTGCCAACACAATCTGCCCGTAACAAACTTGAACGGGCCATTGGCAAGTTAAACGTCGCCCTGGCGGAGCAGAGCTTCATATGTGTAGGCCCTGGCAGATGGGGGACATCAAACCCTGACCTGGGCGTCCATGTCGATTATGCTGACATCTTTAATTGCAAAGCCCTGGTGGAACTGTCTGGTGAAGGTATTGGCCCTGCCCCCGAACCATCCCTGGGCACCCATTTTTTCCAGGATCTATTAGAAGGAGAGATTTTTCCTCTGGCGACTTACATCGGAGAAGATACTTTCAATCGCACCTTCTTCTATGATATGCCCAATCGACTTGCAGAATGGATCCAAGTAGAACCAGAATTATTCGATCGCTTGCGTTTGATAAAAGTCAGTGACTATCGAGAAAACCACCACATGGAATTGATCATGAGCGGTGATGAAGGTCGGGCCCTGGCCTTCCTTTCAAAATCACCCCATGGCCGAGACGGGCGCTTACAATAGTCAAATGGTTCAAAAAAAACAACCGCCTGATTCTCACTTAATCACCCGGTGCCAATAATGGGACAAACGCTTTATGGCAATTTAACCGATACCAACAACCATCCAAACCGCGCACAATCCCTCTTCTCTGAAAGGCCACCCACCGAGCAACTTCATAAGCAAAAACCAGACCCATGTCCTTCAGTTGTGCGGGGTCAAATTCCAGGGCAAATATCTCCCTGGTCAGCCAGAAGTGTTCTCTGACAGCCGGCAACAAGCCATGATTAAGGCCTTCCTGCAAAATGCCCTTGCCCGACTTTTCCGAAGCATCCCATCTGTTTATGATAAGCGGTCTTTTTCTCTCATCACCATATCGCACCAGGGCAAAGAAAGGAGAAAGAGCATCAGGCGCTTTCACAACTTCCAGATGCCACAAAGCCGGTTCAATCATCCTGCTATCCAGCCCATATTGTTCACAGAGCGTCGCTAAATTTGACTCATTGATCGCATCAATCAACGCGTTTTCAGAAAACTCACCCACCTGATATTGATTGAAGATCAACAAATTGTAGCGCATGTCCAAACTCCGCAAAGGTACAGACCCGCCTGTTAAAAACGCTAGGGCGGATACTGGTATTGAATGGAATGTTTCACGTGAAACAATCCGCCTAGTTATTTATAATTAGTGTAAGTATAGCCCCTCTTTCAAGTATGTATAGAATGACGTGAGGTTTTTATTAACAATGTTTCACGTGAAACAGCTTATGATAAGATTCGACATAATCAAGCCCTCAGAAAGTGACCTCCATGATCACAATTAATGGCGCCTATGGTGAAGGGGGCGGACAGATCCTACGTACCAGCCTGACCCTCTCCGCCCTGACAGGCACACCGGTCCACATCCACAATATCAGAGCAAACCGAAAGCAACCTGGGCTTCGTGCACAGCATCTGGCTGCTGTTGCTGCTATAGCCAAGATTGCCAATGCCCGGACAGAAGGGGTTCTTCCTGGATCCACCGCTCTGACACTGAGCCCATCAAATATCCGCCCGGGCCGCTATCACTTTGATATCGGAACAGCCGGTTCGATTGCCCTGGTTCTGCAAACCATTTTCCTCCCCCTTAGTGTTTGTGAGGCGTCCTCTGATGTAACCCTCACCGGCGGCACCCATGTCCAATGGAGCCCAAGCTTCGATTTCATTCAGGCCCACTGGCTGCCGTTGATGGAACATCTCGGTTTTAGAGCCCAATCCTCGCTCCACAAAGCTGGCTTTTATCCAAAAGGGGGTGGTGAATGTGGGTTCAAAATATTGCCTGCAAAGAATCTGCAGTCCTTTATCTGTGAAGAACGGGGAGATCTGATTCATATCCAGGGCCTTTCCGGGGTAGCAAATCTTGACGACTCCATTGCCAAACGTCAAAAACACCAGGCATTAAGACGGCTGTACCCTGTCTGCAAAGATACGAAAATAAAAACCATCCGTTTGTCATCTCCGGGAAAAGGCACTTTCCTGATGCTTAAAGCGACCTTTACCAAGCCTGGGCGGGCCTTTGCCTCCAGTGCCTGTTATTCATCCCTGGGTGAGCTCGGGAAACCCGCTGAGCTGGTAGCAGATGAAGCAGTAGATCAGATGCTTGAGTTCCTGAATTCCATCGGGTGCATCGATCAGTACCTTGCCGACCAACTATTGTTGCCCTTATCTTTTATTGGCGGTGCGTCCAAATTTCGTACCAATTGCATTACCCAGCACCTGTTAACCAATGCTCATGTTATCAAGCAATTTCTACCCATAGCTATACACATTGATTCCCCTCCGCAACAGCCCGGCATGGTACAACTTTCTAATTTGTGATTAAGGATTATGATGTCCCAATATGGAAAATTATCAACAGAATTTTATGATCTCGATAAGCCCTGCCCGCCACAGGGTGCATTTCGGTATTATTTAGACTATGCGGAAAAAGCCGGTGGCCCCATCCTTGAACCGATGTGTGGTTCAGGTCGTTTTTTGATCCCCCTCATGGCCAGAGGCATCGAGGTTGTTGGCGTGGATGCCTCCCCCGATATGCTGTCTGCCTGCCGGAGAAAAGCTGAATTGGCTGGTGTACAGCCTGCGCTTTATCAACAATATTTACACCACCTTAAATTGCCTGATACGTATCCCTTGATAATAATTCCAGCAGGGTCTTTTTGTTTATTAACAGATCCGACCATTATTCGAAAAAGTCTGGACCACCTATATACCCATTTGGCATCAGGGGGATTGTTGATTATTGAGATTGAACAGGCGGTTTATGGTACAGGACAATCACCCACTGAAGAAAGCCGCTGAGTTGAGCGTTCTGATGGGATAAAAATTTTGATGAATGCAACCACTTACAGAAATTTCGAGGAAAACACATCGCATCACATAAACCATTACGCCCTAATCCAGGAGGAAAAAACCTTGGAGACAGAGTGGGAAGAGTTGGATATTCGGTACTACACAATTGAGGCATTTACCTGTTTATTGGAAAATGCCGGATTTACCAGCATCCATTCCCACAGTGCCTATGATCAAAACGAACCACCAATGAACAGCGAGTCCCTTGTTTTCATATCGAGTAAAACCTGCTCATACCTGTGAACGACATTAACTCGTTTGGCTGACCATGATATACTGCCATCCTTATTGGCTTATCCGGCCTGGTGATATGCGATCATCTCCTTCGATTCCTCAATCGGTTTTCCATCCAATATCTTAAAACAGTAATTTAGGCTTTTTAAAAGTTTGATTGTTGCCTTATGCGCTTCACGTTCATGGGTATCCAAAAAAAGTGTGGGGTGATGCTTATTAAGCAATTTCTGGGCCCCCATCAACACGCTATATTCAGCCCCTTCGACATCGATTTTCATCGTGTGCGGCGGTACCAGATCACCAGCATCCAGCATATCATCCAGTCCCACCGTTTTCACAGCTATTTCACCGGACTCTGCCAGGTGCCCCATGGCAGTACTGGCGCCCAAATTAAATCGAGCCTGGCCTGAACGCTCAGCGACAGCTGCCTCAATCACCCGGATATTCGCAGCCTGATTAAGCGCCACATGCTTGCGAAGGTAGGTTACATTACGCGGCAAAGGTTCAAAAGCAAATACAATCCCCTCCGACCCAACCAGCACCCCTGCTAGAAGGCTGTAATAGCCCACATTGGCACCAATATCATATACGATCGAACCTGGTTTAATGACCTCCTCAAAGGCTCGCCGCTTACGGATTTCATAACTCCCTAACCAATAACCATGTTCTCCAGCACCAACGATCCATTTTATACCCTTTAGTTGACCCTGGACGATGGGCAGAACCATACGCTTTGGAATCAATTTAAGCGGCAGTCTAATGAGACGGCCGAAAAAACTCTGATAATGTATTTTTGAAAAATCCATTTAAATAATCCGGTTTTTGCTAAGTTAGTGTCCATTTACAATCTTGACATAACTGTTGATGTCACAAGTCCATTAATTATACTTGCCCTTTAAGTGAATCATTATTCCTGAATTTATCATTCAAAGCAATCGCAAAATGCGAGAAAAGTTTATCCTATCGATGTTCGAATGGTAACAGACCCCATCCCCGGCCCTTTCCCTCGGGGAGGAGAAGGGTGCCCGGTAGGCGGGAAGGGGAGTGTAAATTATGAAGCTTGTTGATTCTGCGAAAATGGATGATGTTGCGATCGGCCTAACTTATTAAGCGTTTAGGTGATGGTTGTATTCCCATGTTAAGCGCTTCGTCGCCGGGTTATCGCTTATAATAATATCGATGGCATATTAAGGTTGATAACGATGAAACGAGTAATTCTTTTCTCACGCATGCATGAATTTTCCGCGTTATGTTCGACTGATAGGTGAATTGTATGAGCAATGATGGCAATAACTTGAAATTTCCGCGCCGTGCCTTGGTGCGTAAAGGAATGACCACATTAGCAAAAGGGATGTTGTCCCTGCTAACAGATATTGATAGCAATGGGTTGGAAAGATTGCCCAAGCATGGACCCATCATTCTGGCAGGAAATCATGCCGCTGTCTTGGAAGCAGTCATGATGGCAGCTTATTGCCCGGGTACCGTGGAATTTATCAGCACAGGTGATATTCCCCTTGACCCTAACTATGCCTTCATTGTCAACACTTATGGCGTTATTCCCGTCAACCGGGGCAACCTGGATCGCAAAGGTTTAAATCTTGCCCTTAATGTGCTGAAACAAGGTGGAATCCTCGGTATCTTTCCTGAAGGTGGTATTTGGAACCCTGCACAGATGCAGGCCCAAATAGGGGTAGCCTGGCTCAGTTACCAGGCCCAAGTCCCCATTATCCCAATTGGGTTTGGGGGTGTCCATGGCGGCTTAGAAAAAGCCCTTCAATTCAAACAACCCAAATTATCCATCAACGTGGGTGAGCTTATCCCTCCAGTGAGCATAATGGATGATGAAGCTTCTCTTAAAACCAATTTAGAGACTGCGGCCAGGCATATATTGACGGAGATCAAGGCCTTAATCCCCGAAGACGATTTGCGCCAATATCGCCTGCAAGCCAATGTCGTCTACCATCTCGAAGTCGATGTCTTCTCTCATAAATCTGATCTGACACTGCCCGATCACCTCCAGGTCAGTCATGGCTCAGTGTATGCGCGTTTTCTTTATAACCCCACCATGATGGATGTACTAATACGCAATCTGCACTTACCACTGAAACCACTTAAAAAAGTAGATTATCAAACCAAGCTGACCCCGGTGGTGAAAGCCTGGGACGCAATCCTCGCTTACCTCGAAGACAACCCGGGCTTCTTCACCTACCGATTTGGTATTGAAGATGGACTTGCAATGAAAAAAGCCCTGATTGAATTACGCAACCTGAGTAAGTGGGCCGAAAAATCGGGTTATGCGCTCACACTCACCCCCCACCGACGCTATCAAAACGCGAATACCGGAGCACTTGTCCTTGAACAGGGTGGTTGCTTCCCAAAATGCATGTGAGCCTGAACCAATGAATTCTCAGCACTGTTTTATCCTGCTTATCTGCCAAATAAGCTTTATACCGTTCAACTGAATCCGATCGTTCCTGTTTCCTTTGCCAATATCTGGCCGCTATTTGGGGGTTTTCTCCAATGGGCTTGGCCATTGACAGATTGATGCGTGTCGTTCGAGATCAAATCGACCCATACGCCATCTAACCCCGGAAGAGAAAGGGTAATTTCTACCCTTTCGGGGGCGCTTTTCAGCACCACTAAAACGTGTTTATTTTCGTCCTGTTCCACCACCCTGTAAAAGGCAAATTGCTAGTGTGAAATAGATAATGGTCTATAGTTTACCAGGCACATCACATAAGCCAAGCGGTAAATATGGTAAAAAAGCGCTTCCCCAATCCAATTTGGATTTGTCATAAATAGTCTCTTGTTTATAAGCATATTTACCGTTAGGTGTAATATTTAGAAAAATTATAGAGGCGTTAACTTAAAATTCCATACATGAACTGATGGACAACCTGGTAAACAAGCTCGTCAGTCAATATCACTCCTTTTTGCACATACAGCCCAATCATAGCATTAATAACACCCAGAAAACCGACAGCATAGCGTTTTTGTCTACCCGTTAAATTGCCATGATCTCTAACCGCCTGATCAAAAACATCTGTCAGGATCGCTAATTGCTCCAGGGTGAATGGTTAGATTGCTTGATTGCTTTCACTTTCAGGTGGCGAAAAAAACATCGTCATATACGCAGGTGACCCCATGAGCGCTGGCCCTAGTAAAACCAAAACGGGGGTATTAACTTGGATGTCCCAAAACGATAACAAAGGGATACCCATCAGATGCTAGTCGCCGCAGTCCCTCCTGACACAGCGCAGATCCGATACCCTTATTTTGAAACTCTGGCAGGACAGCTAAGGGCCCCAATCCCATCCCGTTTATCTCATTGCCCTCTTTAAGGCGGAGGCAAACAGGCGTAAACAAGATATGTCCAACGACCTGTGTGTCCATTTTGGCCACAAGGGAGATAAATACCGAACAGGAATCTCGAAGCATATGCATTAATTTTCGCTCCTGTTAATTTTTCTGTTTAGATGCAGCCTGGTGGACAAAGGTTACCCTCTAATGTAGCAAGGTCGGGATTGTTTAATACTTTTTCTCCATTGATATTTGGATAGATATTTTAAGTAGTCTTAGTCGTAGGGACTGTGGAAATGTGGATAAAAGAAAATAGTTCCTAAAATCACCATTATAAATAGGCTATATCCGGCAAGGTGAATTAAAGACCCTGGTATATAAGGAGATTTGCTGTTCCTTTCTCTCCACATGGGGTTGTTTATCATAAAGTGCATAAGTCTAGGAGAAACTGTATTTGGGCGAAACAGGTGGTTTTCCAGGTTTTTTCTCCAGAGGTTTTCCAGAATCCCCCTCAGTTTTTCATACTGGAGGCATTAGTTATCCACATTTCGTATAAGTTATCCCCAGTTTTGGGGAAGTTATCCACAGGTATGCAGGGAAAGAACAGAAATACAAGTGAGCTTGGTTAAGTAACTGGTAAATAAGGGCAACCCTAATATCCGTAAATCGTCGACCAGGTTTCGATTAATTCTTCAACGATGTCCAAAAAGGCATCCAGTGCTTCAATTTTCTGAGGAATAACATCCTCTGTCAAATTGAGGGTGGTCAAACACTCAGCCCAGGTGGTAACGCTGGGTGAAGGTTGTGGGACTGCCAGCTGAAGATCGAGCCACGTGCGTAAGAGTGGCCAGGCTGCATGGATGGGGATATCAGTTTCAACAAAGGCTTTGAAAGCCTCCAGATAATATGGATGTCGGCAGGGAGATAGATGGACAGGCGGGGATGTTGATTCCGCAAGGAATTGCAAGTCTTGTTCAAAGGCGTTGATCCAGTTAATGATAACTTCTCCATCTGCCTCAAAGAGCCCCAACAAGTCAACGAATGTATCAAAAACATGTTCAGCCCCCAAATCTTCTGTTCGTAGTCTGAAAGTTGGCATGAAACGGCGGTTTGTTAATGGGGGGCCAATCAGGCCTGAAACAGCATTTGCAGCTAGAACGATGATTTCCAAATACTCTTTCAGCCAAACAAGATGTGTTTTTGGGGTGCTTTGCGTTAAAGAAAACCAGTTTTCACGTGCAGTACTTGAAAGATTGTTCACGCGCGCCAACACATTATCAGCTCGGTGGAATTCTGCACTGACACTTGCCTGGATGAATTCAAGCCAGTGGTCACTATCAAACAGAAGGATATGGTTATAGGTCAGGGGGTACCCGATAAAAGCATCGTGGCGAAGTTTCCTGTGCTGGATGTAGTCATCTTTAATTTTATGAAAAATATCCACAGAGATTTCAGGGGTAATTGAGACAACTTCTCTGTGGACAGGCGCTTGATATTTGTGGACTAAAATCAGGTCAATATCCGTGGTACCACCCAGCATGGGGGCTTTGCTTAATAGTGATCCTGTCAGGTAGACGGCGTGCAAGTCAGGTTCACTTCGCTTTCGCTGTTTCACCGTTTGGGTGGCAAACTTATGAAGAAGGTCTCGTGTGATACGCATGGTAATTCCCCTGAGTATAAACTATAAATGGATAGGAAGGCTTTCCTGGAAGGGGGTCAATTTCAACGCCTGGCGAATGCGCTGGCAGATGTGTTCCAGGTCTTCAGTACGACGAATATAATCCAGCTGGTTGGTATTGATGACGAGCACATTTGGGGACGAATTGTGTGCATAACGTGCGTCATAGGTCTGGGAGAGGGTGTCAATATAATTAACATCCATCTGGCGTTCATATGGCCGGTCTCGTTGGGCAATCCTCTGCATGAGCACATCGGTGTGCGCTTGGAGGTAGACTGTCAGGTCTGGCTGGACAATCTTCTCAGCCAGGGCTTCGTGGACTTTAAAGTACATCTCTAATTCATCGCCGGAGAGATTGACCTCAGCAAATAGACGATCTTTTTCAAAGCAATAATCGGATATTAGGCAGATCTTTTTAGATGATACAGCCAGGACACCCTTTCGCTGCTGATGGTATCGGCTGAGAAGGAAAAAAATTTGTGTCTGAAAAGCGTAACGGGCGCGGTCGCTGTAGAAATCACTTAAAAAGGGGTTCTCTTCAAAGATTTCTAGGAGGAGTTCTGCATCAAAGATTGGTTGTATAAGACGCGCCAGGGTTGTTTTTCCAACGCCTATCACACCTTCAATAGCAATATACATAGCCGCTCCATGCGTTTATTGAGTGATTAAAATATACCATAGTCGCAATTGATACGGGGTTCAGGAGTCTCTGATACTAATCAGGATTCAAGTCGAAAATTTTTTAAAATGGTATGCTGCGTTTTCAGGTGTGTGTTAATTCCCTAACTGGGCTGGGTTCAATTATAATTAGGCCGTCGTTTTTATTGGTAATGGGTTAAGGATGTGTAGAATATGACAACTTTGAGATCATCTGGTGTGAAAGCTAACCGATTAAAGTTCATTATAGCGGGGAGTTTGTTTTTAGCAGCGCTTGTTTTAATGGTTGTCAGTGCTACCCGTAAAACAGCCGAGTTTTTTATAACAGTGGATGAGTTGCAAAAATCACATGAGGCTTACAGGGGGCAAAACCTGCGGATTTCCGGTGCTGTGATTGGGGAAAGCATCCAATTGGACACTGAATCAGGCCTCTTGCATTTTACAATCGCCCATATCCCGGGAGATAACGATGAAATTAGAAATAGGGGAGGTTTAAGCGCGGTTTTGAGCAAAGCGGTCAAGGACCCCGACAACACTCGTTTGGCGGTGACTTATGGCGGCCCAAAACCAGATATGCTGCGGGATGAGGCACAGGCTATTTTAACAGGCACTCTGACAGAAGCGGGAGAGTTTCACGCAGAAGAACTCCTTCTAAAGTGCCCCACCAAGTACGAAGAAGCATTACCCGCCCAGGTAGGCAATTAAACCGAGATGATAACCGCATTTGGCTATTTCACAATTGCGCTTGCTTTTCTTTTAACCGTGTATGGATTGATAGCAGCGTGTTGGGGGGTGATGCAAAAATCACAACCCTGGATTGAATCAGCCCGGTTAGCATTGCTGATGATATTCCCTCTGATAACCGTAGGCTTGATTGTGATGCTTGGTTTGTTGATAGGGGATCGATTTGATGTGGCCTATGTGTCCAGTGTGATCAGTCAGGATATGCCACCCTATCTGAAGTTGACCGCACTGTGGGGCGGGCAAAGCGGTTCCTTGTTATTTTGGAACTGGCTGTTGGCAGGGTTTTGTGCCCTTTTTATTTTTAGAAAATGGCAGGATGATTTTGTTTTTTTACCTTGGGTGTTGATCGTTATGTTCGTCACGCTGGGTTTTTTCCTATCATTGAATGTTTTCTTAGAAATACCCTTTGAGAGACTGTGGCACTTCCCGGATGGCACCCGACTACTGAGTGTTTTTCAACCATTTGGAGCGCAGTCCCTGGTGCCCAGTGATGGGCAGGGGTTAAACCCCTTATTACGCCACCCGGGGATGATTTGGCATCCACCAGCGCTCTATTTAGGGTTTGTTGGTTTCATCATTCCGTTTTCGCTGGCTATTGCAAGCCTGGTTACAGGTCGGCATGACCGCCAGTGGCTGGCTATCGCGCGGCCGTGGACGCTGGTCACCTGGGTCTTTCTGACGTTGGGCCTGGTGCTTGGCATGCGTTGGGCTTATGATGTGCTGGGATGGGGTGGATACTGGGGTTGGGATCCAGTCGAGGTGGCAGCTTTGATGCCCTGGCTGAGTGCGACTGCTTTGTTGCATACAGCGTTTTTACAGAAAAGACGGGGTGGGTTTAAGCGCTGGAATACGGCTTTAGGGCTGCTCACCTTTGTTTTAGTGCTGTTTGGGACTTTTATTACGCGCTCGGGGGTGCTTTCATCTGTCCACTCTTTTGCTGCAAGTGATATTGGGCTGCCGATGTTTTATTATTTATCCCTGGTCACACTGGGCTCGCTGGGTTTGATAATCCACCGCTGGCCATCTTTACACGTAGAATATGAGCCAGAATTTAAGTTTTCACGAGAGGTACTGGTTTTATTCTCGAATTTGGTGCTGTTGAGCATTCTAATGGTCTGTTTTTTGGGCGTGATTTACCCCATCATCTCAGAATTGCTAACGGACACACAGGTTACAGTCGGCCCGGCCTGGTATAAACGCATCAACGGCCCTTTGTTCACATTGAATCTGTTCCTGTTAGGGGTTTGTCCCCTGGCGGGTTGGGGCGGCACAAAAATTTTTAAACTCAGAAAGCAGCTTGTGGTGCTGGGGCCGTTATCCTTGTTGCTCCCGCTTGCTGCCTGGTTGTATGGTGATGTGCGTAATGCCTATGCGCTGGTTGCCGTATGGCTGGCTGGTGCCAGCGGGCTTGTGATCCTGGGGGAATGCACCCACACCGTCTTTGTTTTAAACCGGCAACAGCCTGGAAAGGCCTTAAAGGCCCTGGTTGTGCCATTCCAGGCGAAAAGGCGGTATTATGGCGGCCTATTGGTGCATTTGGGTATCGTGCTCATGAGTGTGGGCATCATTGGTATTGAAGGTTTACAGGAGGAAACACAGGTGACATTGGCTCTTGGGGAAAGCGTCACCCTCAGTCAGTATCGGTTTGAATTTACAGGGCTTGAGAACTATCAGTCCCAGGATAGCAGAAATATTACCGAGACGGTTATAACAGTTTTCCGCAATGACAGCCCAGTGGGTGTGCTCTATCCACAACGAGACTTTTACCCTGGTCTGGGCATGGCTATCACCCATCCGGGACTGATAAGCAACCTGTCGAGAGACCTGTATGCAATCCTGATTGATTGGCGACCTGTTTCGCAGGATGAAGCCACATTTAGAATTTATATCAATCCGCTGACTAACTGGTTATGGATTGGGACAGGGGTGCTGACATTGGGGGTTATTACTGCCCTGTGGCCCAAGCCTGCAGGAAAAGGAGGTAAAGCACATCGCCCTAAATAAGAGAGGGGATCATCCCGGGTAATAGGGTGTATAAATTCATGCAGGTAAATGCCAGGATATCGGTTAGGTCCTAAGCTGACAGATAACATAATCGATTGAATGGTCTGATGGGGGGTTAATCAAGATATATTCGCTGGCAGGGGGTTGTTTAAGGTGCACATCTGGTTCTCTTGTGGTATCATTTGTCAGACAATTAATCGTTTGGAGATAATATATGAACCCACAAACACCACCAGTAAACTGGATTGAAAATAAACGCGCCCGTGAGATTGAACACAGCCCGACAGTTGATGGCTTGTTTCCCCCTGGCATCTCACGGCAGACTCGGGCTTTTCATAGCCGTATCCCTGGCTATCATGTCAGCCCGTTGAAGAGTTTGCCCAGGTTGGCCGCCATGCTTGGCCTAGGGGGTATTTGGGTAAAAGATGAATCCTTCCGGCTCAGCCTGAGTTCGTTCAAGGTCTTGGGTGGGTCTTTTGCTATATACAGTTTTGTTAAAAACCAGCTTGGGGTAAAAGAACTGAATATCTTCTCGGAGGAAGGCGCTCGACTGGTGCGTGAGGAGCTGGGAGATTTTACCTTTGCTGCAGCCACAGACGGTAATCATGGGCGGGGTGTCGCCTGGTCTGCAACCCGGTTGGGCTTTAATTCGGTTATCTATGTCCACGAAAACACGTCCCAGGCGCGCATTCGTGCGATCGAAAGCAATGGGGCCCGGGTTGTTGTGGTTCCAGGTACCTATGATGATGCTGTCCGCCAGGTGTACCAGGACGCGCAAGAAAATGGTTGGCAGGTTATTTCAGATACTTCCTGGCCTGGGTATGAGGATATTCCAAGATGGGTGATGCAAGGTTACACCACCGCTTTTTCAGAAGTGCAAGAGCAGCTTGCCGCCCAGGGTATCATCAAGCCCACCCATGTGCTGGTGCAGGCAGGCGTAGGGTCGCTGGCTGCGGCTACCATTGGGTTTTATGCCCAATTATTTGGCCCTGAAAGAACCCGTTCGGTTGTTGTTGAGCCAGAAAAAGCTGCCTGCTTATACCTATCAGCAGAAAAAGGGGATGGAAAACCGCATAGTTTTGCTGGTGACCTGGATACCATAATGGCTGGCCTTGCTTGTGGCGATCCGAACCCCCAAGCCTGGCAAGTTTTATGGGATACCGCCGATGTATTTGTTAAATGTCCGGATTATGTCGCAGCCAAAGGTATGCGTGTTTATGGCGTACCGCTAGCCGGTGACCCATTCATCGTCTCGGGGGAATCAGGAGCTGCAACCCTGGGCGCGCTGATGTTCATTATGCAGCGTCCTGAATACGCGCCCTTGCGAGAGCAGCTTGCGTTGAACCGCAATTCAGAAGTGTTGTTAATCAACTCGGAAGGAAATACCGATCCGGTTGATTTTCGTAAGGTGGTCTGGTCAGGTCGGCACCCGGTTCCAGAAGAATACCAGTCACTTTATGAGGGCTAAACAGGCTTATAGAATCCTGTGAAGGGGGCATACACTTGGGTGAAAAGACTTTATGATGGGCTATCCCTTTCTTGGGAAGCCCATTTTTACCTTAAATCACCCCCACAGTAGGGCACAGATTTGACCAGTCATCAACAGGCCTTTAGATGATTAAAAGCGACAGCAACTAGACATATAAGGTCTTTTATGTAGTAAAATATTTAGTATCATTATCAATCTAAAACACGGCTTGATCCTCAACCGCTATTAAAAAGGAAGTTGTTATGATCACCAAAAAGGTCTTATGGTTCTTTCCAATTATCCTGTTCACAGTGGTCTCCTGCGGCTTATTGAATCTAAACAATTTTGCAAGCTGGCTTGACGAAGAGGTGGACAGTCACGAGTTGATCATCGAAGAAGGACAGCCTTCCACAGAGGATCATATTTTCATTCCTGATGCAGCTCAGTTAGATCCAGCACATGGCGCGAGTTACTTTGAATTTTCCATTTGCCCATTTGACCTTCCCGCATCTAAAAACCTTCGTTGTGGTTACCTTTATGTGCCTGAAGACAGAAGTCAACCTAACAGCCCGGTGATTAAACTTGCCATTGTTGTTATTCCCAGCGTAAACACTTCCCCTGAAGATGCCCCATTGCTTTACCTGTCAGGCGGGCCAGGGGACAGTGCGCTATCTGAACTGGGGCTGTGGCTCTCTTCACCGCTTCGTCAAAACCGGGATATCATCCTGCTTGATCAGCGGGGGACCGGATATTCTAAGCCACACCTTGGCTGTCCTGAACTAGAATCGATCGAATGGGAGGAGGATGTTATGTCAGGGATCCAGGCTTGCCGGGAGCGCTTGATTTCAGAAGGGGTACATTTATCTGCTTACCAATCTTCAGAAAGTGCTGCTGATATCCATGAACTACGGTTAGCGCTGGGGATTGAAAGCTGGGATTTATTGGGTGTATCTTATGGTACCCGGTTAGCACTGACGGTCATGCGAGATTTTCCCGAGGGGATCCGGAGTGTCGTTCTGGATTCGGTTTACCCACCTAATGCCAATGCCTATACCGAACAACCTTATCATATTGCTGTTGCACTGCATCGTATGTTTGAAGGTTGTGCTGCTGATCCGGGTTGTCGGGCTGATTTCCCTGGTCTGGAACAGGTCTTTTATGAGCTATTAGACGAATTGACGAGCGAACCCTTGGAATTTGATGATGGCAGCACCCTCGATGATCGTACCCTTATAGCCGAAATGACTGACCTTTTATATGATACCAGCGCGATTTCTTTCATCCCCTATGCAATTTATGAAGCCTATCAGGGTGGTTATGACCCCTTATTAGATCTGATGGATGGTGAACATTGGCCAGAATATGACGGTGAAGATTGGTTTGATTTTGACGAGGCACTGTACGAAAGTGATGGGGTTTATTATTCAGTCGAGTGTGCTGAGTCCCTTCCATTTGGTGACTTGAATGATGCCTGGGAAATGGTCAAAGGCTTTCCTTCTGCCATTTCACTACCCCTGTATGATGACCTTAAATCGGTGTATGATGTCTGTGATATTTGGCAGGTAACGCATGCAGGCGTGCTTGAGATGGCAGCCGTATCCAGCCAGATACCAGCGCTGATCCTGGCGGGAGAATATGATCCTGTCACCCCACCAGCCTGGGCGCTGCTGGCCAGTGCTACCCTGCCCAACCATTTCTATTTTACAGTGCCGCGCGGCGGTCATGCTGTCATGGATTCGGGACCATGTGTTTTGACCATCATCGAACAGTTTTTGAGTGATCCTTTTACCCAGCCTGGGGCCGATTGCCTTACACCGCTTGATTTCTTGCGTCCATGAAGCCCTGGATAGAATAAGCTATTATTTTTATCCGAAGTAAAAAAATTGACATAGTGTGTTATTCCGTATAAAATATAGATAGTATGAGCAGTAAGATTATTTTAAGTTCAATTCAAATATAAGAAAGGATTCTTGTCATGTTGAATATTTTACCGTTTTTTACTTTATTTCAAGTTCAGATGCAGGATGACCTGATCGGCATCATAGGGGGTGTTATTGCTGCATTATTCGGCCTGGTACTCAGTCTGGTGATGCTGATTGCGATGTGGAAGGTCTACACAAAAGCTGGGAAACCTGGTTGGGCCGTTATTATTCCTATCTATAACGTGCTAGTTATGTTGGAAATTGTTGGCCGCCCCTGGTGGTGGCTGCTGTTAATGTTGATCCCCCTGGTAAATGTGGTTGTCGCCTTTGTACTTGCCTTTGATATTGCTAAATCCTTTGGTAAAGGCAGCGGATTCGCGTTGGGCCTCATCTTTTTCAACGTGATCTTCTTCCTGATCCTCGGCTTTGGCAAAGCAGATTACGTAGGACCTTCTGCCGCCAGCTAATCTATCCGATCATCAAAATCTGAGCCTCGAATCACGGTGTGTGTTTTGAGGCTCTTGCAGTTAAATCATGTCCTGGTTTTACGCTGACATAAACATCCGGGTCTGTTGATAGCTGGCAGGATCTCATCGGATAAACGCTAAGGGGATGGATGCGTTAAAATAATAGCGGTATTTGCTTTTTGAGTTCATCGCCTGGCTTGTGTATGGTATGCTTATAAAAAATTTGGGTTATCATTCAATGATGTTCCTGAACCTATTAAAGCTTAGATCAAGGCAATTTATACTCCTGATGATCGTGGGGATGTGTATTTTCCTGCCAAACGAGATTGTTATGGCACAAGCTCTGATGCCATCAGATGACGAGGTCAACCACATTGCGCGTCAATTATACTGTCCTGTATGCGAGAATATCTCTCTGGATGTTTGTTCTCTGGACGCCTGTCAGCAGTGGCGTGACTTGATCAGGCAGCAGCTGGCCGATGGCCGCACAGAGCAGGAAATTAAATCTTATTTTGTGGCTCAGTATGGTGACCGGGTCTTGGGAGAGCCTCCACGGCGTGGATTAAATTGGTTGCTTTATCTGCTGCCGCCAGTGATCATCTTGACCGGCCTGGGGGTGATGTATGCAAAGCTGCACCGACCCACTTTAGCGCAACCAGCACATCCTGACAAGCGCACAATTTTATCAGAAGATCCATACCTCGAAAAGGTCGCATTTGACCTGGAAAATGTTAAACAGCATGGCAATGAGAAAGCGTAACGATTCCAAAATCACGAATAAGTTCTGGGCGGTGGCTGTTTTTATCGGGGTAACAGCCATCCTGGTCTTGGTTGGGTTACGCTTATTTCAAGACAGGGACCCCCGGATTGCTTTGGGAGAAAAGCCAGGGGATTTTTTATTAGAGACATTTTCGGGCCAGGTCATTGATACCACCGACTTACGGGGCAAGGTTGTGGTCATTAATTTTTGGGCTTCCTGGTGTAACACATGTGACGAAGAAGCCATGCTCCTTGAAGCAGCCTGGCAGTTAACCCAAAAAGAGGAAAATGCCGAGGTGATTTTCCTGGGTGTGGCCTATATGGACACGGAAACAGCATCCCGTGCTTTTCTTTTAGATTATGGGATCACTTACCCCAATGGACCCGATTTACGCAGTGAAATTTCAAGAAAGTATCAGGTCCATTCCGTGCCTGAAACCTATATTCTTGACCGAGGTGGGACGCTGCGGTTTGTAAAAATTGGCCCCTTTGCATCGTTGAATGAAGTGTTATCAGCCATTGAAACCACGCTGGAATCTCCAATAAACTAATGTGATACCTACGTGATTAATCTGTTAAGAAGATAGTATGGCGCCTATAAAACCTCAATCATTTTTACGTATAGAGTCCTTATCTTATCGTATCGATGGAAAAGTGATCCTGTCTGATATTAGCTTTGATGTTACTGCCGGTGAAAAGGTGTCGGTGTTTGGCCCTTCAGGGTCTGGAAAAAGTACATTGATCCGCCTGATAAACCGCTTGAACGAACCTTCATCCGGCCATATCTGGTTCGAGGGTCAGGATTACCGCGAGTTCCAACCCAAGCTATTACGTCGCCGATTGGGGATGGTGATGCAGAACCCCTACTTATTTCCAGGTACAGTGGCGGATAACCTCCGTTATGGTCCCAATATGCATGGCGAAACCCTCACGAATCTGGCTATTCAAAAATTATTATCAGGCGTAGATCTAGCTGGTTTTGAAGACCGCGAAGTCAACAATCTCTCCGGGGGTGAGGCACAACGGGTCAGTCTGGCAAGAACTTTGGCTAATAAACCAGAGGCGTTGCTGTTGGATGAACCCACATCCTCATTGGACGAGACGGCAAGACAGGAGGTTGAAGATACGATCCGGTCGGTACTCAATGCCCAGCAAATGACCTGTATTTTGGTGACACATGATAAAGACCAGGCTATCCGTATGTCGGATCGGGTGATCCTGATTGATTCTGGCAAGTTGATCGATGATGGCCCTGTAGAGGAGGTGCTCAATGCTCGCTAATTGGATTGAAGACCAAATACTTCTAGGCGCAGCTCAGGCAGGTTTGACCATGACTGCCGCATTACTGGTAGTTCTGGTGACCATGCGGCTTAAATTGGGGCTCCAAAAAGAAATTCTGATTGGCCTGGTGCGTGGGCTGGGGCAAATTGTGCTGGTGGGATTCTTGCTGATCATCATTTTCAGTGCCAATTTGTGGATTGCAGTACCGGTCATATTAGGGATGATAATCGCTGCCAGTGTGATGACCATTCGCCGAATCCACAATCTCAATAATGCTTTGTGGATATCCTTCCTGGGCATTGCTTGTGGTTCCGGTCTGGTGATCACTGTGATGACTTTACTGGGTGTGATCGAGCAGGAGTTGACTTCGATCATTCCTATCGGCAGCATGATGGTTTATGGTGCGATGAATGCTAACGCGCTCATGATGGAAAGGTTCCATGCCGAACTGGCCTCACATGTCGGACAGGTTGAAGCAGGCTTGAGTCTGGGTGCACCTCCTGACAGGGTGGTTCAACCTTACGCTCGCCGGGCTGTGACGGCTGCATTGACGCCCAATGTGAATGGATTGCAATCCTTGGGGATTGTGTGGATTCCCGGCGCCATGGCGGGGATGGTACTTTCAGGCGAGAATCCTTTCTATGCCGGGTTTTATCAGTTTGTTGTCTCAGGGTCAATCTTTGTGACAGCAGCCATCACGGTCTTGATATCCGTCGTCCTATTGCGTAAGCAGGTGTTTTCAAAAGCAGACCAATTATTGATTCGCGCTGAGGAGAGGGGCTGACTCTAGCTTGCCAGAGGCCACAGCCAGGGGACCATCAGCAGGGCAATCATGAAGATCAACAGGGTTAAGATCGAACCAACTTTAACGAAGTCGAAGAAACGATAATTTCCCGGGCCATATACCATCAGACAGGCGGGTTCCAGGGGAGTGATAAATGAACAACTGGCACCGACGGCAATCATGACGGCAAAGGTGCGAGGGTTTAAGCCTAACATGGCCGCGGTTTGGATGGCCACAGGAATCACAACTACTGCTGCTGCCTGGTTGGACATGGGCTGGGTCATCAATAAGGACATGAAGAAGAAAGCGGTCAGCAATAAAAGGGGGTTCGACAGGCCTACTACTGAAACAATCTGTTCGGCCAATAATTCAGCCAGACCGGACACCTCCATCGCCTGCCCCAGGGCCAGCATACAGGCTATCAGAAGCCAGGCGCTCCAGTTGACCTGGCGGTATGCCTCTGTGGGTGTAATGCAGCGGGTAATAAAGGCTATCAATGCCCCCAGCAGCACCCCGACTGGCAGTGATAATAAATTGAATGCAACCAGTAAAATCACACACGCAAAAATGGTCAGGGATAGATAAGCTCGTTTTGACTCTGGCATAATATCCATTTGCGCTGACACAATCCGGAAATTATTATTATTGCTCAGGCTGCGGATCGTATCGGGATCACCCTGAAGCAACAGTTGATCTCCCACCTGCAGCCTGACATGACTGATGCGTCGGCGAATTGTCTCACCCTTCCGGTTAATACCCAGAACCTGTAAGCCATAGCGTTCCCTGAAGTTGAGTCCTTGAAGCGTTCGCCCAATCAGGACTGAGCCAGGTAGGGCAATTACTTCCGCCATGGAAAGACCACTCGACAAATCTGTAACTTGCACAAGATCCCCAGTAAATGTGACCATATTTTTATTTTGCAAAGCCAAAAGACTGTCACGATTGCCTTCGATTAAGACCCGATCGCCTGCCCTGAGTATCGTGTTGGCGCGAGGTTCGATATAAGCCCCGGTTTCCTGTAAGATTCGAAGGACATAGAGATCATAATCTTTACCCAGGGCAATTTCGTCAAGGCTCTTGTCATCCCAGATTGAACCTGGGGTTATTTTAAACTCTGAGCAATAGGATAGGATATCGTTTTGAAAATCCGGGCTTTCAGTATCTCGGATTGGGATGAGATGCTGGCCGATAAAAAACATATACAGCAGTCCGATGATCAGGATGGGGAGACCAACAGGTGTGAGCTCGAACATTCCAAGAGGAGGTATCCCGGATTGGACCATCAACCCGCTCACAACCACATTGGTTGATGTGGCGACCAGTGTGACAGAACTGGCCAGGATGGCAGCAAAAGCCAGTGGCATTAATAATTTTGATGCGTGGATCTTTAACCGTTTTGCTATACCAATGGTCATTGGTGTAAAAAAAGCAGCGGTGGCTGTGTTAGACATAAAGGCACTTAATATACCTGCAGTTCCCATTATGACCCAGTAAAGCCTGTTCTTATTTTCACCAACCGATCGCAAGATATGGCGGGAGAGTATCTGCACAACCCCGTTATGCACCAACGCGGCGGTTAAAATCAGCAACCCCAGGATCATCATAGAGGTATCACTTCCAAAACCTTCAAAAGCTAATTCCGCTGGCAATATCCTGGTAAGAATTAATGCCAGCATGATGCCCAGGGCGGTTACATCCACGGGTAGAGTTTCAATAGAAAATAAAACCAACGCAACAACGATAATGATGATCAGAAGGATTATGGGAAAAGTCATCTGATTTTCCAGTCTGTTGTGGAGGGAATTGTTCTCAATTATACGACGAAACATATTCTCTGGGACATAATATTTGGGGGCTGTTGTGACAAGGATTTCATTGCTTTACAAGAGAGTCAGCTTAATTAGGTTGTATAAAGGCTGATTATGCATTAATGATTTTGGTGCAGTATAATCTGGTGCTATGATGGAACCTGAAATGAAAATTAATGGATCACAACATGCCCTTATCCAGGTCATTTTGGCGCTGCCGGTTAGCCTGATAGTATTCAGTATGGTTTTATTATCGGTGCTGGTTGGTTTTGAAACAGCTTATGCTGATCGTGTTTACCCTGGTGTTTATGTATATGATATTGAATTGTCAGGGATGACCTTTGAAGAAACCGACCAGAAGCTCACCCAAGCCTTAGGCTATGCCACTGAAGAAAAACTGGTTTTCACTTTTGGTAAACAGGTTTGGGAAGCCCATCCCAAAGAACTGGGCTACTCAATGCAACCCGCCAGCAGTGCCCAGAAAGCGTTTGAAGTAGGCCGGCGAGAGTGGTTTGTTTCGAATGTGATCGAGAAAGCCCGTGCCTGGTTTTTCGGGATTCAATTATCACCTATCGCCATTTATGACGAGCGGGTTGCCCTAGATTACTTGCAGTCGATCGCAGCTGAAATTGATCAATCGGTGCTGGAAGCTTCCCTGGCGCTGGATAACACCGAAGTGATTGTACAAGGCGGCCAGGTAGGTCGTGAAGTTGACATTGACGGCACACTTGCATTAATCTCGACCTATTTGACGCGCATGGAAGGGGGGGAGATATCGATTATTGTGACGGAAACAGCACCCGTGATTATGGAAGTAGGACCGCAGGCAGATTTGGCACAACAGATACTCAGTAAGCCCCTGGTCCTCTCGGCTATGAATGATGGTGGTGAAACGCGTACCTGGACCATAGCGCCTGCTGATCTGGCTTCGATGCTGGTCATAACAAGGGCGGACGGGGTCGAAACGGACGAGGTTGGGTTTACAATCGCGATCAATGAAAATTTGATGAATATGTACCTCAGCAGTCTTGCGCCTGGTTTATTGATCGAAACGGTCAATTCCCGGTTTATCTTCAATGATGAGTCAGGGCTATTGGACTTGCTCGAGCCAGCGGTTATCGGGCAAGAGCTCGATATTAAGTCAAGTGTTGAGCATATCAATACGCAACTGATGGCTGGGCAGCATGATATCGATCTTCAATTTACCTCGCTCATTCCGGATGTCACCGATGACATGACCGGTGAAGCATTAGGGATAACAGAACTAGTTCATCAAGAGACAACCTATTTCTATGGGTCTGAGGCCGCCCGCGTCCAGAATATCAGGGCTTCGTCAGCCCGCTTTCATGGGTTGCTGGTTGCCCCGGGAGAGACCTTTTCGATGGCGCAGGCCCTGGGGAACATCAGCCTTGACAGCGGTTATGCAGAAGCGCTGATCATCTACGGCGGGCAAACCATCCGGGCTGTGGGTGGGGGTGTTTGTCAGGTGAGCACGACCCTTTTTCGGACAGCTTTCTTTGCCGGATTCCCAATCGTTGAGCGTCATGCCCACTCATACCGTGTAGGTTACTACGAGATGCGTCCGGATGGCTCGCGCGATACCCGTCTGGCGGGGCTTGATGCAGCCGTGTATGTGCCCATTGTCGACTTGAAATTCACCAATGACACCGAGAACTGGCTATTAATGGAGACCTATGTGGGCAATTTTGCACTGACCTGGAAGTTTTATTCCACCAGTGATGGGCGTACCGTCGAGTGGAGTACAACCGGCCCAACCAACGTTGTCCCGGCACCTGAGCCCCTCTACCGCGAAAACCCCGAGCTTACCAAAGGTGTAATCAAGCAGGTTGATTATTCCGCCGATGGGGCAGATGTGACGGTGACCCGAACAGTATACAAAGGTGATCAGATCCATTTTTCTGATTCCATTTATACCCATTTTCAACCCTGGCAGGCGATTTTCGAGTATGGGCCCGGGACAGAGGGAATTCCTGAGCCTAATGGTGATTAAGTCTGGTGTGGTAGAATTTAAAATCAGGTGACTGGTCTTTTTTTTCTGTTTGAACTAGAATTAACAGTCGCTTAAAAGACTCTCAAAAAGACTCTTACCCTGGTTTAAATCAAGGTTTTGCATCGGAGGTTCGATGGTTAAACAAGAATTATTAGACATGCTGCGTTGCCCAAACTGCGTTCAGGAGCGTGAGGGCTTGTTGGCATATTATCAGGAATACTGGTTGATTTGCCAGGATTGTGATCGGAAATACCCGATTGTCGAGGATATTCCGGTCATGCTGATCGATGAGGGCGACAAATGGGTTGACACTGGCAAAGCCGATTTGCCAGTGCCCCCACCACCGATGAAATAATCCTTCCAGCTCGCTAAAAAAGCCGTAGTAATCAAGTCTTTATGCTAGGTCTAATATTTTTAATAGACCTAGCCGATAAAATGAAGAGAAAAATATGAAATTCTTTAAGAATATCCTTAAAAATTTTCCCAAGGATCGCCTGACACAAATCCTGCTGGGGGCAGTGTTGTTGCTGGCGATTGTGGGGTCGGTATATAGTTTCAATTTGGTCAGACATGTTGTCGCGACCAATCAAACCTTTTTATTGCCTGGCGACCCGGTTTTACCCGCAGCTGAAACGATCGAAGGTGAAGACCCGGAAATACTGCCCACAGAATATGTGCCCCCAGCCAGTTTGCCGGCACCGGAGCCCTGGGATGGCGTCAGCCGGGTGAATTTCCTGGTGATGGGGTTGGATTACCGTGATTGGGAAGCCGGAGACACCCCCCGAACGGATACCATGATGGTCTTGACTTATGACCCGGTCAATCACACCGCCGGCATGCTCTCGATCCCCAGGGACCTATGGGTGCCAATTCCAGGGTTTGAATACCATAGGATCAACACGGCCTATTACCTGGCAGAGGTTTATAACATGCCCGGAGGAGGACCGGCATTGGCGGCAAAGACCGTTGAAGAACTTTTGGGAGTCCCGATTCATTATTATGCCCAGATTGATTTTCAGGCCTTTGTGGATTTTATTGACCACATCGGGGGCGTAAAAATTACCCTCGAAGAAGAGATGGTCCTGGATCGCCGCGGCAGATGGAACACGAGGGTCTTGGAGGCAGGCACCTACACCCTGGATGGTGAATTTTCCCTGGCTTACGTGCGGGCAAGGAAAACAGAAGGTGGGGATTTTGACCGCGCAGGCCGGCAGCAGAATTTTGTTATGGCTCTGCGCAGCCGTATCCTGGAATTTGACTTGATGCCAACCTTGGTAGCGAATGCACCGCAGATCTTCAGCGATCTGTCTTCCGGGATCCGCACTAATATGACCCTGAACGATGCCATCAAACTGGCCTGGTCAGCCATGGATGTTAACCCCAGAGATATCTCAACCGCTGTCATCACCAACGAGTATGTGACGCTTGCCACATCTGAAGATGATATGGCCATCCTCAGGCCGGTGCCGGACAGGATCCGTTTATTGCGAGATGAAATCTTTGGAATAAGTGGGTCGTTGGGCCCAGTAGCAACAGGGGATATTTCGGAGCTGATCGGGGAAGAAGGGGCTCGGGTTTCGCTTCGAAATGGGTCTTCATACCCTGGTTTAGCTTCCTCAACCGCAGATTGGCTCAGAGACCAAGGCTTCAATATTGTGGAAGAAGCAAATGCTGACTATACGGTGTATTCGCAGGTTTATGTTTATCAGGGCACACCTTATACGCTGCGGGGCATTTCGGAGATTTTAGGGCTCAACGCCAACAACATTCACTATCGCTTCGACCTCGATGCTGGCTTTGATCTTATTGTTGTCCTGGGCGATGATTGGGGCGCGAATAATCCCATGCCATAAAGAGCGCTTATCCAAACCACAAAACCCCGAAGATTGGAATTTCTTGGGGGTTTTGTAACTGCTCAGGCTCAGTCTGCGAGGGAACTAGAGGGGTTGGTGTGGCGGTAGAGCCGCCACACCAACCCCTCTGCTCATCAACAGCAGGGCTGCCTGAGTAGTTATGGGGTTTTTATGTTAACGGCAAGAGCCTGACATGGATTTCAAGAAAGGCATTTTTATGCCTTTGTCAGGGTAGTTCTGGCCAATTTGCGATGGGTGTAAAAGCCAGTCCAACCAGTCCTCGCCCGGTGTGTGCGCCCAGGACAGGTGAAATTGAGCAATCAGGCAGCCACTCGCATTTGAAAAGGGCATCCGTTGCTTGCCGTAATTGCGCCAAAGCCTCCGGATTGCCTGCATGACCAGCTTGAACTCTTAAATGGGTGCCTTCCTTGAACTTGCTGGTCATGTAGACAGGGATATCCTTGATGGCGCGTTTGAAAGTACGACTTTTCTTCAAATCTTGATATTTGCCCGTTGATTTATCAACCCCTATAATCGGTTTGATGTTGAGCAGCGAGGCCATCAACCCTTTTAAATGGCTGATCCGGCCGCCATGGATCAGGTAGGAAAGGTCTGGCAAGGTAAACACCATCTCGGAACAATCTCTAACTTGATTCAATAGATCGAGGATTCTTTCCAATGGCCAGCCCGCTTTAACAGCGCGTGCAGCGGCTTCAATCTGCCAGCCCATTTCGGCTGATAGGGTGCGGGTGTCTACCAGGGTGATATTGGCATCAGTGATTTGCTTAGCTGCAGTCAAAGCCGCGTTATAGGTGCCGCTCAGACCGGAGGAGATATGTATGGAAAGGATATCCGGGTCTTTCTCAATTATTTGCTTGTAGATTTCGAGAAATTCTCCCGGTGAGGGGACGGATGTGGTTGGCATATCTTCGGTGTTTTCCAATAAGTGATAAAACTCTTCGGACTGGATATCGATACCACTCCGGTAAGTTGTGCCGCTAAGGACAATCTTAAGGGGCAGTTGGTGTACTTTGTGGTCCTTTAATTGTTGGGGTGAAAGATCAAACCCGCTGTCAGTTACAATTTGCATATCGTATTCTCCTGAATCTTAGAAATATGAAACGGTTCACCAGGATCGACAGCCTTACATGTTATTGCTGAGTAAAAGTTTCCTGATTATGGTATTAGTATACCATCGAGTAAACACTGTTCACTAAATAGCCCTTCCAGGGGCAGGGCAATTGAAAGTCGTAAGGTGCGGTCACACCATTAATACAACGACCCGATGAATACTTTATCCATTCAATTTAGCCGTTATTTGGGGGGTGTTTTCTGGTATCAAGTTTTGGCATAGATTAACCCATCAGGGATGCAGACATAAACCATGGGGGTTGGGGTACCATCAACGGGATCAATGCCTTTACCAATCGCAGTTGTCCCATCATTGGGCACATTGTTTGAGCGCCCAGCTTTTTTAGAATTAATTGCCTGTGAAGCAACACAGTGAATTGTTAGAAAATCTTGCATAAGTTTCCATCCATATACCTGCATAATCGGTTTGTTAAGAGAGACGCTGCAAGCAACAGCGCCTCTCCATTATCAGGGGATGATCGATAAATTTTCACTCAATGGAATAGGTCAAATTGCATTCCAAGGCGATGGTTAAGGTGCCTGCCGCAACGGGGACTCCTTCGGCATATGCCCCGTAACCCGCATCATAATAAGGCATT
>PWSY01000167.1 GCA_003563055.1 Anaerolineaceae bacterium | reverse complement strand
TCACGGATTCCTGCAATGCTGTCGTTGAGGATTGCGTTCAATTCACCCACTTCGTGTTGACGACGACGAAAAGCAGGTCGGACAAACTTGGAAAATCCCAACAGGGACAGGATCACCAAGGGGATAGGTGCCATGCTGTAGAGTGTCAGACGCCAGTTAAGACTGGCTAAAACCAGGGTGATTCCAATGAAAGTGATGATGTTGACCAACACATCCGGGATAGCATGGGCAATCATCCGCTCAAACAGGTCGGTGTCATTTACGATCCTGGACATCAATTGGCCGGTTTGTTTATCTTCGTAAAACCGAAGCGAGAGTCTTTGCAGGTGACCATAAACAAATCTTCTCGCATCTGAAACCACGCCCCATCCGGCAATATGCGCCATATAACTTCGCAGGAATTGAACAACACCCCGGGCCAGGAAGGTCAATAACGCGATCAGTGTTAATCGAGAGACAATCCCTATCGTTTCCTGGGTGAGTTGTTGTTCTGTAACCAACTCGATCAGTATCCGAATCAACCAAGGGATCAATAATTGCGCCCCAACCAGGATTAACATGCTGAGAACTGTAATGGCTAATGGTAAAGTGTATTGTTTTGCAAAGCGTAGTAATAGTTTCATGGCTTGATCATTATACACCTGGCAGGATCATTACAAAACCAAATCAGGTGGTGGAAAGGCTAGAAGATGTTAATAATGGATTTGTGTCTGAATAGCGGCCCAACCCGGATATTTAATTTTTTATATAGCTGATGGAGAACACCGATATTAACCATTGATTGCGCACAATCGGCTAAGTTGCGACCTGCATTTTCCATCATCTGGAGGAGGTCGATATGATAGACCTCGATCATTAACCGGTCGACTTCTGACATTTGTTCTGCTGTCAGGGCGGGAATATTTTTATTCATTTGCACTTTCATAGCTATCAGGTTTTATCATCTTGAGGTGGTTTTTGGCGTAATTGTTTCTTTTTCCCGTGGCGCTTTTTATTGTTTAAACGCCTTTCTTGCGAGGTTTTGGTAGGCTTTGTCTTATGTCGTTGTTCAGGGCGTTTAAGTGCTTTGCGGATCAGTTGGGCAAATTTGCTACGGACCATTTCTCGATTTCTGATCTGCGAGCGATGTTCTCTGGACTCAATGATTAACACACCCGCTTGTGTGATCTGGTTTTGAGCAAGGGAGTGCAGCCGGTGCTTGGCTTCCGCCGGAAGTGTGGTGGATGCGTGAATGTTGAAGCGCAATTGAACTGCCGTGGCGACTTTATTGACGTTTTGCCCACCAGGGCCTGAAGCCAGGATGAATCTCTCTTCAATTTCATTTTCTGGTATGCAAAATGTTTGTGTAATATTGATCACTATTGGCTTTCATCTGTTTGGTTGTACCCATTCATTATAAGCGATTGATCCCCGAAAACAGAACTTAAGTTGTAACTCCTCAGGTAGCCCTGCTTCTAAAGAGAGGGGGGTGTGGTGTGTCAGCGGAGCTGACACACCACACCCCCCTGAATCTCTTGCAGACTGAGCAGTTACCTTAAGTTTAAGTATTGGACTCTGGCTAAAGACGGTTAGAAAAAACTGCCCTTACTTGGGCAGTTTTTTCATTGAGGAGAGAAATATTGGAGATCATGTAATTTGGGTTGCTATTCGAGTTAAAACTGCGATAACAAGACAAATCGTATCTAAATAATACACTATTTCTGGCTGATTGTCAATAGCCAACTGTCCTAGAGGATGGACACACACCTTATGGGGTATTGCCGGTCGCGATCAGGCAGTGGTTATTGTGTGATCTCGTGATAATTCAACGTGTCACCTTGTTTATTGACATGTTGTGTTGTTGCTGAGGCCACAATCAACATCATCACAGGCTGTGTATCGCTAGCATTTCTCAATAAAGTACCTTTAAAGCTGGTCAGGTGGGCGCTGTCACCCTCGCTCAACGAAAAGGATTTTTTATTGGGTATGATAATCTCGAGCTGACCTTCTTTGACGAGAATAAAGGTTTCACCTTTTTGAAGGCGAATCTCTTCATTTTGTGACGCAGGCGGGATGCGAGCCAGGATTGCCCGGAAGGAGAGGTTGTCTTCTGGTGAAAGCAAGAACAGGGTTGAATTGGTGAGCGTACCAAATGCACCCAGTTCCTTCATTTGGTTATTGCGGACAATATAGGCGTCTTCTTCTTCGATGTCCTGGAAGATCTGAAACAGCCGTACATTATAGAAATTTGCCAATTTATGCAGGTTTTCAACCGAAATGGAGGCTTTGTCCCGTTCGATTAAGGAGATGAAAGAAATTGATAGATCAGCGCCTTTTGCGACCTCATTGAGCTTGTATCCTTTTTGATGTCTTAGTTCACGTAATTTCTGTCCTAAAGTTGCCATTTTTTTCCTTTCTCTTTTGTTACTTAATATTACCTTTAAAATCAAGATATTTGAATATCTTTTTATGGTCTTGTAAAAGGTTTACAGTCAATTTTTCCTGTAAAATCATCATTTCACTCAAAAAGCTGTTTGTATTATTATGATAGAATATTTTTAATAAAGCAATGCCAAATTACATCAAGATGAGAAATGGTTTGGTGCGAGCCTTTTCTGTGCTGTTATAGCAGTTCTATACCATGGCCTTAGGGCACTTCATTTTGTTAGATGTGCTTTCTTTGCTTTTTGATGATTGCGATGACCCTGCGTCATAATAATTTGGAGGATGATGAAAAAAGCCAAAATAAGCATGTTTTATCCTGAAGAAGCTTGTCATAAAACTGCCATGGGGCTCTTTGAATCAGCATCCGATCTACCGCTCATTTGCCCGCACACCCACCTTGACCCCTGGTTATTTGTGGATGGGAGTGAGGCATTCAAAGACCCAGCATCATTATTTGTGACACCGGATCACTATGTGCTGCGCATGCTGATATCGCATGGCATCTCATTTACAGCATTAGGTCACTCACCATTGGATTCTGATAAAAGAAAGGCTACTCCACAGGCGGTTTGGCAGGTATTTTGCGATCACTTTAGCCTTTTTGATGGCACACCAACGGGGTTGTGGATAGAAAACGCGCTGGCGATGGTCTTTGAGATTGATGAAAAACCCCATGCCGAGAATGCCCAGGCACTTTTTTCTCACATACAATCTGTAATCGATTGTGCTGACTTCTGTCCACAGAAGCTTTATCAAGCCTTCAATATTGAAGACCTGAGCACGACGGATGCCGCTTTAGAGTCCCTCGATGCTCACCGGGCGATCCGAGAATCAAGCTGGGGGCAGCCTGTACGACCCACCTTTCGACCTGACCAGGTGATCGACATAGGCCATCCTGAATGGCGAGAAAACATCGATTCTCTTTCAAGGGTCTGTGATCTTGATATTGGTGATTTCTGTTCCTATATCCAGGCATTGGAACAGCGGCGCGTTTACTTTAAGGCAATGGGCGCGGTTGCCACAGACCTTGGCGCTGAAATCCCCTTTACCTGTTGTCTCTCAGATGATCGGGTTGAAGCCATCTTTCAGAGAGGGCTGGTTCAAAAGCTTACATCTGCAGATGCCAGGCTGTTCAAAGGGCACATGATCACCGAGATGGCCAGGATGAGCGTCGAGGACGGGTTGGTGATGCAATTCCATGTGGGTGCTTTCCGGAATCATAACCCAACAGTTTTTCGCACATATGGCCCCGACCTGGGTTTTGACATCCCGGTAGCCGTGGAATGGACTCATAACCTGAAACCCCTGCTGGATGCTTTCGGGATGGATGAGCGTCTGCGCTTGATCTTATTCACCCTGGATGAGAGCGGATATGCCCGGGAATTGGCGCCGATTGCGGGGGCTTATCCGGCCGTGAAGTTGGGCCCGCCATGGTGGTTTCATGACAGTCCGAATGGGATGATGCGTTATTTTGAGGCTGTGATGGAGACGGCTGGCATTGATAACACCGTGGGGTTCAACGATGATACCCGAGCCTTTCTTTCCATTCCGACACGCCATGACCTGTGGCGCCGGATGTCTGCTCACTGGCTGGCGAAGCTGGTTCATCGTGGTCAGATTGACATAGCAACAGCCCATAATCGGATGGTTGACCTGGCCTATGGGTTGGTAAAGCGAGGTTACCGTTTGGTTTGAGAAATAAGCAGGACTATGTTTGAATATGCCTGATTGATATTGTCTGATTATGCCTGATGAACCATATCATAAAGCTTTGGGACTTGCGATCTAAGAACCGCTTCTTCGTTTCGCCAGACAAAGCTGTATCCCACACCACCATATTCAAAGGCAAAAATTTCTGGCCTGCGCCAATGGCCCATGCGGATTTTCTCCAATGTCCAGGCCAATAACGCCCAATCTTCGGCACCCAGTTCAAAATGATCTGTCAGCACACCGCTGTGCATCTGGATACCGGTAATATGTAATTCCACCAGCCGGTCAAGGGGCAGCGCGTTGACATAGTCCCTGACATCCATGTTGAGGGTGTCCGCTGTGATGCGGGCATGGGCCAGGTCGAGCAGCAGCATGCACCCGGTATCGCGAATGACCTGTGAGAAGATGGTAGGGTCCGTGGCGGGGCGGATGTGGGGTGTGGATTCGGTGTAAGGAAATTGTTCCAGGGCAACGGCTTCTGCGCCGAGGTGGTCAACCATTACCTGGATTTCTTCACGCCAGAGGGCCTTGATCTTTTGCAGTTCTTCCTCGTTGTTCGGGTCAAAATTCCTCGGTGTGACGAGGTGGGTATTCACATGGGGGGTATGGGTGCGGTCAATGTATTCCTTGATTCTTGTAAAATCTGTGTTGAAGGTGGTCCCCAGCCCGGCATCCAGGTCAAAATGGATGGTGA
>PWSY01000193.1 GCA_003563055.1 Anaerolineaceae bacterium | reverse complement strand
CGTTTCCTGGGATGAACTTCAAAATCTTTACGGCTTGAGACAAAAATTAACAATTCGTTGGATCCCGGAAAACCTCACCTTCAAACGCTATGATTATGCGTTTAAAGCAGTTCAGGCAGCACGCAGGCTCAAACCTGATCTCATTTATACCTGGGTTTTGCAGGCTGGCGTATTGGCACTCTGGCAGGGGACCCCTGTGATTTTAGAGTTGCATGATCGTGTCACTGGCAGGTTTGGCCCCTGGCTGCTTAATCGTTTTATAAAAGCCCGCCCAAACCGACGCATCCTGACTAATACCCATGCACTTAAAAGGATCTTATGCTCAGAATTTCAGATGACCGGGCCTGAATTTGACATGATTGTTTCACCCAATGGCGTTGATCTTGAGCGATATCAGGCGCTGCCCACACCGGAAGAGGCCCGCAACATATTGGGTTTGCAGGAAGGGTTTACAGCCGGGTACACAGGACATTTTTATGCCGGCCGTGGTATGTCATTAATGTTTGAACTGGCGAAAGCCATGCCGCAGATCAATTTATTATGGGTTGGAGGACAACAGGAAGATGTAGCGGTCTGGGAGGAACGACAAAAAAAGGATCGGGTGATGAACCTGACATTGACTGGGTTTGTGGACAATGCACGCTTGCCCCAGTATCAGGCGGCTTCAGATATTCTGTTAATGCCATACGAGAAAAAGGTTTCGGGCAGTGGTGGTGGCAACTCAGCAGAGATTGCCAGTCCAATGAAAATGTTCGAATATATGGCTGCAGGTCGGGCCATCCTCAGCAGTGACCTGCCGGTGATTAGAGAAGTTTTGGATGAGACCACCGCTGTGTTCTGCCCACCTGATGATCTAACCACTTGGCAGGAAAACCTGACCGCTTTGCGGTTAGACCCAGGCAGGCGGGAACAACTTGGCCGTGCTGCACGAGCTGCGGTTGAAAAGTATACTTGGCGCTCTCGGGCTGAGCGAGCGCTTACCGGTTTTCTGTGAATCCAATACGCAAGTACTGGTAAAATTAGCTGTTATGATAAGCAAAGAAAATAAAAACCTGATCAAGTGGCTGGGCATCGTCCTGGCTGTGGCGATTCTCTTGCGGGTGACCCTTTTTCTTACATACCCGGCTGTTTCATACAGTGACACACCCAGTTATCGCCGTTCTGCGGAGGCAGTATTGGGTGGGTTTCAATTTTATGATGGGACCCGAACGCCAGGCTATCCTGCCTTTATTGCTTTTATTGGTCCGGACAGGGCTGTTTATGGGGTGCAGCTGCTCCTGGGTATGCTTGTCACCATGGGCTGGTTTGGTATCGGCTGGAAGGCTACCGGGAAACCTTTCTTTGGCGCAGTGGCAGCGCTGGCCCATACGCTCAATCCTGGGCAGTTCTTTTTTGAAGCCAATCTTCTTACAGAAACCCTGGCCACTTTTTGGCTGATGCTGTCGCTTTTGGGCGCTTTTCTCTGGTTGGACAATCCAAAATACCGTTCCCTTTGGTTGGCGCTGGGAATAGGCCTCAGTGGGGCATTGGCGACACTCACCCGACCTCTGTTTATTTTCGTGCCGTTATGGCTGGTCTTGTTTTTGGCCTTTTCCTTTGAAGGCAAAAAATGGCGTTTTAATTGGCAGCCAGTCGTGGGCGTGCTGCTGCCAGCCATTTTATTGGTTGGCGGGTGGATGTTATGGATACGCTCAAATTATCAGGTGTTCAGTTTGACGACCATGACCGGTTATCACCTTGTGCAGCATACGGGATATTATTTTGAGGCCGTCCCCGATGAACACGCAGAATTACGCGATATTTACCTGACCTATCGACAGGCGCGTATGGACACACATGGTACCCAGGGCAATACCATCTGGGATGCGATCCCCGCCATGCAGGAAGCCACCGGTATGCATTTCTACGAATTATCCCGTACATTACAAAGCATCTCAATCCAGTTAATCTTGAACCATCCCTGGGAATACCTTTCCCGGGTTGTGCGTGGGTGGTGGTTGTTCTGGCGAGCGCCGGTTTACTGGGATCAAGCTGCCATCTCTTCGCCAGGCCTGGCTTCAGCAATCCGGAGCATCATCCTCTCTGCGCGTGGGTTATTATTTGTAATGAACCTGGTTTTTATTTTCACCAGTATCGCGGCATTGGTGTCGAGTAAATTGCGGATTTCCTGGAGAATAAACGCATTTCACTGGTTGGTGGCAGGGGCGATATGGGCGACTTCAATTTTATCTTCCGTTCTCGACCATGGGGATAACCCGCGCTTCCTTGTGCCGATGCAGTCATGGGTCGTCTTTTGGGTCTTATGGATTGGTTATGCGACCTGGCGTGAAAGACGTCAGGCTGTGATTCCGAGGGAGAGATAAGCTGCAATGAATGGCCAAAAATGGATGGAAGAAAATAAAGTCCCATTTAGCTTAATTGCCGGTAGCAGTGTGCTGCTTGGGGCGCTACTCCAGTGGCTATTGGCTGCAGGCAATTTTTGGTTGGGGTTTTTAGCTGCATCGGTGTTATTCTTCCTGACTGGCACCATCCTTTATCTCGCATGGGCCACCGTGAAAGGTAGCCGGGCATTGGCCTGGATGATGTTTTTGGCATTTTTCCTACGTCTTGCTTATGGTGTTTTCCTCGCCTGGGGTTTACCTCAATTTGGGTATGAAACGGCGACACAGCAGGCTGGTTATGTCTTCGAAGATGCGTATCGCCGAGACAGGCATGCCTGGGCGCTGGCTAAATCGGATGAATCTCTTATAGAAGCCTTTAGAGACATTTCAGAAACAGACCGCTATGGAGGATTGCTTGCCCTGAGCGGGTTTGTTTACCGTTACATAAGCCCGGATATACACCGACCGACATTGATGGTGGTTTTGACCGCCGGAGCGATGGCGCTCAGCTTGCCTTTCTTGATGGCGGCTATTCATAATAAACTGGAACGAAAAGCGGCCCTATGGGCGGGATGGCTCTTTGTGCTTTACCCTGAAGGGATATTGCTGGGCGCTTCCCAAATGCGTGAACCATTCATGATTTTGTTTTTTGTGATCATGTTCTGGGCTGTGATGCGCTGGTTGGAAAGAGATAAAAAGAAGCTGGCCCTTGCGGTTTTCATCTTAAGCGCCGGTAGCCTTTTACTGCTCTCAATCAGGGTTGGCGGACCCCTTATTGCAGTAGGGTTGTTACTGATATGGGTATTTGAGTCTTCTGGTATTAAAAAAACATGGCTTCAGGCGGCGGGGTGGCTGGTAATACTTCTGGGTTTCTTAATCACCTATTGGCTAGTTGCCGATTGGGTTGGCGAAGTGCTCCACTGGGACACCCTGCAAACCATTATCCGATCAGGTCGGGTTCAATTTCACCTTGAAACGCTTCCGGGCTGGTTGCATTTCCCCTTTGTTTTCATCTATGGACTTTTTCAGCCAGTATTACCGGCGGCAATTGCAGCCCCAGCCCCAATTATATGGCGGAGCCTGGCCATATCCCGTTCTCTCGGTTGGTATGTGCTCTTTCCGGTATTGGTCTACGCGGTTGTCCGTGTTTGGTGTGTGAAGCCGATTGATAAACGACGCTGGTTGTTGGTGCTCCTCTTTTTAGTGTGGGTGTGGATCTTCATTGCTTCAGCGCGAGCAGGGGGTGATCAATGGGATAATCCCAGGTACCGGACAATATTTTTGCCCTGGATGGCCATCCTGGCTGGGTGGGCGATCCATTACGCCTTTGAACAAAAAGATCGCTGGTTTACCCGCGGGTTGATCATTGTGGGCATTTTTCTTGCATTTTTCACCCAATGGTATATCAGTCGTTATTATCGTTTCCTGCCGCGTTTTACACTATGGGTGATGGTTGCCTTCATTCTTGTTTTAAGCGGGGGTGTCATCCTTGGGGGATGGTTGTGGGATAGGAAGCAAAAAAAGCCTGTCTTGACGGGTGACGACGAGACAATATAATTCATATATTGAAATTTACCCTGGAGATGGTGTGTTCCTTTCGGTTATTGTACCTGTTTATAATGAAGCGGATAGTTTAACCCACCTCAAATCCGCATTGGATCAGGCCCTCGCTGAACTTAATCAACCCTGGGAAGTTATCTTTGTGGATGATGGCAGCGATGATCTGAGCGGAAGGGAACTTGAAAAGATTGCAGGGGATGACCCTGAACACACCAGGGTGGTCTTTCTACGGCGCAACTTTGGCCAAACGACAGCTATCGCCGCTGGTATTGATCATTCAACGGGTGAGGTGATTCTATTGATGGACGCCGATTTACAGAATGACCCAACCGATATCCCTGAGATGCTTGCAAAGATTCAGGAAGGATTTGATGTGGTCAGCGGCTGGCGAAAAGATCGCAAAGATGCCTTTCTCACCCGGACGCTGCCTTCGCGCATTGCAAATGGCTTGATATCCTGGGTTACAGGTGTTAAATTGCATGATTATGGTTGTACACTTAAGGCCTATCGGCGTGAAGTCATCACCGGGTTTAGGTTGTATGGTGAAATGCATCGCTTTATACCGGTATATGCCCATTCAATGGGGGCACGAATTGTCGAGGTTCCTGTTCGTCATCATTCCCGGCGCTGGGGTAAAGCAAAATATGGTCTTGAGCGGATATCAAAAGTTATTTTGGATTTATTTACGGTTAAATTTCTAAGTGCCTATGCTGGAAAACCCGGTTACCTTTTTGGCGGTATCGGAGGAGTTTTCGTCCTGGTCAGTGTCATCTTGATGGCATTTCTGGCGATTCGGCGTGTCATGGTGGGAACTGAAGTGCTGACATCACCTTTTTTTCAAGTGGCCATTGTGATGCTCTCTTTTGGATTCCAGTCTGTATTAATGGGTTTGATTGCCGAACTTCTGGCCCGCACCTATCATGAATCCCAGCAAAAACCAACCTACACTGTTAGGAAGCGTATGGGCGTGGCAGCCCCTCACAGGAATTCGGAGGTAAGCTGAAGCTATTACGTTTACCCGTCGAAGGGCAACCGAGGAAGATGTTTTTGCTTCGTTTGCTTGGAACAGCCATCGCCTTTGGGGTGGTGGCTGTTCTGGTCTGGTTGAACTGGATTGATTTTCTGGAAGCCCTGCAGAATCTACCATTAAATTTGCTGCTGATTGTGCTGCTTCTGGCATTTGCTTCACGCATCATGGTCACATTACGCTGGTTCATCCTTTTACGTGTTGTGGAACCAGAGGTGCCCTTTTGGAAAATATGTCAGCTCTCATTTGTGGGCTTGTTCACCACCAATGTGCTGCCCAGCACGATTGGTGGCGATGTGGTCAAGTTGGGGGGTGCTGTCCATGTGGGTTTGGAGTCGGCGGGTGTGACGGCATCACTGGTGATCGATCGCCTGGTAGGAATGGCGACCATGTCAACATTTCTGCCCTTTGGAATATCCCGTGTGATTATGGTGCCGGCTGCTGAGGTTGCACTGACTTCCAGTGGGTTGGGTATCTCCTTATCAGATCTTTGGATGAGGTTAATCACTTTTTTTTCCAGGACTGGGCGTTTATTGACTTTATGGTTTCAGAAACCATTCCAGCTTGGGCTGGCAGCAGGTTGCTCCTTTATCCACATGGCCTGCACCTTTTCAATGGTGATGATCATCCTTCAAGGACTGGATGACCCTATCTCCTGGTGGACAGCAGGGGGCTTGTGGGTGCTGGTATATTTTATTACCCTGATCCCCATCTCGCTCAATGGTTTGGGTTTGCAGGAAGCATCCCTTTCATTAATATTTGCCACTTTTGGGGGTGTTGCCGGATCAAACAGCCTGGTTTTAGCGTTGTTAATGCGGGTAATGTTCATGATTGCCAGTTTGCCCGGGGCATTTTTTTTACCGGGTATATTATCAGGTGACTCAAATCCCGTCGGAAAGGTTGAAGAAACCAGACAATCACCGGACAATAACCGGACAATAACTGAACAATAGCCGAATAATATGGACGAATTGGAAATGTCAACCAATATTAATACAGGTCATCCATCCGCCAAAACTCTTGGGACAATGCGTTACTACCTGCTGGTTCTTCTGGTGATCAACCTGGCTGTAATTATCATCAGGGTTCAAGATACACGGGGTTTAGGGTCGCTGATTTTCGGTTATTCGGGCAGCACCATCCTGTGGTCTTGGCCTTATTTTTTGTTTTTTATTATTTTAGCAGCAGCATTGATTATGTCTGATAGAGGCAAGGACCAAGGTCTACAGTTTGCTTTTTCTGTCTATAAGTATATTTCAGCCATTGGACTGTTTAATTGGGTTTTCTTTGGGCTGTTGATTGCCGCTTATGGTTATTATCGACTGGCCGGCCTCGATTTACTGGTTTTGACTGGTATTAACCAGCTTTGGCTATTTGGACATCTGGGTGTTCTGGGAGCCATTTTTCTAACCGGCACCCAAAAAATCCGTCCAATCCATGCCCTCCTGGCTAGTTTTTCTATCTTTGGGATGAGTTTATGGGTCATCAGTTTTATCCCAGATGTTCAGGCCTATCCGCTCTCTTTAGGATGGTCTGAAGCGAGCCGGTATTATTATGCTTCCTTATTTTTCTCACCGTGGATCTATGGAAGTTGGGCGCCGCTTTCATCATTACATCCGTCCCGTTATTTGATGCAATCAGCACCTTTTATCATCCCTGCACTACCGATCTGGTTCCATCGCCTGTGGCAGGTTCTTCTGTGGTTGGGGATGACATTTGCGGGTGGTGCTGCATTGGTGCATCGGTTTAACCTCAGAGAACAGTTGGTGAAGTTAGGATTGGCAGCCTGGTTTTTTCTTTTCATCAATCAAGGGCCGGTATATTACCATTTGATGGTGATGGTCGTTCTCATCCTGTTGTGTTTTGAAAAACGACATCTAGGTAGGAGTTTGATTTATGTGATGATTGCTTCGCTTTGGGCAGGGATCAGCCGGGTAAATTGGTTTCCTGTTCCGGGGATGCTGGCGGTGGCCCTGTATGTCCTGGAGATTCCCCAAGGAGAAAAGGGATTTTGGCAATACTGGCGCTGGCCAATTCTTGCCGTTTTAATTGGTTTCTTACTGGCATTCGTTTCACAGGCTGGGTATGTTGCCATCAGTGGCAACCCGCCTGAAGTTTTTGCCTCCAGTTTTACCTCACCACTGTTCTTTTATCGACTGCTGCCGAATGAAATCTTTGGGCCGGGGATCATAAACATGGCCATCACTGCCAGTTTCCCGGTCTGGGTGATCCTGACCTGGCGTATCCTCCCGAATCTTCGAGCCTGGGGTCCACTTCGAATGCTGGCCCTGTTGAGTATCCTGGTTACCTTGCTGATAGGTGGTTTTGTTGTCAGTATGAAAATAGGCGGTGGGAACAACTTGCACAATATGGATGCGTACCTCGTTTTACTGGCCGTGGTTGGGGTTTATATCGAGTTTAATCACTTTGTGCCGGATCATCCTGAAAAACTTGTCCATGGGAAATTCCCAGTCCCACTGCTGGTTGTGGCTTTCTTGGTTCCCTTAATTTTTGCCCTGGATCAGGTTCAACCTTATCCAGATTTGGATGATGAAATTGCATGGCAAGACATCGCCCGGGTTGAGTCCTTGATTGATACACGCGTGTCAGATGGCGGTGAAGTCCTGTTCATTCAGAGCCGGCATCTACTGACTTTTGACCTCATCTCCGATGTGACCCTTGTATCGGAGTATGAAAAGGTCTTCTTAATGGAAATGGCGATGTCCAATAATGAAGCCTATCTGGGCCAATTTCGCCAGGATCTTGAAGCACATCGATTTGATTTAATCGTGGCTGAGCCTTTATCCCTGGTAATCCGGCCGGAAAATGTTCGCTTTGGTGAGGAAAATAATGTCTGGGTGGCGCGTGTGGCCTATTATTTGGATGCTCATTATCACAGCATTTTAGAGCTTGAAAAAAGTGCGATGTCAATCTTGGTGCCAAAACCAGCAGAATGACCAGCTTGACCGCAAAATTATGAAGATTATAATTCAGATATTGAAATTATGGTTGATGTAGATTTAAAAACCGATGATTTCCGCGACCTGGCCTTATTGCAGGAAGTTGAAGCTGATCCGGATGTGTCTCAGGCCTCACTGGCCCAGAACCTGGGCGTTGCCATTGGTACGGTTAATTGGCATTTAAAGCGCTTGATTGATAAAGGTTGCATCAAAGTCAAACGAGCAAGACGCCGAAAACTGCGCTATATTATCACACCGGAAGGGCTTGCGCTACGGGCAAACTTAACGGTGGCTTATATTCAACAATCCTTCCGGTTATTTCATCAGGTTCGTGAACAGGTGCGCTGTTTGTTGGCAGAGCTTGCAGAAGCTGACCTGGACAGGTTGCGCATTGAGGGCAATGGCGACATTGCGGATGTGTGCCGGTTGACCTGTATGGAGCAACATTTTAAGGTCACACGAGAACAAGATGTCCCTGTTCTACTGGTGGATGGCCTGGATATCAGGCTCGAATATAATGGAACACGACAGAATTAATCAAAGAGGTGAGATGACAAATTTTTTCGATTGGACCGCAAAACGAATATGTGTGACGGGAGGCGATGGGTTTCTCGGAACGCATCTGGTTGAGACGTTACGCAGACTTGGGGCACGGGAAATCTTCATCCCAACCATTGATGAATATGATCTTGTCGATTTGGATGCTATTAAGCGGATGCTTAAGGATTCTGACCCGGATGTGATCATCCATCTGGCCGCTCATGTGGGTGGGATTGGGGCCAATCGAGAACACCCGGCGGAATTCTTTTATGATAACCTGATGATGGGCGTCCAGTTGATTCACCAGGCGTATCAATTTGGTTTGGAGAAATTTGTGGCCATTGGCACAGTGTGTGCTTACCCCAAATTTACGCCAGTCCCGTTTAAAGAAGAGGATTTGTGGATTGGTTACCCAGAAGAGACCAATGCGCCCTATGGATTGGCGAAGAAAATGCTCCTGGTTCAATCGCAAGCCTACCGGGAACAATATGGGTTTAACAGTATTTTCTTACTCCCAGTTAACCTCTATGGGCCTGGCGATAATTTTGATCCCCGCAGTTCCCATGTGATACCTGCCTTGATTCGAAAATGTGTTCAGGCACAGGAAAGCGGCGCGGATCACATTATTGTCTGGGGTGACGGTTCTCCCACCCGGGAGTTCATCTATGTGGAAGATGCTGCTCGAGGCATCGCTCTGGCAACAGAGCGCTTCAACGAATCCGAACCAGTCAATATCGGCTCAGGGTTTGAGATCAGCATCAAAGACCTGGTGGAGAAGATTGCCAGGATGACCGGGTTTGAGGGTGAATTGATGTGGGATACCAGTAAGCCCAATGGCCAACCCCGGCGGGCGCTGGATACCACCAAAGCGAGAGAGAAATTTGGTTTTTCAGCCCAGACCGATTTTGATCAAGGTTTGAAAAGGACCATTGATTGGTTTCGAGAGAACAGGTCATAATCAGGCATAGTTATGGAAAATTCGCGAGCGCCATTCAAACAAATACCAGTGACATACCTGCGGCCTTCAAAAGGTTGGCTGTCCGTTGATTTTAAGGAGTTGTGGCGCTATCGAGAGCTGATCTTCTTTCTGACCTGGCGGGATATCAAGGTGCGCTATAAACAAGCGGTACTGGGGATCGCCTGGGCCATCTTACAACCACTGTTGACCATGTTGATATTTACGGTTGTTTTTGGAATCCTCCTCGATACGCCCTCTCAAGACCTGCCCTATCCCTTGTTCTCGCTCTCGGCTTTGCTGCCCTGGCAGCTATTTGCCTCAGCCTTACAGCGTTCCAGTGTGAGTCTGGTTGGAAACGCCAACCTCATCACCAAGGTTTATTTCCCCCGTCTGGCCATCCCGATCGCATCTGTGTTCGCAGCGCTGGTGGATTTTGGGGTTTCCTTCTTGGTGCTGTTAGGTGCAATGGCTTATTATCGGTTTTGGCCTGGCTGGAATATTCTGTGGTTGTTACCAATTGTGGTATTGGTGCTCTTAACTGCGTTATCTGTGGGGCTGTGGCTCTCGGCGTTGAATGTGCAATACCGTGATATTCAACACATGGTGCCATTCATCATCCAGGTTTGGATGTATGCCTCCCCAATCGTCTATCCTATTGAGATCATTCCGGAAGGAATCTGGCGAGTACTCTATGGGCTCAATCCTATGGTGGGCGTTATCCAGGGTTTTCGTTGGGCGCTTTTGGATGGTGAGCCACCAGATATGACCATGTTGATCTCGGTTGTTGTGGTGCTCCTGTTGCTGGTAACGGGTCTCTATTATTTCCGTCGCATGGAAAAAACCTTTGCCGATATTGTTTAGGAGTCTATGTCAAACTTAGCCTTACGCGTTGAGAATATATCAAAACAATACCGCATTGGGTCATCCCATCATCGCCCGGACACCTTGCGGGATCTGTTGACATCAAATATTCGCCGAATTGGGCACTTATTAACTCACAGAAGACAGGATAATCAAAAAGGCTCTGATCACATCTGGGCGCTTAAGGACATATCCTTTGAGGTTGAGCGTGGTCAGGTGCTTGGCATTATCGGTAGGAATGGCGCTGGAAAGAGCACCCTGTTAAAAATTCTCTCCAGGGTTACGGATCCTACAGAAGGATATGGCGAGATCAATGGAAGAGTGGGTTCTTTGTTAGAAGTGGGGACGGGCTTTCACCCAGAGTTGTCTGGGCGAGAAAACATCTACCTCAATGGTGCAATTTTAGGTATGCGGCGGGAAGAAATTGACCGAAAGTTTGATGAAATTGTTGCTTTTTCTGAAGTTGGGAAATTCATTGATACACCGGTTAAAAGATTTTCCAGCGGGATGTACCTGCGCCTGGCGTTTGCGGTGGCTGCGCACCTCGAACCAGAGATACTGGTTGTGGATGAGGTGCTGGCTGTCGGTGATGCTGAATTCCAGCGAAAATGCCTGGGAAAGATGAATGACGTCGCCCAGGAAGGTCGCACGGTTTTATTTGTCAGCCACAATATGTCGGCCATCCTGAGGCTGACGGAAGAGACGCTTGTCCTGGATAATGGGAAGCTGGTCATGCGGGCAAAAACCCCTCAGGCTGTTGATCATTATTTAAATATGGGTTTGACCGAACAGGGACAGCGGGATTGGTCGCAAGATGAAGGTGCAGATCAGATGAGCCCCTTCCAACCCCTTAAGTTACGGGTATTAAACATTGCGGGCCAGGTTGCGGATACGGTGAATTCTGCTGAAGGGTTCTCCATTGAGATCGAGTACAATTTAACGAAACCTGTTAATGGCCTCCGGGTTGGTCTGTACATGATGACAACCCGGGGTGAGTTTGTTTTTACCACCTTTGACACAGATGACCCGGGATTATTTGAAACCTTTACCCTTCGTCCTCAAGGTCGGTATATTAGCCGATGTATGATCCCGCCAAACTTATTGAATGAAGGTCGTTTTGTTTTAGGCGTTAATGCCAGTATCTATCGCATTCAGCGGTTCTTTCAGGATGATAAAGCGTTAACCTTTACTGTGGATGCGACGGGCGCACCTGGCATGCAATGGCCAGAAAAACGACTGGGGCCTGTTCGTCCTGATTTACAATGGAGAATCGAGAATCTTACTTAATCAAAAATGAATAGACGTAACATTAAGAAAATCTTCGGAGAATTACCCTATACTGTCGAAATTTACTGGCACCTGGTCCAGCGCCATAAACCCTGGCAGGCCCATTTTAACCTCGACACTCTGAGTGCTTTATTACCTGAGGCCGTTCAACAAGCCGAGACCATCCTGCCGTCCCGCAATGTAGGCAAGAAAATCTTCATTTTTGCCACATTGCATTATTGGATTGAATATTCAGCCTTATTGGGTGTGGCATTAGCCGGTAGGGGACATCGGGTTACCTTTTCTTTCCTTCCCTATGCAAGCTGGGAAAAACCGATCTCTAAATATGATCTTCGACGCCAGAATCTGTATGCCCGTCAGGTATTGAACCAGGCAGCGGCGCTCATGCAGGTGCAGTCTTTGCTGGACATCAGGCCTTTATCCCGGTCACTGCCAGAGGAACTGGTATCTGCTGTTGATGCGGTCAGCATTTTTGATTCGCAATACACCTTACAGGTTGAGGAAATCACCAGGCAGGAAGATATCTATCAACTGCGCTATGCACGAAATCGTGACGCCGCTGAGAACGCACGTGCCTGGCTGATGGCACACCGGCCCGATGTGGTGATTGTACCCAACGGCACCATCCAGGAGATGGGCGTTGTGTATCGGGTGGCACGCTTTCTGGAGATCCCGACAGTGACTTTTGAATTTGGAGACCAGCGTGAACGCATTTGGATTGCCCAGAATACTGAGATTATGCAGCAGGATACCGACACGCTGTGGGCTGCCCGTGGGGGTAGGCCGCTGGAGGAGACACAATTAAAGCAACTACAAGCTCTTTTTGACGCCCGTGAAGATGCCAGGACCTGGAAAAATTTTGCCCGAAAATGGCAGGATATTCCAACAGAGGGCGGTAAAGCTGTTCACAGGAAGTTGGGGTTGGATGAGCGTCCGGTTGTGTTACTGGCGACAAATGTGCTTGGTGATAGTTTGACTTTAGGAAGACAGATATTCAGTGACACCATGTCAGACTGGATTGCAAAATCATGTCAGTATTTTCGCACCCGGGAGGATGTTCAACTGGTGATACGGGTGCACCCCGGTGAGACCCTGACCCAGGGCGGTTCAATGGTTGATGTGGTAAAGTCGGCCTTGGACGAGATACCCCCTCACATCCACCTGATTAGACCTGAAGAAAAAGTCAACACCTATGACCTGGCTGATATTACCGATTTGGGTCTGGTTTATACCACCACTGTGGGGATGGAGATGGCCATGCGCGGCATCCCGGTCATTGTGTCAGGACAAACCCACTATCGCAATCGTGGTTTCACTTACGACCCCCAATCTTGGGAAGCGTATTTTAAGATGCTGGATTCATTGTTGAATGATTTAGGATCGGCTCGATTATCCCAAGAACAAGTGGCGCTTTCCTGGCGATATGCTTATTTATTCTTTTTCGAGTTTCCTCAACCTTTTCCATGGCACCTGGTAGACCTGGAAAAGGACTTTACAACGCGGCCGATGCATTTTGTCCTCAGTGAAGAAGGCGAGCGAATGTATGGTGACACTTTCGAGGTCATTACGGGTCAATAATTAACCGGGTGAAAATCTTATTGAGGCAATTATTAGAAATGGAATTAGATTAGGTAAAGGATGACAGATAACAACGTCAAGAACACTGTGCGTGCCTTTTATGACCAGGTCGGCTGGCAGATGGTTGATAAGGACATGTACCAGAATGCCCAGTATGAAGATCTGCGACCAGTGTCTCAAGAATATATCCATCGCTGTCATATGCGTGTAAAACGGCACCTGGCGCCTGAAGGCCGCTATTTATTGGATGCTGGTTCAGGGCCAGTACAATACCCACAATATCTGACCTATTCCGAGGGTTATCATGCCCGGGTATGTATGGATATTTCGATTTTAGCTTTAAAGGAGGCGCGCAAACGGCTTGGTGACCATGGGTACTATGTGGTGGCTGATGTGGCCCAATTACCTTTCAAGGCTGAGAGCTTCGATGGCATTGTTTCTTTACATACCATTCATCATGTCCCCATGGTTGATAAGCTTCTGGCTTACGAAGGGCTTTATCGTACGCTTGTCCCTGGCAAACAAATGGTCATCGTAAATGGATGGACCAATTCACCATTGACAAACCGTCTTTCACGTTTTATGCGGTTTATGGCGCGGTTGCGACAATGGTGGGAGGTGAAAGTTAAACGTCGTCAGGATTTTCCCACACAAGGAACCCAAGCCGGGGCATCAATTGATACCAGGCCAAATACAGAATCAGGTATACCTGCTGGCACATTTGTTCAAAAAGAAAATGCACAATGGTTGGCGGACACATTGGGGGATAGCATGGCATACGATATCCTGGTCTGGCGCAGTGTCAGTGTGTCTTTTCTTCGGTCAGTGATCTACCCGGACTGGGGCGGCCGTTTTTGGTTGAAAGTGTTGTACTTTGTGGAAGAATTATTTCCGAGGTTCTTAGGTCGGGTGGGTCAATATCCACTGATCGTGATAAATAAGCCAGAAGGTGAAAACAAAATGCCAGAATCACCGTCTACAGTATAATTTTTAGGATACTTCCAGGAGAAACTTTATGGATTGGCATAATACCAGTGTATTGGTAACCGGCGGGACGGGTTCCTTTGGCAGGAAATTTGTTGAAGTCATGATGAAAGAATATCAGCCCGCCAGGATGATCGTCTACAGCCGGGATGAATTGAAGCAGCATGAAATGCGTATGGCAGGATTCGATCACCCCAACCTGCGCTATTTCATTGGAGATGTACGGGATTTGTCGAGATTGCAGCGTGCCTTTAATGGTGTGGATCTGGTCGTCCATGCTGCAGCGCTCAAACAGGTGCCAGCTTGTGAATATAACCCCATGGAAGCAGTCAAAACCAATATCCTGGGAAGCAGTAATGTTGTTAATGCTGCTTTGGATGCCGGCGTAAAAAAAGTCCTGGCGCTCAGCACGGATAAAGCCGTCAACCCGGTTAACCTGTATGGCGCCACCAAGCTTGCGGCTGAGAAACTGATGGTGCAGAGCAATGCTTATGCTGGCGGTATGACCACGCGTTTCAGTTGTGTTCGCTATGGCAATGTGGTTGGGTCACGTGGTAGTGTGGTGCCGCTATTTATAAAACAACGTGAGACAGGGGTGGTGACCCTCACAGATGAACGGATGACCCGGTTTTGGATTTCACTGGATCAGGGTGTGCGTTTTGTGATTCGTTGTATTGAAGAGATGCAGGGTGGGGAAGTGTTTGTCCCCAAGATTCCCAGTATGACGATGGTAGACTTGGCCAAAGCTATAGCGCCTGAGGCCGAGATCCGCATGATTGGCATCCGACCGGGTGAGAAGCTGCATGAGGTGCTGATCTCGGAGGATGAGGCCAGGACAACTGTTGAGCTTGAGGATATGTATGTTGTTCAACCAGCAGCCGCCTTGTGGTTTGGCCATCAATGGGCGGATAATGGAAAAACGATGCCAGATGATTTCCATTACGCCAGCAATAATAATTCTGAATGGCTGAGCCTGGAAGATATCCAGCGGATCATCGCACCGATCGAAGCTGGGCTGGAGAAAGGCATCGAGTAAAAGCAATGCGCCTACTAGTCACAGGTGCCAGCGGTTTATTAGGGTTGAATCTGAGTCTGGTGGCAGCAGCCAGAGGGTACGATGTCTCGGGACTGGTGCATTCCCGTAATTTGATAGGGGTGCCCTTCACCGTCCATCAGGTTGATTTATTAAACACCAATGACGCACTAGCAGTAATCCTCAGCAGAAAGCCTGAAGCGATCATTCATTGTGCCGCGCTGGCAGACCTGAATAAAGCAGAAGGTGCACCGGCGTTGTCACGTAAATTGAATAGTGATCTGCCCGGCATCCTGGCTGAGAGAGCTTCATCCTGGGGAATCCCATTTGTTCACATATCCACCGATGCGGTTTTTGGTGGGCGGCAGGAGTCTTATACAGAATCAGATCAAACCAGGCCGCTAAGTGTTTATGCGCAGACTAAACTAGCGGGTGAGGGGGCTGTATTAGACGCTTATCCGGATGCTGTTGTTGCCAGAGTGGTCTTTTATGGGTGGAGCCTTTCGGGCACCCGCAGTTTATCGGAGTTCTTTTTTAATAATCTAAAAATCGGCAACCATGTTAAAGGATTTGTGGACACCTTTTTTTGTCCATTGTACGTGGAAGAATTGGCAGAGTGTCTTTTAGAGATTATATCGAAAGGCTTATCCGGGTTATACCATGTGGTCAGCCCGGAGCATTTGAGTAAGTATGATTTTGGGATGCGGATTGCCAGGCGATATGGGTTTAACACGGCCTTAATCGAACCAGTCAGAATGCAAGAATTGGTTCGCGGTGCACAGCGTTCCTCGAACCTGGTCCTTAAGCCAGATAAACTCCAGGAAGCCCTTGGGCATGCATTACCCATGGTGGATGTAGGGATTGAGCGTTTTTATCTGCGCTGGCAGGAAGGTTACAATAAAAAACTACAAGGTTACTCAATCTAAGCGAAGCATACCGGTTGTATTTTGAAGGAGGTCTGAGATGACATTGATTATTGGTGAAACCCCTGTTGGCCCAGGACACCCGACTTATTTTATTGCTGATATTGCCGCCAACCATGATGGCAGCCTGGAAAGGGCGAAGCTGTTGATCCGCCTAGCCAAAGAAGCTGGTGCGGACGCTGCAAAGTTTCAAAACTTCCAGGCGCCAAAGATCGTTTCAGATTATGGGTTTTCACATATGAATGCCCAGGTTTCTCACCAGGCGACATGGGAGAAACCGGTATCGGAGGTGTATGCTTCTGCGTCCATTCCTTTTAATTGGACGCCAATCCTCAAAGAAACCTGTGATGAAGTGGGAATAGCCTATTTCTCATCTCCCTATGACTTTGACGCCATTGACATGTTGGAACCATTTGTGCCGGCTTATAAGATTGGATCTGGAGATATTACCTGGCTGGAGGCCTGTGAGCGCATCGCCAGTAAGGGAAAACCCGTCCTGCTGGCGACAGGTGCTTCGGATATTGGGGATGTGCAACGAGCAGTGCATGCAATCCGCAGAATCAATCCGGATTTGATTTTGATGCAGTGCAATACCAATTACACGGCAGAAGATGGCAATTTTGACAATATCCACCTGAAAGTGCTCAACACCTATCAATCCATGTTCCCTGAGCTTGTGCTGGGCCTTTCCGATCACACCCATGGTCATGCAACAGTGCTTGGGGCGGTTGCTCTGGGAGCAAGGGTGATTGAGAAACACTTTACCGACGATAATGACAGGATTGGGCCAGACCATCCCTTCGCCATGAATCCGGAAACCTGGTCATCGATGGTAATTGCCACGCGTCAGTTGGAAAGGGCGCTGGGTTCTGGCGATAAATTTGTGACTGCCAATGAGCAGGAGACTGTGATCATTCAAAGGCGCTGTTTGCGGGCAGCCAGGGACATTGCGCCTGGTGAGATCATTAACCGTG
>PWSY01000017.1 GCA_003563055.1 Anaerolineaceae bacterium | reverse complement strand
CGGGGCGTGGCACAGCCCGGTAGTGCGCACGGTTCGGGTCCGTGAGGTCATCGGTTCAAATCCGATCGCCCCGACTAAAAAACACTCCTTTTTCGGAGTGTTTTGTGATTAATTATTTGTTGAAATATGATCGGGTCCTGTCCCCTGAGGGGATGCTGGGCCACACCACCCTCGATTTAGACAAACGCATGGGTAAGTTTACAACATCAACTCGATAGTTCTCATTTTGCCATTTTGCTTTTATACTTTTCGCAGCTGATTTTGTACGTCATGAATTTCCTGAACCAGTTGAAAATTATTTCCAAAAATTTTAAGGTTTCATATGGAATGCCACTTCAGGAATGAGTAGGACGCCGTGCCGCGCTACTCGGCGATGTCCTTAGCACAGCGCGGCCAGGGCGAAAGTGATAAAGCCCGCAGTAGGGAGGTCGAAGAAGGGCGAAAGGATGATTTTAAGAATGATCATTGTGGTATCATGTGATTTTCTTGCACCTTTGTAACTTATATTATTTCATAATGTGTGAGAGCCCGAAAACATAGATCCAAATTTAGCTGCTTTTTGGATGTGTAAGAAAGGTTTATGGTTTGGATAAATGAAGTGAAGAAGGTTTGTAAGTCTTTGAGGTTAAGGCTTTATTCACGCCGATTATTATTAAACCTCAAAATAAGAGTTGAAGTTTTTGTCGAGTGTTGATTTGACGATGCAAGATCTATTGGGATATAAATCGATTCATGAAAATAGAGTGAGAAGGTAAAATAATTATTTTGCAATATCTATTAAACACTCACAATTTGCTCCTGAGAAAAAATAATGTTATACTGTATTTATGGGGAGGGGCATTGATTAACTTTTTTGTAAATTTACGACCAACCCTTGGTTAATTAATGATCTGATTTATCTATAAGCGTAAGTCATCTTATTGATGACTATCTTTGAACTAAGCAATATAATAGATTTGCTTAGCTCTGGCATAAATAATTTGCCGTTGGATGGCACTCAATGACCTTCTTTATAAAAGTGCCATTGAATGGTCAGGGTGGGCAAATTAAAAGAGAGGGAATTAATGAATCTACAAGAGCAGTGGTGGCTTCAGGCTAGGACCCAGTATTAGGATGATCTTGTGTAGCGATTCTACCCCCTTGTAAAAATATTATATTTTTCCTGAAGAGTAAACCAGCGGATTTTTACTTTTTCTATGTTCAAGAACTATTTTGTCAAATTGTATGAAGTAGATTCAAAGGAGATATCAATGAACACAAGAAAAAAGTGGCGAATATGCTTAAATTTTCTTTCTTTGGTATTGGTAATTTTGTCATGCCGATTACCTTCAAACTTGTTCGGTCCTGTGGATGTTGTGGAGCCAACTGAAACGATTGAGGAGATTGCGATTGAGTTTCCAACTGAAGAAGCGGTTGTACCTCCAGAAACTGTGGAACAAACAGAAGTCAAAACGCCCACCATTACTGCCACGCCGGATCTAATTTCGAGCTTTCCTGAGCATGTTCAGGAAGCCCTTCGTTGGGAGATCCGTTTCAAAGATGATTTGATTGATCCATCTGGTTTGTGGCCCACAGATGAAGGACCATATTGGCGTGCTGAATTACGTGATGGACAGTATCATTGGACGATTAATTTATCAGAGGTTGATAGAGACGAGCGTATTTTTTCTCGTCTCGTACCCGCCTGGATGAATGTGACAGATTTATCAGCCTCATTAAAAGGCATGGTGCAGGGCGGTTGTCTGAATACCGCTTATGGGTTAAGCTTTAGAAACTATAATCATGAAGCTTACATCTTCACCATCCGGGGGGACTCTTATCGGTTAGCTATGTATAATTTTTTATATAACGAAGAAATTGCCGATCCAATCATCGATTGGACATTCAGTGAAGCGATCATTGTGGGTGAGATGAATGAGCTCGGCGTCACCGCAAATGGTGAAAACATCACGCTTTTTATTAATAATGAAATAGTAGCTGATATTCTTGATGATAACTATTCAGCTGGAGATGTGAGATTGGTATTGGACCTCAGTGTTTCTGGAGATACTGAAACGTTTGTCGTTGATGATGTTTCTATTAGAACACGTGCTTCAACAATTTATGAAGAAGCAAAAAAATGGCCGTTATTGCTTCAAGAAAGCTTTGAAACAAACGAATACTTATGGGAAATAGGTGATTCATCGACAGAGTTCTATGATGCAGAATATAAGATAAGTAATGGCAGTTACCATATTCAAGCTACAGCAAAACAGGAATTTATCGAAACAGTATTGCCCAAAGCGTTGGATGACATGGGTGATTTTTTCCTGACCGCTCGTGTTGGACCTATCGAGTTCATTGAAGGTTCTCATCAAGGCATATTGTTTAGATACGGTGATGCAGGTTACTATTGGTATGGTATCCATAATGATTGGTTAGGTCCTAATTTGATGGCATTGATACATTACCAGGGTGAATCGATCCAAAAAATGCCCCCTTACAGTATTGCTTTGCGGAGAGATGAAACTGTAACGTTAGGAGTAATTGCTAAGGGAGATCGTTTTGTTTTATTGGCTAGAGATCAAGTCGTTGGTGATTTTGTCAGCACAAAGATACAATCTGGAATACCTGGAATTGCTTTTGGTTTAGCCGAAGCCGTTGATACGAGTTCTTTTATTTACTCAAGTTTTAGCATCAATTCTCCAGATGTAATTGAGTAAGTGGGTTGGCCTGCTGAATCTGCACTAACGATTGACACAATTTAAATCAGATGAGCTGTATATGAAAGGGTGTGTATTGATATATCATTTATCATTTGAGGTTTTTCAGTTACCAAACTGAGAGATCAGGAGACCATCGAAATGTGTTTAAACAATCAAACCACCGAACAAATTTTGCTGTAGAAATATCAAGCCTGATGTAAAGCAGATTGAGAAAATGGGCGATAGATCAATGAAGATAACTATCCGGTCAGAACAGGACATGCTCCTGAAATGTTGGCGCTGATTTAAAAAATGACACTCAACTAATTAATAAAGAGTAAAACAAAAAAATGTGGTTGATCATCTCAGCCCTCCTCCTGCCCCTGCTGGTGTCGATCTGGTGGTGACGACGATTTTCCTGATGGTGATGTTGAACGGCTACCCCAGCCTCCCGGATGGATTTATTTTGCTGTACCTGGGTGGCGCAATTGGCCTGGTGGCCGGGCTGAGCCTACTGATCGGATGGGTATCGAAGAAGTTGGAAGACACTTTGAAGATTCCTATTTTTGCTGGTGGCCCGTTGATTGGTGCGACTGCCCTGGTGCTGCTGCCTGTATCGCTGGTTTCACTGACCTTCACCCTGCTAGGGGCTTTTGGGATGCTGTCGTGGTGACAGGGGTTCTGATTCAGCCGGTAAGCGTGTCATTGGCGCGCCAAAAGCCCGATGCTGCCCTGGGTCGGGCGGTGGACCGTTGTGGAGGGTGACCGGGTCACCACGGTCGCCATCGAGTGCCTGGCCGCGCCGAGTGCCCTGGTAGATCTGCACGCAACCCTGGGGCGGCTGCTGCTTGAGGCGGTTGTCGAATGAGTAGGCGGCTGGAATAAGCCATCAGTCGTCGTATGCCCCTTTGCACAGACTCAAGATTGAACCAGGCGTTTATGCACGAACTGCAAGATAAAAAAGGCCACTGTGACGATGCCCAAATAGATGTACATGTCGGACGGCATGTCCGCAAAATAGCTGTAAATAGCCAGCAGGATCATGGTCCCCAGTGAGGCTGTTTTGGCTGCTTTGATGGTTGCGATGAGGATTTCTCTTTTTGTCATCCGGTTTATTATCCTGTGGCCGTTGTTAGGCTGTTATGGCAAGCAAATAGGCAATGACACCCAATGAAAGGTTCTCTCTGCTAGATGCAGGTTTGGTTCATCTTTGATCGTGCATACCCCGGGCTGGTCGTTGCGCCTTAGCGGTTATAGCCGCCGCCGCTGATGTACTTGGTTAATTGCTCGATGGTGTATTCCTGGCTGTGGATGATGGCCTTGACAACATCGCCAATGGAGATCACACCAACCAGTTTTTCACCCTCCACGACGGGCAGGTGGCGGATGCGTTTATCCGTCATCATCCCCATGCAGTCTTCAATCGTTTTCTCAGGGCTGATGGTGAAGACATCCCGGGTCATATAGGCAGAAACCGGTTGATCAAGGTCAAAGGCGTCCGTTTCGGAAACCTTGCGCACAATATCACGCTCAGATACGATCCCAGCAATTCGATCGCCATCCATTACCAGCAGGGCACCGATATCCTTTTCCGCCAGGACTTTCAATGTATCGGCGACAGACGTGGTTGGCGACACGTGCCAAACAGCATCCCCCTTTGCTCTTAATATATCAGATACAGAAGTAAGCATGGGTGAGCTCCTTTCAATAGAACCAACACTTAGTTTTAGATGGGCAACCTGGTGCGATCATAATTAAATGATCTACGCTATGATTATTTTACACCATTGCTGCATAAAAAACCTATGCTTTTTGACAAAAAAGGTTTGGGGGGTTGATTTTCCAAGACCATTTGTTTTATTCCCTCTTAGGGTTTTCGCAATGGCACACTGTTTTATACACTCAGGGTTCCACACCCCCTCACCTAACCTTCTCTGGCGCGCAGTGGAACCCCCACACTCTGTTCCCCTTAAATGCCTCCCTTCGCCCAGTGGGAGAAGGGCTGGGGATGAGGGCTGTTAATCCATAATCTTCGGTATCTCAGTTTTTTGTAGTATTTTACGATTGCCCTGGATCCTTCAATCCAGTTGAATATCGCTTAAGTCGGTGAGAGGGTGCCGATAGCGTATTATTGAGCCAAAGATAATTGCAGGTTCGGTCCAACCCATCTATAAT
>PWSY01000023.1 GCA_003563055.1 Anaerolineaceae bacterium | reverse complement strand
GAGCGTTGACATGCCTGTCTTTCGAGAATAAAGTGAGGCCCGGTCAGTGCTTGTCAATATGCCCTGCAAGGTTTTCTTGCGCAGGCACATTGATTATGGATGACAGAAATCAACACGAGGACAGAGATGGCCCAGGTTAAATCACTTGCAAACCGCATTCAGGCGTTAAACCAGTATTGGGGTGGGTTGGGCTGGCAGAACCTGGACCATGCTGCCTGTGAAGAAATCATCCCGGATACCGTTCGTTTTTTGCCGGCTGTGTGTGCTTGCCCTGAGATCACCGCAGCCAGGATCCTGTTTAATGGGATTGAATACACCGGTGAGGCCTTTCATGACTCAGGGGAAAAACTGGTGGTGGAGATTCCATCTCAAAATGCACATCTGGGCAAGGTCGAATTGCACTATCAGGCTCAGGTGTCACCTGACCAGGCGGAGCGGGTGCTCGAGGAAGACCGGGCTATCCTGGAAATTCTCAGCGAGCGCCTGGGGTATTTAGCGGCGTTGCTGGCCAAGAATGAAGCCGTTGAACAATTTAAAGAAGAGGCCTTAACCGCCTACGATCGGACGATCGAGGCCTGGGCCGCGGCTTTTGACGCCCAGAACAAGGAGGCCAGCGGGCACACCGAAAGGGTGGTGAACCTGGCCCTGGCCCTGGCGGAAGAGATGGGTTTTGATGGGGAAGACCTGGCCCATATCCGGCGTGGGGCGCTGCTGCATGATATCGGCAAAATCAGCGTCCCCGATGAGATCATCTTAAAGCCCGGGAAATTGACCGAGGATGAATTTGATGTGGTCAAGCGCCATCCGCTGGTTGCCCAGAAGTGGCTTTCACAAATTGAGTTGTTGAAGCCGGCCCTTGCCATCCCCTATTATCACCATGAGAAATGGGACGGCAGCGGTTACCCGATGGGGCTGGTGGGGGAGGACATCCCGTTGGTTGCCCGGATGTTCTCGGTGGTGGATGTGTGGGACGCGCTGATTTCCGATCGCCCCTTCCGCCAGGCGATGACCAGGGATGAAGCCCTGGACATCATCATCTCCCAGGCCGGGTCGCATTTTGACCCGGATGTGGTGGAGCATTTTATCAAAGTGCTTTCTGAAGGGGACTACCTGGATGTGCCTGATAAGATGCGGGTGCAGGCCTTTGGCCATGACCGGGTGTGGGTGCAGAGCCGGTTGGTGTCGAGCAGTGAATGGCAGGTGCGCGCCGCCCGTGACCTGTTCTTTTTGTTCCTGGCCTACCCGATGGGGTTGACCCGAGAGCAGGTGGGCCTCCACATGTGGCCGGATATATCAACCGATGATCTAGAGGTACGCTTTAAAAACACCCTCTACCGGTTGCGGCGGGCGGTTGGCAAGGATGTGATTTTGCTGGATGATGGACGCTACCGTTTCAACCCCCTCCTGGCTTATGCCTACGACGTGGAGATCTTTACCACAGCGATTGAACGGGCCAGCCAGGCAGAGGAGGTGCCCGAGATGATCAAGAATCTCAAGCTTGCCATTCAGCAGTACAAGGGGGATTACCTGCCGGAGTCCGAAGTCTCCTGGGTGATCCCATCCCGCGAACATTATCGTCAATTGTATATGAAGGCTTTGTATGAATTGGCAAAGCGGTATTTTGAGAAGGAGATTTATCCCTCAGCGCTCAAATACTGTCAGCAGGCCCTGGTGGAAGACCCGTATTTTGAAGAAGCCCACCGGCTGGCCATGCGTATCCATGCAGCCAACGGCAGCAGGTCAGACATCATCCGCCAGTACGAGGAATGTGAACAGAATATGCTGTCGTTTTTTGGTGTGCGCCCCTCCGAGCAGACCCGCGAATTGTATGAGAAATTGATCCAAAGTTGATGGGGATGGGTTGGCAGTGTAAGACCCTGCCGGGGGTCGTGGGGTTCTCAATTTGGTGCGCTCAAAAGAAGAGGGCACCCTACATAATCTCACCCCTGAGATCACCACGTCGCTGCTGCGCAGCTCCTCGTGATGACAAAATTTTTTGTCGTTGCGAGAGCCCGCCAGGGCGTGTGGGGATCTCAGTGATGGTGGGTTGGCAATCAATCAAATCTTCAAGATTGTTGTTATAAGATCAAAGCCCTCAGTTTCCCGCCAACCCACCCTACTGTGGTTGTTTTTCCGAGAGCCTGTCAGCGGGCATGGGAGTCTCAATCACCCATAAATCCCGGGGGTCCTGGGGTTCTCAATTTGGTGCGCTCAAAAGAAGAGCGCACCCTACTTCTTCGCTCGCAATGACAGAATTTGTTGTCATAGGGTAGGTCAGTCAATTTCTCATCAAGGTATCAAATTCACCCAACCCCACCCGCGAGGTCATGTCAATGCTGATGGGGGTGACGGACACCTTTTTCGCCACCAGGATGGCATACAGGTCGCTGTTTTTCTCCAGGTCTTCCGCTGTGTAACGGATCTCGTATCCCAATGGGCCGCGCGTAGATATATCCTGCCGTTTTGACACTTTGGGATAATAATACTTATGGCGAGATTGCCGGGTTATCATCCAGGGCGTCTGTGGGGTTGCGCCCAGGGGCACATCCAGCTTGAGCACATCCACGTCTTGGGGCATGGCTTTTTCTAATAATTTGCGGGCCATCATCTGGGTGAAATGTGCTGCCGCGCTAAAATCAATATCCTGTGAGAGCGAAAAATGATGCTCTTGCTGGGTCTGCATTGAAGCTGCCAGGGTAGGGATGCCCATTGACCCTGCCTCGAGAGCGGCACCCACCGTGCCTGAGACGGTGATCCCAGCCCCAACGTTCTCACCATAATTGATGCCTGAAACCACCAGGTCGGGCGTGTCTTTGATGACATCGAAAATGCCGTGCAGCACAGTCTGGCCCGGGGAGCCGTCAACTGCGAACACCTTCCAATCCCGCCCGTTGACATGCAGGGTCATCTCTTCGATGATCCCCGAGGAATGGATCGGCATGCTGTGCCCAGTACTGGTCTGTTGATTGCGGGGGGCGACCACGTGTACAAACCCGAGGGGGTCCAGGGCTTCTGCCGCAGCCCAAAGGCCCGGTGAATGGATGCTGTCGTCATTGGTCAATAGTATTTGTGTGTTTTTGTCATTCATATTAAATTATTCTAGTTGATGATGGATTAAATGGCAATATGCCGGTGCGTAAAGGTGTGGTTAACAGGGATAGGCGTAGGCTTAACAAGGGCACACCAGGTAGGTCAGGCTATCGGTGAAGGTGCTTAAGGTCACTGCCTGCGATGATTATGGGTCGCCGGCCGCGCAGCCTTTGGCGAAGGTTTTGATCTCGTCGATCATGGCCAGCAAACCATTGGCGCGTTGCGAGGAGAGGTGTTTGTTCAGCCCGGTAGCGGATAAAAAGGTCAGGTCTGTGTTTTCAACTTCCTCGGCAGGCTGACCGGAAAACACCTGCATCAGCAGTGCTGCCAGCCCTTTGACGATCAGGGAATCGCTGTCTGCCTGCAGAAAGAGCTCGCCATCACGGCATTCCCGGTGAAGCCAGACGGTTGACTGGCAACCACGCACCAGGTTTTCTTCTATGCGGTACGCTTCCGGCAGGGGGTTCAGTTTCTGCCCCAGTTCTATCAGGTAAGCATAGCGTTCGTCCCATTGTGGCAGGAAGGAGAAATCCTCGACGATTTGGGCCTGGATCTCGTTAATGGTTGGCATGGATTACTTCCCCAGGAGTGTGATGACTTTTTGGATGGCTGTCACCAGCGCGTCAATATCCGCCCGGGTGTTGTACAGGCCCAGGGAGGCTCTCACCGTGCCTTCGACCCCCAGGGCGGTCATGATTGGCTGGGTGCAGTGATGCCCGGTGCGGACCGCCACCCCCTTTGTGTCGAGGAGCGTGCCCAGGTCGTAGTGATGAACCCCATCGATATTGAAGGCCATGATGCTGGTGCGGTGTTTCCCGTCCCCATACAGCTTGAGGCCGTCAATGGTTTTCAACTGCTGCCGGCCATAGGCCAGGACATCATCCTCATGGGCGATTATGTCATTGAAGTCCATCGTGCCCAGATAATCGATCGCAGCAGCCAGGCCGATTGGGCCCACAATATTGGGTGTGCCGGCCTCGAATTTAAAGGGTAATTTGTTATAGGTGGTTTCCTCGATGGTGACCAGCTCGATCATCTCACCACCACCCTGATAAGGCGGCATGGCATCCAACCAGGATTGCTTGCCGTACAGGACACCGATGCCCGTTGGCCCATAGATTTTATGACCCGAAAAAGCGTAAAAATCGGCGTCCAGGGCGCGCACATCATGATCGACGTGCTGAATAGATTGGGCTGCGTCCACCAGGACGGCTGCGCCGGCCTCATGGGCCATTTGGATGATCTGCCTGGCGGGGTTGACCGTGCCCAGTGAATTGGAAACGTGATTAAAAGCAACGATGCGTGTCTTCTCGGATAATTGATTTTCATAAACATCCAGTTTCAGCACCCCATCCGCATCAAAGGGGACGACACGAAAACGCGCCTGGCGTCGTTCGCACATCATCTGCCAGGGGACGAAGTTGGAATGATGTTCCATTTCGGTCACGATGACCTCATCACCCGGGTTGACAAAAGCCTCACAAAAGGAAAACGCGACCAGGTTGATGGCTTCTGTGGTTCCACGGGTGAAAATAATTTCGTGATCGTGTTCGGCGTTGATATAGGTCTGCACGGTCTTGCGGGCGTTTTCATGGGCTTCTGTGGCCAGGTTCGAGAGGTGGTGGGTCCCCCGGTGAATATTGCTGTTGTAGGTTGTGTAATATTGGGTGATCGCGTCGATGACCGTTTGTGGCTTTTGTGTCGTGGCGGCGTTGTCGAGGTAGATCAGTGGTTGACCATTGACAGTGGTTTTTAGAATGGGGAAATCGTTTC
>PWSY01000072.1 GCA_003563055.1 Anaerolineaceae bacterium | reverse complement strand
GCACCATCATCAAGATGATCCAGATCACACTCGCGGCCACATGCTTTTCACGGAACGCGATCCACATTGAGAACAACACAAAACCAACGTACAGGTCTACCAGTGAAACCACACCCCAGGGATTCGCCAGCAGTGCGCTGCCGTCCTGCGAAAAATTACCATTCACGAATCCATTCAACAACGCGGCGGTCATGGCCAGCAGCCCAATCCAAGCGATTATTTTGGCTAATTTCATTATACCTCTTTCCAATTCAGTTCATTTCCCATACTTTAAGCGTCCACCATCACCACACAATAACCTGGGGAATCACCAAGACCGTCGAATTACGGCATAAATCTCTTAATTCCCTTTTTCGCAGGTTCAACCTGTGAAGGACTTGCAATCCAACTCACACACAAAGAGCCTGGACCCACATGCGCCCCCAGGGCTGGGGTGACCTCACAAACATATGGCTCTGGCAAATCAGGGCACTTCTCAGCCAGCCCCGCCAGCAGTGATTCCACCTGATCGGGCACATTGGCGTGGGTGATCCCAATTGCCTCAGCCTTCGGAAAATTGGTGAGGGCTGTTTGCAGCACTTTCTCAAAGGCTTTACGCTTGGTTCGGGCGATCTCCATCTTGGATATGTGGTTGTTCATCTTTAAAATCGGTTTAATGCCCAGCAAACTGACCACGCTGTGCTGGATTGAGCTCATCCGCCCTCCCCGTAGTAAATAGTCAATCGTATCCAGCTTGGCGTAGGCGTACGCCCTGGGTATGGTCGACTCGATCAATGCCAGCACTTCTTCCTCAGTCTTGCCCTCCTGGGCAGCCTGGGCGGCTTTAATCACGATCAAGCCCTCCGCCAGCGTCAGGGCACCAGAATCAATCACATGCACGGGGATGCGTGAATATTCCTTGGCAGCCGACTGCGCCGATTGGATGGTGGCGCTTAACGTCCCATCAATGTGAATCGAGAAAATCACGGTTGCTCCCTTATCAGCGATTTCATCGTAGACCTTGATAAACTGCTCCGGTGAAGGCGCCGCGGTTTTGGGATGTGGGTTTGATTCGGGCAGGGATTGATAGAATTCCAAACGGCTCAGGTCAATATTATCCATATAACTCTTGCCATTTAGTGTGATATAAACCGGAACAACTGTAATCGGAAGCGTTTCCAGCACTGCTGCTGGGATATCACTGGGGCTGTCTGTCACAATATGTATGCTCATTTTTTTCTCCAATAAGTCTAGCCGATGCCTGGGCATCCTTCAGATAGATGTTTTTGATCTATATCTATTGTATATCATTAAGCGATTAATTTCATAAAATGTAAAAGGTTTCTCACCCCCTCACCTAACCTATCCCCTGGAGCGCAGCGGAACCCCCACCCTCCGTTGATGGGGGCACGCCGGGAGAAGGGTCGGGGATGAGGGCTGTTAACCCACAAGCTTCAATACTTCAGCTTTTCTCGCACTTTACAATTTCCCTGGGTAAGGTATGAACCAATTGAAGTTCCTGCATAATTCAAGTATGATTCGATATTAACTTATTCACACTTACGCATCAAGGAGTGCTGGAATGAAAACCAAATTATTAACGATCAGCGCTATTGTCCTCGTTATGCTTGCTTGCTCTGTGAGCGTCAATATGGTCAATGACACGCCCGACGAAGCTGAAGTTACTGCAATAACGGATACCCATACACCCCCCGCACCGACCGAGATCACCGCAACAGACCCGCCCCCGCCCACAGAAACCCCGGCGCCGACCGAAACCGCTCCGGCCACTGAAACGCCGATCCCGACCCCAACCGAAGTCACCCCCGACGAAACCCAGCCCCTGGTGGAAGCAGCGGATGCCGTCATGCTGGCACTGCACGAAAGGGATATGGAAGCCCTCGCAACCTTCGTCCATCCCATAATGGGGGTGCGTTTCTCGCCCTACACCTACGTCGAAGAAGACCACCTGGTGTTTATGCCCGAAGAACTGCCTGGCCTGCTGGATTACACCACAGACGAAGTCTACATCTGGGGGGCCTTTGACGGCACCGGCGATCCGATTGAAATGCCCTTCTATGAATATTATGACCGCTTTGTGTATTCAGCCTATTTTATTAATCCCGAGGAAAAGGGCATCAATGAGGAAATCGGCTGGAGCAGCATGATCAATAATATCGACGAATTTTACCCATCCAGCCAATTTGTCGAATACCATTTCAGCGGCTTTTCTCCCCAATATGGTGGTATGGACTGGCGGAGCTTGCGATTGGTGTTCATTGAGGAAGAAGGCACCTGGTGGTTGGTGGGCATCGTGCACGATGAATGGACGATTTGAGCCTACTGCCATGGAGAATGCCTATTGCCTGATCCTCACCACCACCGATAGCCCATCCTCTGCAGAAGAACTGGCTTCCCATTTGGTCACAGACAAGCTGGTCGCCTGCGTCCAGGTGATGCCCATCACCAGCTATTACACCTGGCAAGGGGCTTTTAATAAAGACGCCGAGTGGCTGCTGTTGATTAAAACCAAAACAAGCCGCTACAGTGACGTAGAAAAAGCTCTTTTAACCCACCACCCATACGACACACCCGAAATCATCCAGATCCCCATCACCCAGGGATCACAAACCTACCTACAATGGATAGATACAAGCATGAGCTGACTCTCCACCCACCAATAATTACACAAAGCTTCTATATTAACGCCTGCCTTTGGTTTGAATGATCTATACTTAGATTGTTACCATTCAGCCAATCCTGCTGGTAAAGAGGCGATTCCCCTGCAGACTGAGGTGTTACTTTAGATTGATGTAACAAAAACAAGATTATCAACCATTATCGGAGGTAAATAATGAGCAAAATCGTCATCTTCGGCGCCACAGGCGGCATCGGATCGGAAACTGCCCGCTTGTTAAACAAAAAAGGCCACCACCTGCACCTGGTTGGGCGTGATCAGGCCAAAACCGACGCGCTTGCCAGTGAACTGAATGCAACCTACACCACGGGCGATGTGCAAGACCCAGGCTTGTTTGCCAGCGTGGCCGAGGACGCTGGGGAGCGCCTGGCCGGCCTGGTTTATGCAATCGGCACCTTGAATTTGAAATCCATTAAGCGGCTAACCCCCGAGGACTATATGCGAGATTTCGAAGTCAACGCAGTTGGGGCTGCACTGGCTGTCCAGCACCTGCTGCCAGCCCTGATGAAACATGACGGCACTGCGTCAGTGGTACTCTTCAGCAGCGTCGCTGCCGAACAGGGGTTCACCTTCCACGCTTCAATGGGCATGGCCAAGGGCGCTATCCGAGGGCTGACCCTCTCATTGGCGGCAGAACTGGCCCCCAAAATCCGGGTGAATGCCATATCGCCATCCTTGACCCGCACACCCCTGGCGGACGGCCTTCTGGCAAACGAGAAAATGGCGGAAGCACTCAGCAAACAGCACCCCCTTGGGCGGTTGGGCGAGACCCAGGATATGGCAGCCCTGTGTGAGTTTCTGCTCTCAGCCCAGTCCGGCTGGATCACCGGGCAGATCATCGGGGTCGACGGCGGCCGGTCAACGGTACGGAAGAACAACTGAGCGCATCTTTGCTATAATTTATCCAACCAGGGGAGAAAATCAAGCATGCTCAGTTTGCAGGCTTCTTTTCCCATGCATTTCAATAATTATTACAAAATTCACTCACTCACCTAGAAATCCAGAGTTGGTCGCATACATCAAACCCAGCTTATTCTCTTCCAATGCCACATAGCTAATATGTACGAAACCAGAGTCATCCATGGCCAGGCTGGTGTAGCGCCAAACATTCCCAGAATCATCAATTGCTTCAATATTCCACTGACTACCATCCCAAAAAGCATACTTCAAGTGGCGGTTGGTCACATCGATATAGCTGATATGCGGGTGGTCATCCTGATCCACGACCAGTGATGTAAAACGTCCCACGATTCCAGAACTTTCGACTGTTTCAACCTGCCACTGGCTGCCATCCCATCTGGCGTACTTTAGATCACCATTCATATGGTCATGATAGCTGATATGCGGATGGTTCTGACTGTCCAACGCCAATGAGGAATAAGAACCTGTCCCCTGCCCATCCACCGGCGTTTTCACCCAGGTCCCACCTACAAGGGTTGCGTGATGAAGCCTTGCCGTCGAATCTTGAATTCCTCGATAGTAGCTGATATGGGGTGTGTCGTCATTTGCAAGCGCTAACGAATGAAAGTGAAAGTTAGGGTTCCAGACGGTCCAGGTTACACTATCCACAAATCTGGAAGCACCCCAACCCGAGTCTGTCCGACAGGTAAAACGGATGGACCATTCAGCAGTGACACTGTAATTAAGATAACTGATACATGCTGCCCCAATTGGCTTCCGGGCAAGGCTGACATAATAAGGTATCATCGAACCTGTCAGATATGTCTTCCCCCATATATTGCCAATCAATATGGCACTCCTAATCTGAGCAGGATTATAATAAGCATATACAATATGTGGATAATCATTCCAACCCATCGCCAGTGCAGGGTTAATATCTGTACCTGCGGATAAGGTGTCGACAACGGACGAATTCCAACTGGCACCATCCCAACCCAAGTATCGAATATCACCTCCAGACCTTAATTCATCGACTGTATACCATGCATCAACACTGTTGTCTGCTTTAACCGGACAAGTCGAATAACCAATATGGGGCTTACCCTCTGAATCCAGAGCGAGAGATGGATAGAACCCAAACCCTGGCAACTGGATGATTTTCCACACTTCTGGTTCCGGTGTGGGCTCGAGTGTTATGGTGGGTGATGGAGACGGTGTCGGCTCAAGTGTAGGTGAAGGTGTCAGCGATGGGGTTGGCGATGGTGTAGGTCCAGGTGGTGGGGTTTCGGTTGAG
>PWSY01000185.1 GCA_003563055.1 Anaerolineaceae bacterium | reverse complement strand
GGTTCGGGTTTCATAACCATGCCACCGCCGCCACCGTAAGGTGTATCATCTGTTGTGTGATGTTTATCCCTGGCCCAATCACGGATATTGTATGTCTTCACCTGCAGAGCGCCATTATCCTGCGCCCGTTTGAGGATGCTGGTGTTAAGGTATGGGTCAAACACATTTGGAAATAAAGAGAAGATTGAAAAACGCATGGATGAATAGATTATTGTGTATGTCCTCGTTTCAGCCTGGTAATCTCAATGTACTTTCCACTCTTTGGTGTGGATGAATTGATCTCCCTAACCCCGGCCAAAAGCCTCATCATAATCGTCGATCGCGGCCTGAACGATCTTTCTTGCTTTCTCAGCGCCAGAGGCATTCAGGATCTCAATTTCCGCTTCCTGACCTTCGACCATTTTATAAGTTCGAAAATAATGTTTCAATCGCTCAACAATCACCCTCGGCAGCTGTTCAAGGTCTTTTACGTGGCCATAGATGTGGTCATTCTCGAGAACTGCAATGATTTTGTCATCGGCTTCTCCATGGTCGAGTAACTGGATGACTCCCACCACAACCGCATTCAAGAAAATTTCTGAACGATTGATCGGCCTTTCACTGACGACACAAATGTCCAGAGGGTCACCATCACCGCTCTCAGCGCCGCTTGACATTGCCTTGACCCGCTTGTCACAATAAGTTCGGGGGATGAACCCATATAAGGTTGGGGGCAATGATGTTGTGCGTTGAGGGCGGTCGACATAAAGGTACCCGGTGACCTTGTCAACCTCGTATTTAATCGAATCAAAGGGGGTCATTTCAATGTACGCGAAAACCTTATCGGGCGGTTTTGGCCCAACCTCGAGGCCGTGCCATGGGTGTGGGCGCCAACGGTAAAAAGGTGCTGGAAAACTCATGTTTCTCTCCATTATAGATATTGTATATATTATGCCATATTTATCTGGAAAGTGCTTGATCTGAAGGAGACCGCAATATTTTTGGCGCAATAAAATTATTATTATCGATTACGACATCTGCCTCATCAAGCGGTCTGGCTGTTTGAAGGTAATATTGTTGGCCGGGAATATAACGTTCACGATACCTTCGTGCTGCATTTTCTCCTGACCCATAAAGCTCGGTATCCCGTGAGACACCTCTGGCGAACGTGTTGGTGAAGTCAGCTTTGATATAGACCGTGAACTCCCAGTAAGGTATCAGCAAAGGTCTTAGCAGAAAGATTCCGTCCATCAACAAAATCGCGTTTTCTGCAGCAGTTTTAAATGGTTGTTCTACTACTTTATCCTGACGATAGTCGAAAACAGCCGTCCGATAACGCCGGTTTCCACCCGGACCTAATGGCGCTAGAAGGTTATAAATGAGGTCAGGATAGTTATAAGAGTCATAATAAAAACCGATCGGGGAAAGCTCGCCCTTTTGTTTGCGTATGTGGTTTGGGTTATGAAAGTTGTCAACACTGGCCTGAATGATTTGACGATGTGTGTTGGTCAGCGCTTCTGAGAGATCTTTAGCCAGGGTGGTCTTTCCAGATGCATCAACACCATCTATCGCCACCCTGAGCGGATGGGCGTTACTGATTTGACAGATCAGGCTTGCCAGTTCCTCAACCATAACACTGCGCTTCATAGTATTTATTATAGCCGGTAAATAGATTGCGTCCGGTATCGATGCTGCGGATTGCGCGGCGTCATTTTTTCGATGGTTGTCCTCATCAGCTTTCTGCCTGTTCTATTGGGTTGGCTGGGTTTAATTTATCTCATTCCACTCTTATTAATGAACTCCGTTATTTTATACTCGACCAAACAACTACTCAACAACCAGTTGAACAATCGTCGCAAATATGTGCGCTGGATATATTTGAGCGGCCTGGCTGCTCTCATCACAATTATCGCCATGCTTGCCTGGCTCTAATAACACGTCGATACATTTGACCCTCAAAGCTACCGCTGAAACAATATGCATTGTCATCGTTTGGTTTGTATCAATCCTGGACAGATTTCAGCTTGTAATTTGTATATGTTATCAAATAGAATTTCAGTCGAGGTATTGTATACTTAGGTTACCTGGGTGACACGAGTTGAAAAGGTTTTGGATGGGAACGAAAGAAAAAATACACGATCAATATGAGGACAGACGGGTGCCGTCACTGGATGACCCGATGAATTATCTCAACCGTGAGTTGGGTTTGCTTAAATTTCACCGCCGTGTGCTTTTTGAAGCACTGAATCCCAACAACCCCTTATTGGAACGCATTCGATTCCTGGCTATTGTGGGGTCGGTATTGGATGAGTTCTTCATGGTGCGTGTGGGTGGTCTGACGATGGGTCTGGTGCCCAAGAAAGACCGATTCTATTTTGAGGATAAATCACCTCAAATTCAATTACAAGAGATACGGAAGAAGGCGTATAAGATAATCCAGGACGCACAGGACTGTTTTCTCAATGTGCTCAAGCCACAGCTTGAAGATGAGGGGATTAAAATCCATCATTATGAAGACCTGAGCAAATCTGAAAAAGCAAGGGTGGATGCGTATTATAAGGAAGTCATTTTTCCCATATTGACACCTCTGGCTTTTGATCCTGGGCACCCTTTTCCTTACATATCGAATTTGAGTTATAACCTGGCCATCCTGGTAAAAGACCCCGCAAACATCCGTCATTTTGCCCGTCTTAAAGTCCCAGGTTCGATTTCTCATTTTTTACCAGTGCATAAAACTGCCTACGATACCTCACCACGCGCCAAGCGTGCCCGCAAGCATGCATATGTGTGGGCCAGTGAAGTGATTGTGGCCAACCTGGCAGACCTGTTCCCTGGATTGGAGGTCATCGAAGCGCATCCTTTTCACGTGGTACGTAATGCTGAAATTGAACTGCAGGGTTTGGAAGTTATGGATATGCTGGAGGTTATGGAAGAAAGTGTTCGACGGCGTCGGTTTGGAGCTGTGGTTCGGTTATTGGTCAGCACGGATATGCCAGATTATGTTTTGAGGATTCTGGTGGAGAACCTAAAAGTTGACCCGCAATTTATTTATTCTTATGATAAACCGATCATACTGCGTCATTTAAACCAAATTTATCAGGCAGACCGAGCTGACTTAAAGTATAAACGTTTCACCCCGGTCTTGCCTGAGGCGTTCAAGTTTGGCCATGACAAGACCCCTGAGGAGTTTTTTAAGGTTATTAAACGGCAAAACATCATGCTGCATCATCCCTATGAATCCTTTGATCCCGTGGTCGATTTTCTTCACAATGCTGCGATTGACCCGAATGTCCTGGCGATCAAGCAGACCCTTTACCGGGTAGGGCGAAACTCGCCTGTTGTCAGGGCTTTATTGCAAGCCCGGCGTGATTATGGCAAACAGGTCGCCGTTTTAGTAGAGCTGCAGGCACGTTTTGATGAGGAGAGCAACATTGAATGGGCCAAACTCCTGGAGCAAGAAGGGGTCCATGTCACTTATGGCTTGATGGGATTGAAAACACATTCCAAAGTTGCCCTGGTGGTGCGTAAAGAAGGTGAGCACATTCGCCGTTATGTGCATATGGCGACGGGGAATTATAACCACATCACAGCCCAATTATACGAAGACATTGGCCTGTTCACCAGTGATGAGGATATAGGTGCCGACGCCACAGACTTATTTAACTATTTGACGGGATATTCTGCTAAACAAGATTATCGAAAATTGATGGTGGCGCCTTTACAATTGCGGGAGAAGTTCTATAAATTAGTCTGTAAAGAAATGGCTTACCATAAGAAACATGGTGATGGCAGAATTATATTAAAAATGAATTCATTGGTGGATGCTGACATGATCAGGCTGTTGTACTGTGCGTCTCAAGCCGGGGTGCAGATAGACCTGATTGTTCGCGGCATCTGTTCCCTGCGGCCAGGCGTTGAGGGGCTCAGTGACAATATCCGTGTGGTCAGCGTGCTGGGGCGGTTTTTAGAACATTCACGGATTTATTATTTCCATCATCATGGTAAAGAAGTCATTTATATGGGCAGTGCAGACTTGATGCCGCGAAACCTCAACCAGAGAGTAGAGGTGCTCTTTCCAGTTGAAGATTCAAAAATGGTCCGCCATTTACGGGATAGTGTCCTTGAAATTTATCTGCAAGCGAATATCAAGGCCTGGCATATGCAGTCGGATGGCAGCTACCTGCGCGCCGAACATCCCGACGGGTCTGATTTGATCGATGTTCAAGACTGGTTCCTCGATCACTACTAGGGGATCAGGTTTTTATATTGGGAAAGAAGCCGCACTAAATATTGTAATCGGTGCGGCTTGACTTTAATTCCGCAGTTGGGTTAAGTGGGAAGAAATGAAAACAGGTTTAATCCCAGGAGTGGGAGCCCAAACAGCAAACAAAGACACAGGCAGAGGACAGCTGCCAGGATGATGGCTATAATCCACCATGGCCTTTTGCCGGTTTTTTTTGCTGGCAGTCCAGCCTCTGATCTGGCTGGTTGTGCCTGTTCTGAACCCCATCGATCGTGATCGCTGGCTGTTCCTTTTTGAGGCAGGGGTGATCCCCACCTGTCTGTGTGGGTTGTCCTCATGTCTGGTTTATCGGGTGGTTTTTGCGGTTTGCTCCACTCATCACCGGATGCGTTCATAAATTCATCAAAATTATCATCTTCTGGAATATGGGCCATTATAGTCTCCTTTAATCGTGGCTTTTAGATGATGTACAGGCACTCTGAAATTATCGGTTGACCAGCGGGATAAAGTGATAAAAATTGAGCGACTTGATCCCACCGGTGATCCAATCCCGGATAGCGAAAAACTTATCGTAGGTGATCCTAGTATAACCGGTTTCTGTGCCATCTTCAGCAAGGTGAGATAAGACCCCATAAATGATATGATTGGCGTTTGGGCTGTGTAAGGCAGCGCCGCTTTGACCATATGTGCTTGCCCCGTTCGAGTATAACAGGTGAGCCTGATTTTCAGGCGTTTGTAGTTGCCCCTTCCAAATAAACAGCTCTTTGTCGTTGTTTGGATCATGAACCGGAAAACTTGAGTGCATAAACTCAGCCTTGGGAAAGAAAGTTTTATCCAAATCGTTATTAAACCCAAAACCCAGCCATCCAACACCTCTTAATTCTTCACCGATATGATCTTCCAGTTCCACGGCTGCAAGGTCGTAATCATAGTCGCGGTTGCTTGTCCAGGCTGTCCAGGTCAGGATTTTTGTAAAAGCCGTTACCTCCTGGCTTTCGTGGCCATAATGACTGGAGATTTGTAGATGATCAACCCAGCAGGAGTCCTCACTGATGCAGTGTCCGGGCGTGTGTGTAAAGACACAGTGAGCTGCAGTGAGGGTGTAATTGGGCTGTATGAGCATACCAGAGCAGGAAGTGGTATCACCAGATGGCCAAACAGCAATGACTTTGACAGATGGGGAGTGCGGCCATTTATGGGGTGGTATTATGTCGGGGGGCAGATCTGGCTTACGATGATCCGTTGCTTCGGGGGGACAGGTTGTGCAAGTGGGAAACCTGCCCTGGATGAGCGCACTTCCGGAAGCATAAACCACCGGGGCATTATCCTTGAAGGTTGGATCCAGGGGGGGCTCCCAGGTGGGTAGCGTTGTTGTTTGATCCTGGGCGTGAGAAAAATAAAATTCATCGGCGGTATTTACAGTATTGGCTGTGACGGATAAAGGTCTGAAGGTAATAAAAAACGCCAGAATCACCAGGTAGGAAAGGGCGTTTCGGGATATGTTATTAAACGCGCTTCTTTCCTTGCTCACTGACCGTCCTTTAATACTTTGCCACTATCATCACCTGTCGCTGGTAATGCTTTAATCGGATTCCAGCCCCGGGGGTTTTTGGGGTGTACGATTATCACTTAAGCATCTTAACTTAAATTAATTTATAAATCAAGGGCATTTATTGTAATATTTAGATATTAGAAGAAGTTGTTATCATTATGATATGATCTTGTAAGGATTGGGTTTCCTTGGCTGATTGATCAGCCAATTTTGAGGTCAATTTATTATTATTTCTGCAAAATATTCAGGTTGGTAACCTATGTTGCACCTCATCCTGCCAGGTTTAAAAAGCGACAATTAGGGCTATTTGAGTAATTCAATCCTGTAAATGACCTGTTACCTGATGCATTCTTAAAAAGTTTGGTAAAAAAGGTTGGGAGAAACCCCAACCTCTTCCTGTTAAATCGTCTCAGTCTAATCTGCTTCCCGTACAACCCGTGGATCGATCCAAAGCGCGAAGTTATCCATTGAGTCATCAACTGCGATGACTGAAAGGGTGAGCTCTACTTCCATTCCGGCGAACTCAGACAAATCCACATCAATTGGGTATATGAGCCCATCATAAACCTCATGCCACATGCCAAGGGTGTGAAAACCAATACCAGGTTCTAATACACGCAGGGTGTAATTCACATTACAACTGGTGGCATTGTGCAGGCACCCAATCGTCGCCCGGAAGCTATCCCCTTCTTCGATTAATAAGGGTGGGTAACGGCCAACCATATACCCGGATTCACCAAAATTGGGGTAGGTCAGGATGGCGGGCTGATCATACACTTTGCCATCTTCCAGCCTGGGTTGGTCGACAGACTGGACAAAACCAGCCCGGAGATCTTCATCGCTGGGGCATTGGATTGGGTCGACCACTCTTGAAAGCCAGCCAGCCTGGCAGTAATTTTCAGCCAGGTTGTAAACCAAGAATTCATCCTCTTCGGTCACGCGAATGCGGACCCAAAAAGGGCTGCTGGCATCATCACCAAGACCAAATACTTCGCCGGTGTCACTAACCAGCATCCAGTATCCAGTATAGGTGCCGGGAGAAGCAGGCGCGGTCATATCTATGCTGATATCAACAGAATCACCGGGCTCAACGATATGTGGTAGGGTGACACTTGATGGGGCACCCATCTGGTTGCCCGAACTAAATATCACTTTGTAACCCGCATCCCAGTTGTTTGTTCCAACATTTCTGATCCGCCAGGTTTTTGTGAAGGGTTGCTCGGGGTCGAGAACAGTTGAGTCTTCTATGGTGATATCGTCGATAAAACGGGCCCTGTTGTATGGGGTGTCAGGATCGGTTCCACGCACAACTCGTGGGTCTACCCAAAGGGCGTAGTTATCCTTTGTGTCATCAACAGCAATCGCCGAAAGGGTGAGCTCTACTTCCATACCGGCGAACTCAGACAAATCCACGTCAATGGGGTATATGAGCCCATCATAAATTTCGTGCCACATACCAAGTGTATGGAAGCCAACGCCTGGCTCTAACACGCGCAAAGTGAAGTTCACATTGCAACTGGTGGCATTGTGCAGGCACCCAATCGTCGCCCGGAAGCTATCTCCTTCTTCGATCAACAAGGGTGGGTAACGGCCGACCATATACCCGGATTCACCGAAATCGGGGTAGGTCAGGATGGCGGGCTGGTGATAAACTTTCCCATCTTCCAACCGGGGTTGGTCAACGGCCTGGACAAAGCCCATTTCGAGATCTTCTTCGCTGGGGCAATGGATTGGGTCGACCGCACTGGAACGCCACCCAGCCTGGCAGTAATTTTCAGCCAGGTTGTAAACCACGTATTCATCCTCTTCGGTCACGCGAATGCGGACCCAGAAGGGGCTGCTGGCATCATCACCAAGACCAAATACTTCGCCGGTCTCACTAACCAGCATCCAGTATCCAGTATAGGTGCCGGGAGAAGCAGGCGCGGTCATATCGATGCTGATGTCTACAGTCTCTCCTGGTTCAACGGCCTGCGGTAGGCTGGATGTTGCGGGCGCCCCCATCTGGTTCCCGGACTCGAATGACACCTGGAAATTGGTGTTCCAGGTGCAGGTGCCAATGTTCTCAAGGCGCCATATCTTTGTGAAAACCTGTCTGGGGTTGAGAATAGTTGAGTCTTCGATAGTGATATCTCTGACAAAACCCGCCCAATGACATCTGTCTGCTACAGGGTCGGTTTGCTCTTCTGTACGGGTAGGTGTGGGCTCGGGCGTGTCTGTTGGCTCTGGTTCTAATTCTGCAAAGGCAGTTTGTGTCTGTGCCACTTCCTGTGCCTTTTGTTCAACTTCTGCTACGGCTGTTTCTGTTTGAACAGCGATTTGTGTTTCTGCAGCCGCTGTTTCAATCACTTCTTGGGATGGTTCTTCGGGGCTGAATGCTTCGCAAGAAGCCAAAAATAGAATAATGATCATAACACTTCCCATAATTTTGAGTAATCTCAATTTTTTCATTATGAAAACAGCTCCTTTGTATTCTTTTATTTTGCTCTTCTTTATGATTACCCTACTGAGAAAACATTAATCTGCTGTTAGAGTTGAGCTTTACAGGTGTTGAAGTACGTTGTTTTCGTGTGAAATTAGTTAGCAATCCGTGTGGTTTGCGTGTGTTTGGATGAAAGGGAAACGCCAGACGCATGGTTTGTGAGTTGATTATATTAAATTTTTCTGTGCCGGTGTCTATTGATGATGATACAATAAGTGGATGAAGAACAAAATCATTTTTGGTGATAACCTGGATGTCCTTGTTACTTTAAGGGATGAGTCTGTTGACCTGATCTACATTGATCCGCCATTTAATACCGGTAAGCAACAGGCACGAAAACAGATTTCGGTTGAAAAAAGTGATCGTGGTGATCGAATAGGGTTTGGCGGTAATCGCTACCAGACCACAATCCTTGGCGAACGGGCGTACCGTGATCATTTCAGTGACTACCTGGGCTTCCTCGAGCCGCGTCTGCAAGAGGCACACAGGGTATTGAAGCGAACCGGCAGCTTTTATTTTCACATTGATTACCGGGAAGTGCATTATTGTAAGATCTTGCTGGATGAAATATTTGGTCGTGAATCGTTCTTGAACGAGATCATTTGGGCTTACGACTTTGGTGGCAGGTCGAAATACCGGTGGCCAGCCAAACACGACAATATCTTGTTTTATGTTAAGGATCCTGAAAGGTATACCTTCAATCGGGATGAAGTGGATCGGATCCCCTATATGGCCCCGGGTTTGGTAGGGAAGGAAAAAGCGGCAAAGGGGAAATTTCCAACCGATACCTGGTGGCATACCATTGTAGGGACGAATAGCCAGGAAAAAACCGGTTATCCTACGCAGAAGCCGTCAGGTGTGCTGAGCCGGATTGTTGCTGCATCTTCAAAACCAGGTGATCTGGTGTTGGACTTCTTTGCAGGCAGCGGCACTATCGGTGAGGTTTGCCTGCAGTTGGGGCGTAATTTTATTTTGGTGGATAATAACCCACAGGCGATAAAGGTTATGCGGGAACGTTTTGAGGGAATAGACTCTATCCAGTGGATTAAAAATCGAGCTCAATCTGAGTCGTAAAAAAGAGGGTGGTATCTGAGGTGGTGTATGGCCTCAGGAGATAGGGAGAGGATATCGCTTTCCAATTCTCCCTCACCAGTGATGCCGCTAAAAACGAGCAGTTGTTGGATGATTGCATCCGCTAGACCGGTGAAATTCACTTCACCCTGGTCGTTCAGGTATCCCGATAAACCAATCACAATGCAGGCATGGGGAGAGATCGATGACAGGATCATCCCGGGAGAACCGCTGCTTACCGCCTGGCAGGGTGCTTGAATAGGGGGATTACCCGTGGTCAGTTGTTCAACCAGGCCAATATTGAGTGCACGGTCGTTATTGACACTTTCTGCGATCATGTAACTGCAATCAGGCAGATCTGTATCCAGGTTAACCGTGGTGAAGAGAGACAACTCATCGGGTGCAGGGAAAAAACAGTCGCATTTTCCAGGCGCCAGTTTTACAGGTGCCAAGTGCTGAGTCAGCGATTGATGGATGTTGGAGATAAAGGATTGTAAATAATCTGGGTTATTGAACCGGTCATTTTCTAATGCTAACCAAAAATTCAAATCGACTTTCTGCAGTTCCTTCACTGGCCTGGAACGAATAATGATCTGAATTTCCTGCAGGTTTTGGCGGGTGTCTGTGAAGAATGAAAAAAGATAATTGCCTGGCAATAAAGTTTTCTGGGGGGTATGAGGGTAGTAGAAACAAACTTCGCCCAGGTTGCTCACCAAGGGGTGGTTGTAAAGATGGCTGGAAAAAGTGCCAGAAACTGGCTCAAAGTGATAGAGGCAGTTTCCATCCGGCGTGACAAACTGGATAAGCGATACATTATCATTGGTTTTGTGAGATCGGGCAGCCAGGAGAAGGGAAACATCACCCTCTTCAATTGTGAGGATAAAATTGTCTTCTGGTGTGATGGCCTGGTAGGTTTCGATGGTCAGATCGGGATGATCATGAATGTGTTCGACATCGTCGACCGGCTTGAATTGGGGATGGAAGGTGATCTTCGATTTTAGGGCTTCGAAAACGGGTTGCCCTTGAGATTCCCAATCGTCCGCAGAACAGATCACCAGTAAAAAAAAGTATTGATTGATAAAAGGTGAACAGATCAATGCTCGACCAACACCTTCTTCTTCAGCGTTGCCGAATTGAATCTCGTTGAGAAAACCTGTTATCCCCTGGATGACATCCTTGCCAGCCTTAATTAAGCGAAACTCATCAACATCTTCTAAAAAATTACTGGCCAGTGTATCGTTAAGCTCTCCGATCGAGGTTTTATTGGATAATTCACCGCCAAACAGGCTGATCTCGATATTGCCATCTTTGGAATACATATAGACAGAACCGTCAACCTCGAGTTCGAAACCTGCGATGGGGTGGAATGCATATCCACAATCTGCCATCTCAATTTCGGGCGCAAAAGCGAGGTTAATTTCTGGTTTTGGGCTCAGGCTGTTTGGTTGATTAATTTTTGACATAAATCTGTGATCCGAATGTGTTATGGAAGGCTGGTGTTTCCCATTTTACACCAGATAGGCCAGGTTGACCACTCTTGCCAAATTATCATTTATACTAAGTAACTACTCAGCATGCGAGGGAATAGGGGGCTGTGGTGTGGCGGCGAAGCCGCCACACCACAGCCCCCTCCCTTCAGAAGCAGGGCTGCTTGAGTAGTTACTTAACTAATTCAATAAGGATGTAGAAATCATTAGGAAAGACGATAAATGATATGAAAACAGAAGCATTTCCGATCCTGGAATTTGATCCTACACCTGAAGCTATTCTGGAACCTGCTAAACTCGTTGACGCATGTGATGTTCCCGAACATTGTGTGATTTGTTTCTTTGCCGATGTTATTCAGTGGCTGACTGAAAATTATCATACAAAAGTATTGGCACATTCTAAGTCGGAAATGGGGCTGCATCCGCTTTATGAGATAAACCATGCGGGGAAGCGACTGGCATTTTTTCATCCAGGAATTGGTGCCCCTTTGGCAGTGGCTTTGTTGGAAGAGATGATTGCGCGAGGTTGCCAGAAATTCATCGCCTGTGGTGGATGTGGTGTCCTTGACCAGGAGATTGTTGTGGGACACATCCTTGTGCCGGTGTCAGCCATCCGAGATGAGGGAACGTCATATCATTACATGCCACTCTCTCGCGAGGTTCAGGCAGACCCATATGCGCTTCAAGCGATCGAATCTGTCCTCTCCCGTCATGGCATTGATTATTTAAAAACCAAGACCTGGACCACAGACGCTATATACCGTGAAACACCCAGGAAGGCAGCAACTTACCTGGCGGAAGGGTGTTTGGCTGTCGAAATGGAATCGGCGGCATTTTTTGCCGCTGCGCAATTTCGTAAGGTGCATTTTGGACAGATTCTTTATGGTGGCGATGCCGTTATTCCTGAAGCGTGGGATGGCCGCCAGTGGACCAGTCGGGATGAGATTCGGCGCCATCTTTTCTTGCTGGCAGCGGAAGCTGTACTCGAAATATAATCACCAATGGGCTGATGTTGTTTGATATATTCTTGGGTGAGGTCGGCGCTCAGCTTAAGGTAATCCTGCGGTTGAATTTCAGGGTGTGGCAGGCGATGGAAGGTGAGGTTTGGCTGCTGGTTGGATCAATGTGCTCTGATCGCCAGTTATGGCAGAGTGATTCAGGATGGGGTCGTGGTTTTGGGTTCTTCAAGCTGCTACTTGCTGATGCTTTGAATTATGGTAGGTAAATCAAAAAGGAGGATGTGTGACTGACTTCACAGTGCAGGTATTAAAGCGAATCAATGAGCGGAATCTTAAGCTTCAAGATCTCGGTAGTGACGAGATCCTGCCTGATTATGATGGGCTGTCCCTGGTGAATATCCCCAGCGCCATTTGTCAATTATTGGGTGTGCCCCCTTTTGGTAAAGCGCCTTTGGATAAAACAATCATCAAACCAATTGACGGGCCTTATGAGAAAGTAGTGCTCTTACTGGTTGATGCGTTGGGTTACAACCTGCTGAATAGGTTGATGGATCGCGGGCATCATCTCATGTGGGGCCGCTTTTTAGAGCGGGGTGTCTACTGCCCAATCACCAGTGTTTGTCCAAGCACAACCTCGTCTGCGCTGACCACACTCTGGACGGGTGAAGGCCCGGCTGCTCACGGGATTATTGGTTATGAGATGTGGGCTAAGGAATTTGGGATGGTGATTAATAACATCCTCCATTGTGCGGCCAGCGCCCGGGGTGATTTGGGCGGGTTGGCTCGTTCTGGATTTGATGCACGCACATTTCTGCCATCGCCTCTATTAGGCACGCATTTGGATATGAATGGCATCCTGCCGACCGCTTTTCTCCACACATCGATTGTTCATTCGGGACTTTCGACGATGCAGATGAAAGATGTTAACCTGAACGCCTTTGTTGATGAAGCAGATTTATGTGTCAGCCTGGCGGAGCATGTCAACAGACGCAAGGGAATCCGAGATTTTATCTATGTTTATTACAGTGATATCGACACGCTCATGCATCGTTTCAGTGCCCAGGATGCACGGGTTGATTTACAGTTCACCCATTTTTCATTCTTATTCTTCGAGGCTTTCATTAAGAAGCTCTCTAAAGAAGTTGGTAAGGATGTTCTTTTGATTTTAACCAGTGATCATGGTTCTATGACAACACCCAAGAATGATCATTATAATTTGGAATACCATCCCGAATTGATGGATCACCTGGTGATGCAGCCGACCTGTGAGAACCGTCTGGCTTTTCTTTATGTTAAGCCAGGCAGGGTGGGTGCTGTGAGAGACTATTTCAAAAAGGTTTGGCCTGAAAAATTTGATTTGGTTGATTCAGGCGAAGCACTTGAAAGTGGTTTGTTTGGCAGCAGGCCTTTTCATCAACAGGTTCGTGATCGGTTGGGCGATTTGGTTGTTATCGCCAGGGCGGATGCTTACCTGTGGTGGGCACCAAAGCCTAACCATATGGCCGGACGTCATGGCGGGCTCAGTGTTGATGAGATGCTGGTGCCTTTCTACGCGCTGCCGTTGCACGAGGTGATTTAACGAACCTGTCTTGCTGTTTATTATTTTTGATAGGGATTTGATTATTCTCTGTTGGTAGAATCATTTTCCATGCATTCCTTGCTGTGCACGGGGGTTGCCTTTACGACGGTGCCTTTTTGAAATCAAGCAGAAGGGCTTTACAATTAAAAACACCTTCACGATGAAGGTGTTTTTGTGCATAGGAGGGGTTGTTAAAGCCAGTAGCACTTCAGGCTGTCGTCAGGTACCGGTTCAACTCCCAATCGGTGACATCGATCCGGAAGGCTTCCCATTCAGTTCGCCTGGCTTTTAAAAATGCCTCAGTCAGGTTTTTACCCAGGGCATTTTTCAGCACATGATTGCTTTCAAAAGCATTTAATGCTTCAAACAGAGAGCCAGGTAACATATCAATACCCAAATCAAGGCGGACATCGTCTGTCAGGTCATAAACATTGAGTTGGTTCAAGGGTTTTGGGCAGGTTAGGGTTTGCTCAATACCATCAATACCCGCTGCCAGCATGGCATTGAAGGCCAGGTACGGGTTAGAGGAGGGGTCCGGGCAGCGTAATTCTAAGCGTACTGTATTGGGCTTGTCAGATAACGGTTGGGGAATGCGAATCAGAGCGGAGCGATTGACCTGTGCCCAGCCAATATAAACGGGTGCTTCATAGCCGGGAACCAGTCGTTTATATGAGTTTACAGTGGGGGCTACGATTGCAGAAAGGGCTTTGGCATGGTGAAGTTGGCCGGCAATGAACTGGTATGCCAATTCTGAAAGCTGGTACGGGTCTTGTTTATCGTAAAACAGGTTCTGCCCTTGCTGGTTAAAAATGGATTGATGACAATGCATGCCCGAGCCGTTGATGCCATAAACAGGCTTTGGCATAAATGAGGCAATCAGCCCATGCTGGGCAGCAATTGCCTTCACCGCGTATTTTAAAGTTAACACATTATCCGCTGTCTTCAACGCATCAGCAAAATGGAAATCGATCTCATGCTGTCCCAGGGCGACTTCATGATGTCCCATCTCAATTTCAAGCCCCATTTCACTTAGAGCATCCATCAACTCAGTTCGCACCTGGACCGCTTCATCATTGGCAGAAAAGTCAAAGTAGCCGCCCACATCATGGGGCACCGGGCGAATGGTCTCTTTTCCGTTTTGCAAGAAGAGGAAGAATTCAGGTTCTGGACCGATGTTTAGAATCCAGTTATGATCTTTTTGTAATTGCGCTAAGCGTCGTTTTAAGACCCCTCTGGGGTCACCTTCAAAGGGGTCGCCATTTGGCAGATAAATATCACATAATACCCTTGCGCGACGCATCTCTTTGGGCGTCCAGGGCAGTACGGCATATGTATCTGGGTCTAGTACCAGGTGCATATCGCTTTCCTGAATACGGGCGAACCCTTCCACAGAGGAACCATCAAACCAGATGCCATCATTTAATGCCCGTTCCACCTGGTTCACAGGACCATCCACGCTCTTGACCACGCCATTTACATCTGTGAATTGAAACGAAATGAACTTAATACCGTCTTGCTTAATTCTTTTTAATACATCTTCATTATTCATCAGGGCCTCCGTTTATTGAACACGAATCAATTATTCCGCCAGAGTTAGCCAGTAATCGCTGGAAGCAGTACAATGCCAAGGCAAATACAAACATCCAGGCACTTGGGCCACTATGGTTGCTTTGGCCTGTATGTCACCATACAGTTTTGAACATCCATTTTGTCAGAAGGAAAAATTAGGCCCGTGTTCAGGCCCAGAAGGCATCCGCTGATCGATCGATTTTTCCCGTAAAAGACGGGTTAGCGCTCTCTTTGCAGAGAGGAACCTCCACCTCGTTATCTCATCAATAGCACAAATGAGAGTCAGCCGCTTGATTTCCGTATATTCAATTGTTTTAGCCGCACCCTGGCGGTTGAAAAATGATAACGCTTTTTCGACTGTATCATCTTCATGAGGACTTTTATACCACAGATTTGGCTCAGGAAACAAGGGTTTCAGATTGTTAAATATTCTTAACAAATCCCATCACGCGCTTGACACAGAACAAAAGTTCTGTATAATTAGAACATAAGTTCTTATATCGTAAGGAGGTAGACTTGATGCCATCGAATATAGTCACAACGGGTGTTGTGCTGAATGAGACCCAAACCTGCAAAAAGCAATTTTCAATTTGTACTGTGCAAAAGCCAACGCATTTTAAGGGTCGAAAAGGCAGCTATGATCATTATGAGATAACCACCGTGGGGAGTTTGCTGCGAGGGTGCGGGCCAATGCCTTCAGGTTCAATTTTGTTGGGGCAGTGTGCGGATGGCCTGCCTTTTCTGCTGGAGCTGGCCAACCCGGAAATGGGTGCTATTTTGGTCTGTTGTGAAGAGGGCTTTGGCAAGACCCACCAGTTGCAGGTCATGGTTGAATCTGCCATTCGCACATATTCACCCAGCAAAATGCAAGTAACGGTCCTGACGCTCAACCCGAATGAATGGACCAATTTACAGAGGGAGGGCAACCGGCTAGCACACCTGCAGGGCGTCTACGCCTGGCATGATGATCCGGTTGACGATACCATTCAGGCGTTAACGGATTTAGCAGATACACGCAGGCAAAGGACTCAAAGAGGCCCGGATATTTTGTTCATTCTCGATGATTTCAATTTTGTGGAAGAACTCAGTTTTGAAGCCCAGGTCAATTTACGCTGGTTTCTGGAATATGGCGCACAATCCGGTGTCTGGCTGATTGGAGCAATCAATGCCAGGTATGCCACTGCTTTTCGATATTGGATTGACCCTTTCCGTACCAGGGTTGTGGGCCGGGTCTTGTGTCCAGATACTACGAAAACCCTGACGATGGGTTTATGCCCTCAGGTAGCGGGATTAGAACCAGGTTCGTTCCAGGTTTATTCGGGGAAAGAGTGGGTGAATTACCGGTTATTGCCTCTGGGAGACTAGATAATGCAAGCAGAAGTTATTGAAATGGGTATGTTATGGTTTGATAACAATCCTCAATCAGATTTTCTCAGTAAGGTTAAAAAGGCGGCTGCTTATTATCAGAAAAAATATGGTCAGACACCTAACCTGTGTTTTGTCCACCCCAGCATGATGCCTGACAAGGTCTTGATGGCAGGCAAAGTGACTGTGTGTGTGAATAATTCAATGCTTCTCCATCACTTTTGGATAGGTGTCCAGCAGCAAAATAGTCCAGTGCCCTGACCTGGTTCTGGTGGTTACCTATTCAACTGGTCATGTCGCCTGCATCCTTTTGTTTATCTCCTGCGAGCAAGCGGGTTGATAAGAGCCTGCAGGGGCTGCCTGAGTAGATATTAATTCGTTTAAATGACGATGTGGGATTTCTATCAAACCATAACTTTAGCGGGATGGCTATTCAGGTTGGAACACGTGCTGTCTTTCTAGTGCAAGTTTACGATAACCATATGTATTTAAAATTATCGTATTCCCCAATCTGGTTTCAACGGTCTGATCCGGTCGGTAGACATGGACATGGCCATGCAGGTGGTAGGTGGGCTGAAAGGATTTGATCAGCCAATTAAAGGCTTTGATGCCCTGGTGGGCGAGGTCTTTCTGATCATGGATTCCCCAGGGTGGGGCGTGAGTGACAAAAAAATCCAGGTAACGACCGTAGCGTATCTTATTTAGGATCAATGATGGTACCAGGGTCATAACCAGCGACCACATTTGTGATTGTGTATATTGGTAATTCCCGAAGTTGTATCGCAGGGAACCTTCTATACCAGCAAAAATAAGGCCCGAATGTGTGTCACGGATGACTTTTTTATGCAGGTTGATAGCTCCCCAGGGTTTTTCCCGTGGGCCAGCACATCCGTATTCGATTTTCTTGGCGTGGTTGCCGCGTACATAATACAGGGGCACATTGAGCGAGCTGACGATGTATTCAAGGTAATAATAGGAGAGATCCCCACAACTAACGGCCAGGTCAATATCGCTGAAATACTTTTTTATTTGGGGACAGTAAATAAGCGAACACTCTTTGTCGCTGACCGTTAACAAGTTCATAACAATATTTTAAGACAGTTTCACTTAAAGTGTTAGGTAATGTACAGGAAAATGCAATCTTGTTCAGTCGATGGATGCAGTCTATTCAATCACCTAGTGCAGCAGCTAGGGCAATGGCTTTATTGCGGTCGTGGCTGATGCTTACAGACCAGGTATGCAGCCCCAGTTGGTCTGCCATCATTTTTGCATTGCCGTGAAGCATCACGATTGGCTGTCCGCTGGGCTGGTGAAGAATCTCGATATCCTGCCAGCGAACTTTTCCGATGCCTGTACCGAGGGCTTTAGAAACGGCTTCTTTGGCTGCAAACAAGCCACTTAAGGCTTCAGCCCGGTCTTGTGCCTGGGAAATTTCTTTGCGTGTGTAAACGCGCTCGATGAAACGTTTTCGGATGGAAGGTCGGATGCCCTCCAAGCGTGAGATTTCAATCGTATCGATGCCCGTTCGAAGGATCATGTTGAAGACCTCATGGGCCTGCAAAGGCGATCCCCAGGCGGTCTGGGTTGAGGTATTTTCGACTGGAATCAAGCACATTCTGCGCTGTTACTGCCTGGATTTGTTTCGGGTATTCGATGAAATAGTTCATGCCCAGGTTAAAACGTTCGATATTGAGCAGCGATATGGCTACACCGCTGTTTGATTCTAATATTAGGGGCATCCGTCCAAGGAAAAAAGACTTGGAATCATCCAACTCTTGTTCAGAAACCGGCTCTGACACAAAGCGCCGAACTTCTTCGGTGATGAGCGCAATGGTTTGTTCAATGTTATCGGGATTAACACCGGCGATCATCTCCCAGGCACCCGGGCCGATACTAACACTGAGAGATGAGTATGCATAGTATGCCAAACCGGCTTCTTCACGTACTCGGTGCCCCAGGCGGCCCATCATCCCAAATTCACCCAGGATGTTATTGCTAATGCGTAAAGATTGATAATCCGGAGAGAGTCGTTCGGGCGCCAAACTGCCCATGACGATATCGGCCTGAGATTTGCCATGAATAGAAAGGTTTTTTCGGGTTGTCTCAGAGATGGGTGTGGCTGCTGGGATATCGGGTAGCTGGCGCTGTGCCTCATTGACCCAATCGCCGAGGGTATTTTTTACCGCATCGACTGCCTGTTGGGGTTCAACCGCACCAACAATGGCGATAACCATTCCCCGGGGTCCAAAGGTGCGCTGATAGAAATCTTCGATATCTTCCTGTTCGATTGCCTGGATGGTTTCGGTGTAACCTTCTTCTGGGCGTTCGTAAGGATGCCCGGAATAAATGACCTTGTCGAACAGGAGTGAGGCCATAGATGCAGTGTCCTGGGAGCGGATTGCCAGGGCGGTCAACATTTGCATTTTTTGGCGGTTGAATTCCTTTTGAGGGAAAGTGGGTGAACGCAGGCTTTCTGAGATAAGACCCAATAATAATGACAGGTCTTCGCTCAGACAATGTGCACTGAAAGAGGTTGTCAGGGTTCCTGAGGAAAAGTTCAGACTGGCACCAACAGATTCGATCTCATTGTATAATCCCTGGAAGTTATAATTCGCAGTACCATTCATCAAACCAAGTGCCGTCAGGTAGCTCAGGCCTAACTTATCGTCTGGATCGAAAAAGCTGCCGCTGTGCAGATAGCCTTTGATCGACAGGGTCGGGCTGTTGAAGTTTGATCTTGTGAGGACAGTGATCCCATTTTCAAGCACCTCCCTGGTGATATTATCCGGTCCTGGCAAAGCGTTATAGTGTTCTTCATAGACTGTGTGTCTCATGGTTCAGTTTTTTCTTTCTTCGGGTGTGTAAAATCCAACCACGCGGTTATCGGAGGCGAGATAGGATTGGGCTATTTCCAGAACCTTTTCTGGTGTGACCTTTGCCAGGTGATCGACATAATTTGTAAACCAATCGTAACTGGCAAACATGGTCGCGTATCCCAACCAGAATGCCTGGTTGGAAATATTTTCGCTGCTGTAGGCAAACAAGGCTTTGGCCTGTTTAATGGCGCGAGCAATTTCAGGTTTGGTGACAGGTGAGCTCAACACGCGTGCTATTTCTTTATCAACGGCATTCAAGACCGTTTCAGGCGTGTGTGATGGGTGCACCGTCAGGTTGATGGTGTAAAGGTAGGGGTCTTGCGTGGCCTGTAAAGACCCATAGCATGAAACGGCGATTTCACCTTCGACCAGGGCGCGGTAAAGCCGGCTGGTTTTATTGGTGGTGCCGCCAGAACCGAACATATTCAAGCTGCTGGGGCCGGTCAGCAGGCTGTCTAAAACGGTCAGCGCAAAGAAATCGGGATTGTTTGCAGATGGCGCACGATAGGCAATTTGGACATAACTGGTTTCGCCAGGCCCGGTCACAGTGATCTTTTTTTCTTTATCCGGGCGGAGATCCTCAGGGATGGTGATCTCAGATTCTTGCCCAGCAGGAATATCACCGAAAAAGGTATTCACTTTATCCAGCATGGTTTCTGTATCAAAATCCCCAGCGATGGCCAGAACGGCATTACCTGGTCGATAGTATTGCTTATAATGCTGGTAAAGGTCTTCACGTGTAAGGGTTTGAAGGTCTTTCTTCAAGCCAATCACTTCGTATCGATAGGGGTGTGATGAAAAAGCAGCCCTTTGAACGGCTTCTCCTAATAAGAATAGGGGTTGGTTCTCTTTGCCTTCTCGCTCTGAGATGACCACGGTACGCTCAAGGTTTACTTCCCCGGGTTCAAAACGGCTGTTGTCCATGCGGTCAGCTTCCATGGATAGGCTGATTTCATTGATGTGCGCTGGCAGCGTTGTAAAATAGGTTGTCCAATCCAGGTAAGTCATGGCATTCCAAATTCCACCTACCCGTGAAATTTCTCGATCCAGGTAGCCTGCTGGGTATTTTTCAGTGCCCTTGAACTGCATATGTTCGACCCAATGGGAGATGCCCGTATGCCCTCGCGTTTCATTACGAGATCCCACACGGTACCATACCCAGGTGCTGATTATCGGTGCGGTATGGATCTCTTTTAAGTGAACGGTTAAACCATTGGGCAGTTGATTAAATGTTAATTTGTTTACCATATGATGCTTTCGCTTTAATTGTTGTTAAAAAATCATTTGTTATTTCATCCAGTATAATTCAGCCGATGAAATGCATTATTGATTATAGCCCATAATAGTAACTACTCAGCATGTAAGGGAATAGGGAGGTGTGGTGTGGCGGCGAAGCCGCCACACCACACCTCCCACCCTTCAGAAGCAGGGTTGCCTGAGTAGTTACCCATAATACAAGCTTATCTGATTTTGGAATTTATCATAAGAGGTGATTATTGATTCAAGAATCGTTGAACGAAAGGCCTTCGAAAACCTATCTCGTAGCCGTCATTGGGGCGGGTCCCGCTGGGCTGTTTGCTTCGCGATTTCTTGCACGAAATGGCGTCCAGGTTGTTTTGTTTAATCGAGATATAAAACCTGGCGGCTTGGCAGAATATGGCATTTTCCCTGACAAGTTTAAGATGCGGAAAGGTTTGCACAAACAATTCAAGCGTATTCTTGAAATGCCAGGGGTGCATTACCAGGGGAACCTTACCATTGGACAGTCGGGCGATATTACACTGGATCAGCTCAGAAACATGGGATTTCAGGCCTTGATGGTCACAACAGGTGCACAAGAGCATAACTGGTTGGGCCTGCCAGGTGAAGACCTGGATGGCGTTTATCAAGCGAATGATATTGTTTTTCACTATAATCATTTGCCAGAATATGTTGGTATGGATTTGAACGTTGGACGTCAGGTGGTATTGATTGGCGCTGGAAATGTAATGCTGGATATTGTTCACTATCTGGCCCAGGAAAATATCCCCCGGAAAGTGACAGCTTTTGCCCGCCGTGGCCCAGCAGAAGTTAAGTTTGATAAGGAGACCCTGGAACCGGTGGCAGGTTGTCTTGATTTACAAGCTATCCAGAAAGCAGTGAATGAAGCCCAACCGGTTATCGAATCTGTGGGGGATGATGTGGACTCATTTATCTCGTTACTTTCAAAAGCTCGCCAAAAAGCAAACGATTGCGACTCCCACTTGCATTTTAAAATGCAATTTTTACGTTCTCCCATGCGGTTAATTGGGGATCAGAACGGTCGTTTAAAAGAAATTGTTTTTGAAAAAAATCGGTTGGTGCGGGAAGGAGATCAGTTAAATTCCCGTGGAATCGGAGAGATGGAAACGGTTGCCGCTGATACGGTTATCTTTTCAATAGGATCGCATGTGGATTCAAGTTTCGGGCTGCCTGTCGCGCATGGAAATTACGTCACCAATCCGGAACCGCGCTTTCCAGTGGATGGCATTTCCTATGAAGCCTATAACCCGGGCTTATGCACACATTGTGAAGACATCTTTATCAGTGGATGGGCCCGATTAGCGGCTGAAGGGATCGTGGGGTTAGCGCGCAAGGATGCTGAAAGGGGGGCAAAAGCAGTGTTGCGATATCTGGAAACACTTGCCCCGATGGATAAAGAGGCAGTTCTGACGGTTATTCGAAATGATCCAAAACCTGATAAAACAGTCGTCAATTTAGAAGGACTGGAAAGGCTTTGGCAGGCAGAGCAAGAGATTGCCGATCAGAAAGGGCAGCCTGGATATAAATTTGACACGAATGAAAAGATGTTAAGTGTTATTGAGAGAAAATAAACGAGCTATTCTTCAGAATTTGTTGTGGATTTCTCTTCTGAATCATCAGCTGTGTTTTTGTTTAATTCTGGGCGTTTATAACGAATAAGCAGCAAAAACCCGACAGCAATCGTTGCCATGCCAATTGACATACCCCGTGCTTGTAATGGTCCAAAAAACACGTTTGGTAACCGGTGACTGCCCAGCCCAAAAATGTCTGCCATCCCGGTAAAGACACTGATAACATAGCCGGTGCTCACCAGACGTGACCCGATATCCGCTGCGATAGATTTTTTTCCTTCAGGCCAGAGTGAGTTGAGGGTCATATAACTGCCTAGGGTGATAACCCCAAGACCAAGTAAAAAAACTGAAATTTGGACAAAACCGACTGTGGGACTGCGATCCAGGTTGAAGAGACCTGGGCGTACACCGAGAATAAATAAAAAGTATCCAAGGATAGACATGACCAACCCCAACCGGATTCGGGTTTTTGGATAGGTTAAATTGGTCTCTGACGGATTTTTTGCCTGTTCAGGTGCTTCTTGGTGATTGGCTTCTGAATTTCTCATGAGTTGGGCAGGGTGTTCTTTAATACGCTGATCCAATTGCCACTAAAAATACGATCGATATCTTCTTTATTGTAACCCTTATTGGTCAGGAGTGGGGCTAATTTTGGCAGGTCGGCAATGGTATCAATTTCTTGGGGCACACATTCAACACCGAAACCGCCGTCAAAATCAGTGCCCAGGCCAACATGGGTTGTATCTCCTGCCATTTGGCAGACGTAATCAATTTGAGCGACAACCCGGTCAAGTGTGACCGCCTCTCGACCGCCGTGGTCACGCCAGTCCCAGTCTAAGAAAGGATTAAATGGGACGATTCCCATAACCCCACCCCTTTCAATCAGTTGTTGGATGGTTTCATCCTTAAGATGCCGGTTGATGGGGATGGCATTGATTAAATTTTCAGCATTTGAGTGAGTGGCGATAACCTGGCCTGGATAGAAATCCAGGGCCTGCCTGGCTGAAAGGTGATCCATGTGGCTGATGTCTAAAGGTAAGCCCAGCCCAGCCATGCATTCTAATAAGGCATAGCCTTGTTTTGTGAGCGGACCAGGTTCCCGAGTCCCGCCACAATAATGATTACCTGCCCAGGCAGGCCCGATCATTCGTACACCCCATTCGTACCATTTTTCAACCTCAGGGGGTTGTCGAACACCTTCTGCCCCTTCCATCAGTAACACAATTCCCACGGGTGGGGGCGGGTCCTGGGCTTTGACCAGGTGATCATGCCATACCGCTAAATGGGTGGTCAGGTCTTGTTGATTAAGGATCAGGCGGAATTTTCCGGGATGATCCTCAGTCAAGCGGTGATAGGCATCTAAGTTCTGGCGATAGCAGTCGTGTGCTTGTTGGGGGGTATCGTATAAGCGGATCTCATATTCCCCTCGATCTTTTCTTGATGGTGTACAAAACAAAGTGCCGAACACGATAGCCACATTTCCTTCCTGACACTGGGGCCATCCAAGTAAGGTGTTGCCATTATAAGCAGGGATGGGAGTAGTTTTTTCGGCTTCTCGAATATGGTAGGCAGATTGCGTATAGTCGCGATTCAAATTAATAATATTCCAGGCCAGGTCTTGGTGCGCGTCAAGGATTAAGTACATGTGGTTAAATGATTGACGCACCGAGTTGTCGGTGCGTCAATTTCTTTATTTGAAATTACTCGTTTGGTTCTTCTTCTACAACTTCTTCAGGTTCATCGGTTACTTCGATTGTCGATTCCGCTTCTGCTGGAATTTCTTCAGCATCAACAGAATTTTCTGCATCAACTGTCGTTTCTGAGGCCGTTTCATCTTCTTCTGCTACTTCTTCAGGTTCATCTGTTAAATCTGCTTCTGGTGTAATTTCTTCACCATCATCAGCATTTTCTGCTTCGGCTGATGTTTCTAAAACCGTTTCATCTTCTTCTGTTACTTCTTCATGTTCATTGGCTTCTTCAGTTGTTGAATCTGCTTCTGGTGTAATTTCCTCACCATCATCAGCATTTTCTGCATTGGCTGGTGTTTCTAAAACCGTTTCATCTTCTTCTGTTACTTCTTCAAGTTCATCGGTTACTTCGATTGTTGATTCCGCATCTGCCGGAATTTCCTCAGCATCCTCAAGATTTTCTGCTTCGGCTGCTGTTTCTGACCCCGTTTCGTTTTCTGTTTCTTCATGCTGGTCCGAGGGCGGTGCTTCCAACCCCTCTTCGGTCAGCTCATCGACGTCAAACTCTTCAGTCAAGGTTTTCCAGTCGAGATCTGTGTATGCCGGGGAATCAACCCGACGCATGCTCAGCCCAATCCGGTGGGAATCGCCCTCTATCTTGATGATTCGCAGGGTGACAACATCCCCTTCGCTCAGTACCTCTTTGGGGTGTTCAATACGTCGTTCGCTGATCTCGGATATGTGGATAAGACCTTCAAGGTCACCTTCCACATCGTCAAGCAGTAAGCGGGCAAAAGCACCAAAGTTCGTCAGGCGTGTGATCTTGCCTTCAACTAGTTGACCTTCAGTCAGTTCCTCTATTTGATCGTCCCAGGGGTCATCCTGAAGTCTGCGGATTGAAAGACCGATCCGCTTACGATCAATATCTATGCTGATGACTTTCACTTCGATTTCTTGTCCGACCTCTAAAACCTCACCTGGGTGATTGATGTGGTCCCAGGATAGCTCGGAGAGGTGTACGAGGCCATCAGCACCGTTGATATTTACGAAGGCGCCAAAATCAGCCAAGCTGGTCACCCGACCGGTGCGAACATCACCTTCTTCCAAGTCTTCGATAACCCGTTCTTTGATGGTGTCACGGGTTTCGCTGCTGGCAGCGCGTTCAGAGAGGATCAGGCGGCGGCGATCTCGGTCGACTTCAATAACGCAGACTTCGATATCCTCACCAACCATTTCGCTGTACCGTTCTTCAGGAGAATTTCCTGTAATCGTTAGTCGACGGCTCAAGCCAATTTGGGAGGCAGGGACAAAACCACGAATGGTACCTAAGGGTACCAACAGCCCACCCTTGTTGTACCCTTCGATTTTGGAAAAATACGATTCATCAGATTCCAACAGGTCTTCTGCTGTTTGCCAGTTCTCTTCTTCCAGCGCCCGGGTGTAGGAGAGGATCATATTCCCATTCTGGTCTTCAGGGTTGACCACATACACTGTAATTTCATCCCCAACCTCGAAGGCCTTTATGGTCTCTTCGTCGATTGAATCCAGTTCTTTCCCTGCCAGGATACCTTCTGATTTAGCCCGAACACTGACCAAGACCTGATTGTCACTGATACTGGCGATGGTACCCTTGCGGATTTCACCACGTTTCGGAAAGTCAATTGTCAGGCCTTCTTCAGCTAACAGGGCTTCCATTTTGTTGGTGGGCTCTTCCTGCTCCTCATCTTCCCCCATTGTTTTCATTACATCATTTTGGTTCATAAAATATATAACTCCAGAGTTGAATTTCTCACTGATTATAAGGGTTAAGTTGGTTCTTGACAACCCTCAACTTAATTGTTGATCCTGAGGATAATAACCAGCTATCACTATTGTACCGGTTAAGTGGTAATTGTCAATTTATATGCTCACCTGTTTTCTTTATTGGTGTTTGTCAGAGATTAGTTTGGGCTTCATCCTGGTCGAGAATGTCTCGCAGTTGTGTTTTTGGGTCTGGCTCACTGATGATCCCTTTGGCTTGCATGGTATCAATTATTCGCGCCGCACGGGTATAACCAATGCGCATTTTACGCTGCAGCATGGACACGGAAGCTTGCCCTTCTTCCCGAATAACTGCAAGGGCTTCATCAAACCTTGGGTCAAGATCTTTATCCTCTAAAAATTCTTCCCAAAGGGGTGTTTGTTTGAAGGGCACGCCTTTAGTTGTTTGAAAAGCAGCCGGCTGATCTGGTCGCTGTGGTGCCCCTTTAGAAACAGTGAAGCTACGCCAATAGGTGACCAGACGGTTGATTTCTGTGTCTGAGACAAACGCACTTTGGATTCTGATGGGAGAAGCGGCATCTGGTGCTTGAAAAAGCATGTCACCACGGCCAAGCAGACGTTCTGCTCCAGGTTGGTCGAGGATAACACGGCTGTCTACCGATGAGGCAACTGCAAATGCGATCCGAGCAGGGAAGTTTGCCTTGATGAGTCCTGTTATGATATCGGTCGAAGGTCTCTGGGTAGCAATGATCAGGTGAATGCCTGTTGCCCTTGCAAGCTGTGCCAGTCGGGTGATCGTGCGTTCTGTTTCGTCGGGTGCCAGCAACATCAGGTCTGCCAGTTCGTCTATGACGACCAGTAGATAAGGTAATTTTTTCTTCTGAGTCTGTGTGCACAGGGTATTGTAGTCAGCGATATTTCGCACTGTGGCTTCCGAGAATTTTCGATAACGGCTGTCCATTTCCCGCATCATCCATTGCAAGGCACCGACAACATGTTCTGCATCCACGATGACAGGTGCCAGCAGGTGTGGAATGCCATTATAGCCGGTCAGCTCGACACGTTTTGGGTCTACAAGAATAAGGCGCAGGTCATCCGGGGTCATGTTTAATAAAAAGCAGGTCAGGATATCGTTTATACAAACAGATTTCCCTGCGCCGGTTGTGCCTGCGATCAATAAATGCGGCATGTTGGTCAGATCGGCAGCGACAGTCTTGCCGGCCACATCTTTACCTAACGCCATTTTCAGGGGTGACTGGAGGTTTTTATAGACCGGGCTGTTGATAATTTCGTGCAACGAGACCAGCGAGACCTGCCGATTTGGAACTTCGATGCCGATATATCCCTTGCCTGGGACAGGGGCCTGGATGCGGATGCGGGCAGCTGCTAGGGCCAAAGCCAGGTCATCCACCAAAGCAGTGATTTTTGAAACGCGTACACGGGTTTTCCCATTGCGAGTTTCTATAAATGCAGGCTCAACCCCAAATAAAGTGACAGTTGGGCCGCTGCGGATATCGACCACCTGGGCAGGCGCACCAAAAGATCGGAGTGTTTCTTCTATCACCCGGGCTCTCTGCCGATCATTTTCACCATCATCGGGGGCTTCAATGGCCGGGTCGAGGATCATGTCCGGATCAGGCAGCTCCCAAATTGGCTCTGTGGGTATGCCATTGCCGTCTAAGTTGTTGGGGTCGACCTCAGAATCTTGAGAGGTCGTTTTATTCGGTGTTTGTTCAGGTGTCTGTTTAGAGTTTGACTGGGTTATCGTCGATTGAACCTGGCCTGTTGATGGATGATCTTTGAGTTTTCTGTGACTGCGCACCTGGGTCAGGAGTCTTTTAATAAGTTTAAACAGTTTATTAACAATTTTCTCAACTGTGTGTCCCAACCACCTGATGACATTCGCCATGATAAGGTCCAATATAAGGATCAAACTGATCAACAGCCAGGCTATTAGAGCGATAACTGCACCTGGCCTTCCCAGCGTGCGTACAAACCCTAGTTTTATAAAGGCGCCAATCTGCCCACCACCCAGGCCTGATATCGCTTCTGGTTGGCCACCATCAATGAACAGATGAAACCAGGCAGTCATATTAGTAAAGAAAAGAATGATGCCAACCAGTCGTTCAGTTGAGAGGGGGGGCAGACTATCGATGTTCCGAAGGAGAATCCAAATGCCCAATAGGATCAAGACCAGGGGGAAAATATAGGTACCCCATCCCATCGCGTACTTGAGTTGGATGATCCACCATCCCGTGATGCTGCCTGGTGTCTGGGAGAAGAGACTTATCAATGTCAGGAGACCAATCAGCACCAAAAAAATGGCCAGGATGTCCAACCTGCGTTGTGTTGAAATACCAGAAAGGAAAGTCTGTTGAGATGCTGATTTTGTACGGCCTTTTATGAGTTTGCTGGGTGTGGATTTCTTAGATGACCGGCGTGCCAAAAGGAACTCCTGTGAGATCAAAAATGATATTTATGAGGAGATTATAGCATAGCACAGATAAATGACCGTGGTATCGTCGGTAATTGACCAAAAATTGGACTTGACCGTTTGGGAAATTCAAGTATTATGAATGTAAGTATATACATTATGGAGATATACTTGATCTGAAATAATGACTTGCGAGGGTTTTAAAAGACTGATATAATTATCTAGCTATCCAGAAAAATCATTAAACGCTGATCTGAGATTAACCTTGTTTCTTATCTCGGCAGCTGTGCGAAAGACTGCTTCCCGAATGACATTCACAGAAATCAAATACCTGCTAAGCTTAGAAAAAGAATCCACGGGGCAGTGCACGGGATAGCGTTCTTTTTGTAGAATCTGAGATTTTATCTACCAATTTTATTGTTTACACTCATTTTAATGTCTTGTGTATGTGTATACAGGCGCATTAAACACACAGCATGCAATTTTTGTTTAGAGCTTTCATACTTGAAGAGAAAAGTTGATTTATGGATATATTAGGGTTAGAAAAAAAACCGCTGACCGAATTACGTTCAATTGCTCATGATATGGGCATCCCCAGACCCCAACGTCACAAAAAAGAAGCTTTGATTCTGATGATTTCAAAGGCGATGGGCGAATCGGAAGGTCTTGAAGTCCGTGGTGGGGTATTGGAAATAATGAATGAGGGCATTGGCTTCTTACGTCAAAATTATCGTATAGGGCACGAGGATGTATATGTCTCTCAGGCGCAATTAAGGCGTTATGAGCTGCGTCCGGGCGATATGGTCATTGGCCATGTTCGACCACCGCGAGAATCAGAACGTCACTATGGTTTGTTAAAAGTAGAGTATGTCAACGGGCTTACCCCTGAAGAAGCCCGGCAAAGACCGGTGTTTGGGGAGTTGACGCCTATTTTTCCAGATAAACGCTTCAATTTAGAGTACGATCCAAAGGTTCTTTCAAATCGGATCATCAACCTGGTTGCTCCCATTGGACGTGGGCAGCGCGGGATGATCGTTTCACCACCTAAAGCTGGTAAAACAACTATCCTAAAGGAAATTGCAAATGGGATATTTCATAATCATCCTGATGTGCGTCAGATCATGTCCTTGATTGGCGAACGCCCAGAAGAGGTCACGGATATGGATCGTTCAGTGGAGGCTGAAGTCGTGGCTTCTACATTTGATGAACCGGTCTCTGCCCATGTTCGCATGGCAGAGATTGCATTAGAGCGCTCAAAACGTCTGGTTGAATCTGGTCATGATGTGGTTGTTTTGATGGACTCATTAACCCGGTTGGCTCGCGCCTATAACCTGGTGGTCAATCCTTCTGGCAGAACCCTTTCAGGTGGATTGGATCCGTCAGCCCTGTACCCCCCTAAAAGTTTCTTTGGTGCTGCGCGCAACCTGGAAGAAGGCGGTTCACTTTCTATCATCGCGACTGCATTGGTGGATACTGGTTCCCGTTTGGATGATGTTGTCTTCGAAGAATTCAAAGGAACTGGGAATATGGAACTGCATCTTTCACGTCGGTTGCAAGAGCGACGTACATTCCCGGCCATTGATATTGAGCGGTCTTCAACGCGTCGTGAGGATTTGCTGCTTGGGCCGGATATTTTAAGGCGGGCATGGTTAATGCGGCGGATGTATATTCAAATGATCAGCTCACCCCCTCAAGGCGCGGGTATGGATACAGCAGTGGCTATGGAAGCTTTGATCCAACAAATCTCTCGAACGAAGAACAACATGGAATTTCTTGAAACACTTAATGGTGAAACTTAACGATTGATCTCGAGGTGATAACCTTGGATAAAGATAATAAAGAAATAGAAAAACAAAAATCAAAACCGACAGGGGATAATTTGGCATTATGGGTTTCCTGGGTTGTGACAGGTATCCTGGTGGCTGTTTTGGTTTCGATTCTTTTTTGGCAGCCTATCCTGGCCCAGGAACTGACTGGAGCAAATGACGTGGCTGAATTTGTTGCGGTCGAGCCTGTCTCTGAGGCTTCTTCTTCCATTTTGGCAGAGATGCCGAGTTTTGAAGGGGAAATTCATGAGACTTTTCTGGTACGCTATCCAGAAACCCAGACCATTGCCCCCACGGTTTTGAGAAGTGAGACGGTTGAATATGAGGTTATTGCAGGTGATTCTGTTTTTAGCATCGCCAATAAATTTGATATTAAACCAGAAACCGTTCTTTGGTCAAATTTTGATGTGCTCAGAGATGATCCACATTCATTGCATGTCGGCCAGGTCTTACGGATACCGCCGACAGATGGAATCCTTTATGAATGGAAAGAAGGCGACTCCCTAGAAGACGTTGCGAGGGACTTCAGGGCTTCTGCAGATGATATTCTCATCTGGCATGGCAATCGTCTGGATTTGACAGATCCTGAAATTGAGCCTGGCAAAGTTGTTATGATACCTGGCGGAAGGCGCGAATTTCAGCAATGGGTGGTGCCGACGATTCCGGTTGGCAGGGCGGGCGTATATGCAGGCATTCCGGGTGGGTGTGAGGTCAGCGGCCCTGGTCTTTATGGCGGGGGGTTCTTTCAGTGGCCCACAGACAACCGTTATCTTTCCGGTAATGATTACTGGTCCGGTCATCTCGCAATCGACATTGCGGCTGCGACTGGTGCACCGATATATGCCGCTGATTCCGGCGTGGTCGTGTTCGCTGGTTGGCTGGGTGGATATGGAAACATGATCATGATTGATCATCGCAATGGTTATCATACGCTTTATGCGCACTTGAGTTCGATGAATGTTTCCTGTGGGGCTGGTGTGGTCCAGGGAAATATAATTGGCCGTGCTGGTTCAACAGGCAATTCGACCGGACCGCACCTGCATTTCGAGGTCAGGTACATGGGCGGGTTCCTCAATCCGTGGACTGTACTACCATGATCTGTGTTATAATCACTTAATAAACAAGCTCCAGTAGCTCAACTGGATAGAGCAAGGCACTCCTAACGCCTAGGTTGGGGGTTCGAGTCCCTCCTGGAGTATTAAAATTAAGAAACAAAAAGCGCCCAGTGGGCGCTTGTCTCTTCTATAGAATGGGGGATTATTACATATCGAAATCGACATCATCAAAGTCGATATCGATATCCGACTCTTCGTCCAATTCAGGGTCTTGACGAACCCACAGGATCAAAATGTTGCCACCATCGGAGTCAATTGCTCTGGCAGCCACAATGGGAACTTCCTTCTTCATGCCAATAGGATCGCGATATTCAAGAAACATGGTCGTCTTTTGTGCCCAGGCCTTATGGCAGCGTTCAACCAGAGCTTCACCATTGAAGGTGCGTAAGGTTGTTCGGGCAGTATCGTAGAGATAGGGGCCTTCACTCAGTCCGGCTGTCCATCCGTTAATGCCCATGACGATGTCTGTGTCGACCGAATCAAAATTTGGCGTTGGGCCTTCGATGATTGTAATTCTATTGTCCATTTGTCATTTTCCTCGCCAGCATCATACCACAAAAAAATAACCAAGAGTAGTTGTACGGGTGTTTATGGTTGGCATTTTACCTGATAAAGCAAGCAGGTGGGAAAATACATAAATGTCATTTCAGACTCAAGCATTGTTTGCCTCTGTCACAGCGTAGTTTTCATAGGTCATTCTTGTCATGGGATATTTCTTCTGATAGCTTTCTAATAAATGGGAAGAAATTTCCAATTATCACCAACAGGTTAGGGGCTAAACAGGGGTCATTTATTACTGAGGGGCTTTGATTTTGATATGGGATTATCCTATCGTTGTAGATCAGGTAAGGAAGGAGATGACCTTCAATATACTAATGCGTAAGTTTTTAAATTTGAGGCAATTCTGGTACAGTTGAAAGAACGACTATTAATTAAAATCCACTGAATAATGGGTCCAATTGCTAAAGCAATTACTAAAGCAATCACCAAAGCAATCACCAAAGCAAAATGGCGGGTGGTTGGTTTTGCCACGCCGCCATTTTCATCGCCGTTTGAACTCACTTGTGTTACGGGTCTATTTTTGCTTGATTTTTATTGATCGAGGTTTGGCCTGTTCTGCTTTAGGGATGTAAAGCGTCAGCACACCATTTTCAATGGACGCGTCCACTTTATGGGCATCCAGTGGCGTGGGCAAGGTGATCACCCGGTGGAATCTTCCGCTGGGACGTTCAGCCAGCAGATAGCGTTTACCTTCCTCGCGATCCGAACTTAATTCACCTGATATCGTAACGCTTTCGTCCACAATCTGGATATCGATATCATCAGGATGTACACCTGGAATGAGAGCTTTGATCGTGAAGGAGTCTTTATCTGCTATTACATCGATGGGAAAGGTTAATTCCGACAGGAACTCCTCATCTCTATCTTGCATCAATTCATCCATCATGCGGCGACGTCGAGGGCCTCGAACAGGGTTGATATATAAGGTCATATTTTCCTCCGTTTATTGATTATTACTGTCATCATCTTGATAATAAATTTTCTCTATTAATAAGGTGTTGGAGATAAATATACAAAATGTAAGAATTTCCCGATCCGATCCTCCCGGCTCTAGCGCGATGTGGAAAAGCCCCTTTCATTATGCCAACCAGGGGGCTGATTGGTTTTATTTGGAAGGATCTATTCCGCCCCTGGAATATTCATAAGGGCGTTGATATCTTCTCCGGGACTGAAGTGGGGAAAACACCTGTTTACGCTTCATACGATAGTTACCTCACCCGAATTGCTGATTGGAAATCTGCCGTGATCATTCGCATCCCTGCACATCCGCTGAAACCAGATCGACAAACATGGACTTATTACGCTCATATGGCCGAAGAAACAGGTCATTACCTGGTTGCAGTAAATTTTCCGCCAGGAACGAGCGAAGTGTTGTTTCGGTAGGCACCTTGTTGGGGTTTCAAGAGAATTATTCCAGGAGTGAGGATGTTCCTGCAGGGGCCCATCTGTACTCTTCAGTTGTTGAAGATAATGGTGAGGGCGGTATCTTAAATGAATTGAAGGTGTGTAACACCTTAGATCCTTTGCCTTATTTTGGTTTGACCTTGAATGCAACGAAACATCAAGGGGTTGATATTTTCTGTTGCCAAACCTGAATTGTATATAAACACTTGGTGTCTTGATTTTGGTCGTATAATTACAAGCTGAACAAGACCTTCTTTTGATAATTTAGATTTGGAGTTTTATGGAGGAAATAGCCAATAACGTATTCATTGAAAACAACTATCCAAATGTTGTATTGGGTGTGCTTAAACTAGATCATGGGTTATTGATGGTTGATGCACCATTTCGAGGGCCAAATTTGATGTCCTGGCGGAAAAAATTGATCAGTTTAGGTGGCGGCATTGATAAAATACTGGTGATGTTAGACTCACATATTGATCGGACTCTTGGCATTCCCGCCATGGAATTTAAAGTTTTAGGTCATCAGAACGTGGTTGATATTATTGGCAAAAGGCCAACAACCGCCCGTGGGCAGGATGTAGATGCGGGTGCTGATTGGGAAGCCGACGACCTGCCGGAGAATATCCATTGGGCTTTACCCGATATTACCTATAAGGATGAACTCTTGATTTATTGGAATGATGAGCCGGTTATCATCACTCACCAACCTGGCGCTCATATAGCCGGCAGTTGGGTGCGCTATAATGCGGAAAAAGTCATCTTTGTTGGAGACAGTGTGGTTGTCAACCAGCCCCCCTTTCTTGCCTGGTCAGACCTGGATATTTGGTTGCAAGAACTTGACTGGTTAAAATCAGAAGCATTCAATGGTTACAAAATCGTTAGTGGAAGAAATGCGGTTGTCAAACCACATTGGATTGATCAACTGGTTGATTTCCTCACTGCGATTAAGGCACGGATACCAACCCTGGCAATGCGCGACGGTCGAGTTGAGGCAATAACTGATGCAGTCTCCCAATTGATAAAAGAGCTGGATTATGAAAAAACCTTAACAGATCCTTATGTAAATCGCCTGGTTTGGGGATTGGAACATTACCTGCAGCGGCATTATCCTGGCACAAATTAGCGAAGGAAGGAAAAGATATATGAAGGTTGATGATTGCAAGCCTTTGGTTGAAGTTATCCGTGGGAATATCGTTGAATCAATCCATTATGGTGCCTTTATTGTGATCGATTCAAACGGCAAGGTACTGGCCCATGAGGGCAATCATCATTTAATGACTTATCCTCGCAGTTCCATCAAACCTTTCCAAGCGCTGCCATTCATTGAAATGGGTGGTGCAGAGGCCTTTGACCTGTCAGGGGAAGAAATTGCTATAATGTGCGCATCACATTCTGGGACAGATCGGCACAGAGCGGTTTTACAAAGCATGCACAAAAAGATTGGCATCTCTGAAGATGATCTTGCCTGTGGCGTTCACTGGCCTGGTGATTCAGCCACACGCGAGGTGATGAAAAAAGCAGGTCAAGAACCTGGGCCACTCCATCATAATTGTTCGGGGAAGCATACGGGTATGCTAGCGCATGCCTGTTTACGATCACTGACAAAGCAAGCCTACCTGGAACCTAATCACCCTGTCCAGACAACCATCAGAAAATCATTGTCAGAAATGGTTGCAATGACTCCTGAAGAGATGCCGGCAGGTATTGATGGATGCTCTGCGCCAGTTTACGGCGTTCCCCTTAAAAACATGGCGCAAGCGGTGGCAAACATGGCAGATCCATCCAATTTAGGGGCCAATCGTTCACAGGCATGCCAGTTGATCACTGCTGCAATGAGACAACATCCTGTTATGGTTGCAGGTCCTGGTAAGTTTGATACAGAACTGATGATCACGGCGAGAGGAGATGTGTTCTCTAAAGGTGGGGCAGAGGGCTATCAAATTATTGGCGTGATGCCCGGTGTGCGGGGGAAGGAGTCTCCGGGTCTTGGGATTGCTATCAAGATCTCTGACGGCGACCATTCGGGCAGGGCACGGACATGTGTGAGCCTGTCGATATTAGCTGCTTTAGGCATTCTTGACCCGGCACAATTGTCCCAGCTGGAATGTTATGGCAATAAGCCGGTCAAGAATTGGCGTGATCTTATCGTCGGAGAAATTCGCACTGTTTTTTCAATGACTGAACAGGAGGCATTGACACATTGATGTCATCAGCTGATCACATTCAGGGCCTCAAATTTGATCAAATTCGTCAGCGATTGGTTGACGCTTATGGGAAGCCCCGCGCGCGCGACCCTCTGCCCCCGGTGGATGAGCTGGTGTCAACCATTTTGTCTCAAAACACCAATGATAATAATCGGGATGCTGCTTTTGACCAGTTGACACAGGCTTACCCCGATTGGGAATCTGTAATGAATGCACCGACAGAGGATGTTGTTGAGGCAATCAAGACGGCAGGATTGGCAAACCAGAAAGCGCCTAGAATTCAACAAGCTTTGCGAGCTATAGCAAGCCACACCAGGGGAGAAATCAGGCTGGGGTTTTTAAGAGAAATGTCTCGGGCTGAGGCCCATGCATGGTTGACAAACCTGAAAGGGGTTGGGCCAAAAACAGCGGCGATTGTATTATTGTTCTCGTTGGGTATTCCAGCTTTCCCTGTGGATACGCATATCTACCGGGTCACCGGGAGAATAGGATTGCGGCCGATAAATTTCTCAGTTGAAAAAACCCACACTTATCTTGAAGAAGTGATCCCAGAAAAGGCTTATTATGATCTGCATTTAAATTTTATCCGTCTGGGCAGGGAAGTTTGCGGTGCAAGAAAATGGCATTGCTACCGCTGCCCTGTGGAAGATCTGTGCAGTTTTGAGGACAAAAATTTTCACCCTGGATAGGTTCAAAACACACCAGTGTACCTGGCTCCACTTGTCATGATTACGCGGAAAGCAGAAATATTAACCTGAACTGCTTACGGGTTCAATCGTCCCAATCAATGACCAGGGGCCTGTCCAGGTGATGGTGACATCTTGTTCCTGGCCAAGCAACTGGTTTTGGCTGTCGACAAAGACCAGTTTGTTGGTGGGTGTTCGCCCACGCCATCGTCCGCGTGTTTTCTCTTCAAACAAAACGCTTACTGTGCGTCCCTTCAAGCGGGCGTTGATATCGCTGGCGATTTGTTCTTGTAACGATTCCAAAAGACGAAAACGACGCATCTTTTCTTCATTTGGAATGTTATCAACCATTTTCCGTGCAGAAAAAGTACCTTTACGCGGGGAGTATCGAGCAAGATGAGCAACATCCATCTTTAAATCATTGAGTAATTCGTAAGTTTTCTGAAATTGGGTATTTGTTTCCCCTGGAAAGCCCACAATGATATCGGTAGCAATGGACACACCAGGAATAAGTCGTCGTATTCTTTGTATCAGTTCCCGGTAAGATTCAACCGTATACCCTCGGCGCATTGCTTTTAGGATCTCATTGTCACCAGCCTGGATGGGTACTTCTATATGGGGGCAAACCTTGGGAAGGCCGGCAACTGTTTCCAGTAATTCATCCGTCATCCAATTTGGGTGAGAGGTCAGGAAACGAATTCGTTTGAGCGCATCGATCTTGTGCAGGTCTCGCAGTAACATTGCCAGTGTGAGCTGCTCTGACAGGTCTAGACCGTATCGGTCTACAATTTGGCCCAATAGCGTGATTTCTTTGACGCCCTGTTTGACAAGAGCTTTGGCTTCTGACAGGACCTCCTGGTATGGTCGAGAGTGTTCAATGCCTCGTTTGGCTGGGATAATGCAGTAGGTGCAGGCGTGGGAACAGCCGTAAACGATTGGAATATAGGCAGAAACTAATTTACCCTGTTCTTCCAGGGGGAGAATCAATTCGTCGTCTAAAACTGCGTTGCGTTTGGTCTGGTTTTCTTGAATTTGTTGTCTGCCTGCACGTTCAGTAAGATAGTGCAAGAGGGGGCCCGGGTCAGAAGGCGGAGAGACAACATCCACCCATGGAAACCGTTTCTGGATTTCCTGGTTCCCCCGAACTCCAATCAGGCAGCCCATCAGGTTGATGACCAGGTTTGGATTATTATCTTTCAATGGTCTCAGTGAGCTGAGTCGACCGATTGCTTTATCTTCAGCGCTTTGCCTGACAACGCAAGTATTGAGCACAATCACATCTGCTTCTTTGGGCTTTCTGGTGGGTAGATAGCCCATTTGTTCCAAAGCAGATGCTAACCGGCGCGAATCAGCGACGTTCATCTGGCAACCTTCTGTCCATATATGGTATTTCATAGGCGGTTATTATACTTGACCATGTCAAGGATCCGTATCTTAAACAAAAACCAGGTTTTAATATATAATAGATAGATGTAATGGTTGCAAGTGCCTGTGTAAAAGCATCATTCGATATTGTATCTGTTGAAGGGTATGATTTTGATGGCGGATTGAGTTATAATTGGGTCAGTTTGGAAAATTCTGACGATTATTAATGGAGAAGGTGCAATGGACTTTGAGGTTACGGAATATAAACGAAGCACAGTACTTTATACCAGCGGGCGTATTGATAGTTATACTGCCCCTGAAGTTGAAGCGGCATTAAGTCAATTGATAGAAAAAGGTCAGTATAATATCATCTTTGATATGCGAGATGTGACCTTTGTTTCCAGCGCAGGTTGGTGGGCATTGATCCGAATTCAAAAAGAGGTCAAAAAATTGAACCGGGGAGAATTGGTGCTCGTCAAAATGGATGAACGCATTCGTGAATCGATGGACCTGGTTGGCATAGGCCCATATTTTCAGATTTATGATGACCTGCTTGAGGCCGTTGGGAATATTTAACCCCCCACCAACAGCACGATCATTCGTACAAGTTCCCGGGTTGTCTCTAGTTCGAGGCAACCTTTTCTTTTTATCATCAAGAAATCAATCAGAATAAATATTACGGTGATCTCAGTTGAATGAGCTGCGTGTGGGCTTCCTTAACCACGTCCATATCCATTTTGACGACTTCCCGGTCATAGGTTAAGAATCCATTCAATTCAACTTCAACATCCGTTGTCTGGGTATAAACTGCAGCGGACAGGCCTGCCTTAATCCAGGGTTTGAGCTGATTAAATAATAGATCAAGGTAATTGTCTGTTAAAGTATCGATGTCATCCATTTTTTTGTAGCCAAAGCTCTTTTTGTTTTCCCAGGTGTGTCCGACTATTTTTAGGTTATACCCCCCAAATTCCGATAAGATCCAGCCGCGTTCAAGCTCTGGCTCTGGCTCTGGCAGGGGTTTGAAGTAATGATGTTCACTTTTAAAATCACCGCCACCCTGGTCAAACCAACCGCTGGCATGATCAACCAGTCGAGTGGGGTCATAGTCTTTGGTCCAATCTGCGATTTTAGCTGCATCAAATTGCCCCCATCCTTCATTAAATGGGCACCAGATGGCAATCGAGACAACATTGTGAAGGGCGTCTATCATTCGCCGGTATTCTAATTTAAATTGATCGCGATTTTTCTTGCTGCCACGTCCTAAGCGGCGATAGAACCTGTCATCCCGCAGTTTTTTAAGCCGTTGTGAAAAGATAAACCAGATTGGCTTCGGGCTGATACCGCCGCTGACCATATCCTGCCAGACGATCAGGCCGATTTTGTCGCAATGATAATAATAACGCGCCGGTTCAACCTTGATGTGTTTGCGGAGCATGTTGAAGCCAGCTTCTTTGAGAAATCTGATTTCCCAGTGCATCGCTGAATCTGTGGGAGCTGTGTACAAACCATCTGGCCAGTAACCCTGGTCAAGGGGGCCATATAAAAAAAGCGGTTTATTATTCAAACAGAATCGTAAATGACCATGATGGTCTTTGTCCAGGCTGAATTTTCTCATCCCAAAATAACTTTCAACCCGGTCTGTCTCAGCGCCATCTTTTATCAAGCTCAGTTTCAGATCGTATAGGTGAGGAGAATCTGGTGACCATAATTTCGATTGGTCTATGGGTATGGTGAGAGGTTGATTGGGTTTGGTGTCTACTTCGAAGACTGATTCACCTTCATCAATCACGCTAACTTTGAGGATTAAATCCACCGCAGATCCTCGCACACAGTTGTTTATGGTCACACAGGATTGATCCAAGTTGGGGGTGATCTTAATCGACTCGATATAAGTCTCGGGAACGTGTTCCAGCCAAACGGTTTGCCAGATCCCGGAAATTGCTGTATACCAGATGAACCCGGGTTTTAGAACTTGTTTTCCCCGCTGGATCGGCTGAGAATCGCTGGGGTCCCATACTGAAACCAGGATCTGATTTTCGCCTTCGGCGACCCATTGGGTGATGTCACAGGTGAAGGGGTCATAGCCGCCCTGGTGTTCACCTGTCAGCTGTCCATTAACAAATATCTGGCATGACCAATCCACCGCGCCAAAGTGGAGCAAGACCCGGCCACCACCCCATGCAGGATTCAGAATGAAAGTTCGATGATACCAAAGTTGTTCTTCAGGCCGCAGGGAGCGTTTGACTCCTGAAAGCGCGCTTTCGATGGGGTACGGCACCAGGATTTTTTTAGAAAACACATTTGGTTTTGAGTTCTCTTTTTGTGTGATGGCATAGTCCCAGAGACCATTTAAACTCTGCCAGCTTTTTCGAACCATTTGGGGACGCGGGTATTCTGGTAGTGGGGATTGAGGATCAACATCTTCAGTCCATCGTGTGGTGATGTGACCGGGTACGACACTGTAAACTTCTGATGCCATTGAAGAATTCCTTTTTATGATATTGAGGATTGCCTATTTTAAATAATCATTGAGATTGTGTTAAACATCAGATATGTGGGCGGAATAAATGGAATCGTTCCCCGCCTTAAAGGTGATTGAGCTATTGGTTCACACATGTCAGTATTATTTCTGGTTGCCATTCATGCCGATCTAACAATCGGATGAGGTGGTTTTTGGAGGGATTATTCGATCCCTAACTGGTATTGGGCTTTTTGCCGTGTGTAGGGAGTGGTCCCACTGATTACCAGGACTATGGAATCAATGTCAGCGCCTATTTTGAAGTCCAGGCTTGCTTTATTATCTTCGTCCAGATGTAAAGTAGAGACTGTGATCTCGTCGCCAAAAGTGATCATTGACACCCGGAACATCTGGGGCAGAATGTTCTTGATCCGTACAAAGCCCTCTGCGTACCATCCACCGTTATCGAGTTCAAAATCTGTAAAATATCCGATAGCATCGATCTGAATGTCATCGATAAGAATCCCGTCACCATTGACGGCGGCATCGGTGACATAATCGAACCGGATGGTGACTTCCTTGCCAGCGAACATATCCAGGTTGACGGTTTCTTGTTGCCAGCCATCTGAGCTTCCATTTAACCCGCAGCCGTAACTGTTACCCGAGGGGTTCTCCATTGTGCAGGAAGTCGTATTGAGGATTTGCCAATTTTCTTCGTCTGTGGATGCAGAAACGAAAACATAATCGTAATCTTTTTCGAGGTCATACCAAGTCTGAAAGGTCATCGACAGCGGCCCACTGACTTCCCTGAAGTCGAATGGGCGTTCAAGAGACATATTTGAGTGGTCGCCCATGTTAGACCAGAAATAATATTTTCCTGAGTATGGATTGGTTGGTAATACCCGGGTCGTTGTATTGCCGCTGAAAATCAGCGTGTGTTCTCCGCTGCAGGTTATTGAAAGATAATCCACACCGAATTGTGTCACACTATAAGACATTGTGTCCTGAGGACAATTGGTAAAATTGATGCTTGGTGAGGCGAGCGGCGCATTAGGATAAATCTCGTAATGATAGCGTCCGTCTGCGATACTGCTATCACCCAGGATATTGGTCACGGCCCAATCTGCAAAGACATCTTCAGCAGTGATGATTTCACCAGTGAGTGGGTCCCGGATGTCACGTTGTGCCAGTACATCATCGATACTTTCCATTCCATTTTTTGGGTTTGCCACCAGGGCCTTGGTGGTTTCTACACCAAACCTGTCAAAAAAATAGGTTGTGAAGAGCATGGATGCCCCATAATGGGGTGCATTGCTCCCAATTTCAGCCCCCCAGTCTGTTAATTGAAGGTCTGGATTTTTAATGTAGGCATAATCAAACCCACCCGGATTGTAGCCATTGAGGATTTCTGATAACATGGAAAAGCCTTCGTTCAACCAGGTCTCCTCGTTTCGGTCAATATGCCAGTGGATCATATGCTGGAACTCATGGGCCAGGGTGCCATAAATGTACTCCTGCCACAGATACACGGTATCTGAGTTGATTAGAAACATCTCATGGGCATTGGAAAACTCGTGGGCATCGGGATGAAGTTGATCTGCAGAAGAGTAATAGCCAGCCAGAGATTGCCCTAACCCGCCGGCATAGACAATGTGAATCCTTGGGTCATGATCAACACCTGGTGACCACTCACTACCAAAAAAGGCCCGGGTGGTGGGGTAGATTTCTTTGTCAAAGGTGTCACCCAGAGCGACCAGGTCCGCCTCATCATAAGTTACACCATTTTCAATCCAAATATAGACATTATCACCAAGATAGCGTACTGTGGCAGTGATTTGAAAATTTTCATTGGTGTCGACGTTGGTAACCCAAAAAATTTTATGATCACCAACGCTATAGGGTGCATTTGGGTCTGGGTATGTTTTTGGAATGTTGCTTTTTCCACCCAGCCGTTCCGCCAGTTCAATTGGATCGTTGATTGGCACGATCTCATTTCTTAAGGTTTTTAGCGATTCTTCTGCAGGTACAACTGGTAGGTTTGGTGTGGGGGTAGGATCAACAATGGCTTGGGAGGTTTTTGTGGGGAGTGGGGGCGATGTGGTTATTGGGACAGGGTTGGGATGGTTGCCAATCATAATGGTGGGTTCGGTGACATTTTGTACTGAATACAACCTAGAACCACTGACGAAAAGAATCAGGCAAATACACAGGCAGCACAAGCCTAAGACCAGGAGGATTGTGATGATGATGGGTGCTGAAGATGGTTTTCTTTTCATATGATTTTGTTATCCGCTTAGCCTGAACAGCTTTATCTATTTATACCCCAAAGTGCAAAAGGACACCTTTCTCCAATTGCAAATTACCTTTATAAGTGAGTTACGATATAATATGGGTTGCTTTTTTGAGGACGAAATATTATCAGGAAGGTTGTTTTATGCGGGATGCTTTTGATCCTGTGGCGGCTTTTAATCATCTCCTTCGGAGATGGTGGAAAATTGTCATGTTTGCCAGTATTGGTGGTTTGCTGGGGCTGGGCTTCACCTTCATCCAGCCACCAGTCTATCAGGCTGAAGCGACTTTTCATGCCAGCATTGATTTTACAGAAATTAATTTTGAGGGTTTGGTTGGGGAATACGGTCACCCGGTTGTATTTACCCAATATGATGAAGACCTGGCATTACAGGTCGTGGAACGGGTGTTGCTGGCAAAAAGACCTGATGCCCAGGCATTTGCCCGGACACTGGACCCATCAATTGATTACCATTCGTTCATGCGGAATAAACAAATACAGCGATACCTTGCACGCTGGCATTTACGGTACCGACATAAAGATCCGGCAATTGCCCAGGCGATTGTAAATTACTGGTCTGACATTGGTATGGAGGCTTTACGCGAAGCTCAGGCTTCTGGTGATGCAGAATCCTTTGTGTACATTTCACAGGTTACCGAGGCGACCTTGCCACAATCGGCTACATACTATAACAGGAACACATTGGTGCTGGCTGGCACATTGATTGGCTTTCTTGTGGGTATCCTTTGGGTAGATTTTAGGGGGCGTTATTTTAACCACTTGGTCAAGGAGCGCTGAGCATGCTTTCAGCGCTAACTAAAAATTCAGCCTATCGCTTATTTGTAACCACCCTCTGGTTCCTTTTATTAATTGGTTTGCCATTAACCAGTTTCCCTTTTCTTGCTCGATTAACCGGGGCAGTTGTTGCCCCGTTTTCAGCGATCCCGTTGGTCTTATTAATGGTGTTGTGGTTATTGCCTTATGTGTTGGCGCGGGGTAAGTTTCCAGTGGAGGTTGTTCCTTACCTGTATTTTGTTGCGATTGCATTAATAGTCTCGGGGTTGGCATTCTTTTTAAATGGTTACTACGCGCGCGGTCGCACTTTTTTTGATCAGAGTATGCGGGCGTTCTTCACGCTCACCATTGGGTTGAGTTTTTACCTGCTTACAGCAGTGTACCACCAGGATGAAAAAGCTTTTCGGCGAACATTATTATTCATTTATATTGGTGGTTTCCTGCTGATCGTATGGACGATGGTAGAGGTGATATTACTGCGAACCATCGTCAGGGCCTACCATTTACCTGAGGGGTTTTTAGCAGTCCGATCTGCGCTGGCAATTCAATCACCCAGCATGTTGTTTACCAACCGGGTGACAGGCTTTGCCTACGAACCATCCTGGTTTGTGCGTCAATTTAACCTGGTGTTGTTCCCAATCTGGTTGGCTGCCATTTTCCTGCGTGTGTCATTATTTAAGTTCCGGTTATGGATTTTCCAGGCAGAAGATTTTCTCATGGCTTCAGGTCTGGTTGTGTATGGTTTCAGTTCACCACGCATTGGTCTGATTGCCCTTTTTGCATCAGTGGCATTTTTAGGGGTTTTATTGTTCCGTAAACTACATCAGGCATTAATCGGTTGGTTATTAACACATCGGAAAAAGCCGCCCCAACAGGTATTGTGGGTCAAGGCCCTTTTAGCTGGGTTGATGCTGGCGATCATGTTTGGGTTTGCGGCTGGCGCATTGAGCGGTTATGTGGCGCTGGCTAGCAGTTGGGATTATCGCTATGCACTCCTTTCGGGTGTTTCATCACAAAATTTGTTTGAAGTTTTTTCTCTAACGGAAACAGAATTTGTTTACCGCGCCCGAGACCTTGCTTTTTATGAGCGGGTCATATACTGGTTGGGGGGATGGCATATTTTTAACGATTTTCCATTTGGGGTCGGCCTTGGTAATGCTGGTTTTTATTTTATGGATCGAGTGCATGGTGCGGCTTATGAATCCTATGAAATTCGGGATGTGATCTTCCGGGCGAATTATCTGGCCAATTCTAAGAATTTATGGACGCGCTTGCTCTCTGAAACTGGTTTTATTGGGCTGGCAGTATATCTGGCATGGCTGTATCTGCTCTGGCGGAGCGCAGGGCTGGTTCTTAAGAGTGAAAACAATATCCTCCGCCTGGTTGGTCTGGCAGGCCAGCTATTCCTATTGGCTTACCTTGTTGAAGGTTTTAGTATGGATTCCTTTGCCATACCATATGAGTGGATTATGTTTGGTTTGATTTCTGCTGGCGGTGTATTGGCGCGGGCCGAATTATCTCTCAAGCAGAGACATCCGTTGTCGTCATAGCTGCTGGTTATGGATTGCTGGTTGTTTCACGTGTGACGAAATTGATCAGGATCAGGTTTTTTTCACAATTGTCATAGGTATCAAAGAATACCCGCTCTGAGACTGGATGCCCTCCCCGCTTATATACCTGCACCCAATACAACGCACTGGATTCAAAAGTTCTATCTAAAAAGTTGATTTCATATCCACCTGGCCCATAAGCCGTGGCCAGACCAGTTATGGCTGCCAATTGGTTTCTTTCTCCATCCCGAGTGTTCCCTAACAGGACTGTTAAATCCTTTAACTCATGGCCAGATTCATCAAAAACCTGTCCAGCAACGCCAATCCAACCACAACCTGCATCGGGGTGATTAAAATTGGTCAGGTAGACCGGATTGCCTTCCTGAGGAACGAAGACAGGGAATGGTACCGCTGTTAGAATTATAGGCTCGGTCGGTGTTCTGGTCTTCTGGGTAATAGGGGTAACTGTCGCTGTCTTTTCCGGCGTCCTGGTGATGGGGTTGACCGAGGTGGTCGCTGCTGGGGTGGTGGTTTTAACCCAGAGGTCATCTGGCGTCCGGGTCGGGTTGGGGTAGATATCGGGGAATATCTGGCAGCCCGTGACCAGAAACAGAAGCATGACACAGCTTATCAGGTGTTTTTGTCGTATCATAAGGCAAACCTCTTTTGGTTTTGTGTTTGCAAGTTCTATTCCATGCAGGCAGGCGTGCAGATTTGGTGAGTGCTTTGTGTGATGGGCTATAATTACAGGCGAGTGGTTTTTGAGAAAGGAAATCGATGGCAGAATATCTTGAAGCATTAAGCACGTGGGAGACAGCGTACCTTTTTGCTGCACTGGCTGGGGGGATGATATTCTTAATTTGGACGGTCTGGCAGGTTGCTGTAGAAGCATTTAAACAACAAAGGGCTGTCACAGAAGCACCGACCGAGTTTCAGGTGGGTTGGATTACTCGTGGTCTGGTGGGGTTCATCCTGTTATTTGGTGTGGTTGGGCTGGCACTAACCCGCTTGATGGGGGCGGGTGTTGGCTGGTCTCTCGCTGGCGCCCTGGCAGCTGGTGGGGGCGTATTTGGCGCTGTATGGGTGTTGGAGAAGGTAGCACCTGGTACTCGGGCTAAATGATCTTTATCTAGGTTTTATAAATGTGTTAAAAAAAGGATCTCCACCCGAGTGGGCATGGCGCGTGAATGGGACTGTTAGCAGGTGTCCCTAAGGCAGCTCTGGTATGAGCTGCTATTATTTTTCTGAGGGAATAATGCAGCCACTACCCAAGGGTCAATAGTTTTTAGGTCATTATTAATACCAATTGACAACGTTGTCATTGTGTGTATAATTGAGGTAACCTGAAAATATCCAAGAAAGGAACACCTCATGTCTCGGTTTTCTGTCTTAGCTATTACTGAATTGGATGATTTTGTTTTTGGCAGTTGCCCCAAACCTGTCACGCTTAAAAATGGGTTGGTGATTGGCGGTGGTCGTGTGTACCCCGAATTAAATTTCACTTTACCTGACATGATTATTGAACAGGCTACCCTACCTGAGGTTCGCCGCCAGTACAATGAAATGATCACTGCAGCCTGCCAACGTGCGGTTGAGCTGTATAGCGAAGGTTTGGTGGTGGAATTTGAGTTATTGCCTGACTTGACATTGCAACCCGAATGGGGGGTGCAGGTGGTGGAAATCCTACGTTCGGTATTGGAGCAGTTTCAGGAAAAACACGGTATCAGGACTGCGCTACGGGTTACACCCAATGATATTCGTGAGTTTGCTCGACCGCCTATGATGCGTAGTGGTGAGTTTGTCGAAAAGATGTTCCGTTCTTTTGAGTTGAGTGCCCAGGCAGGTGCGGATTTTTTGGCAATCGAGTCAACTGGCGGCAAGGAAATACATGACGAGGCCATTCTGAATGGCGACCTGAAATTATCGGTGTTTGCTTTGGGCGTTCTGGGGACCCGGGATATGGCTTGGCTGTGGGAGCGTATCGTGGGGATTGCCCGAGAATATGACTCTCTTGCAGCAGGTGACACTGCCTGTGGTTTTGCCAATACCGCTATGGTTTTAGCTGAGCAGAAGTTTATCCCCAAGGTGTGGGCGGCGACGATCCGAGTTCTGGCCGTTGCCCGTTCATTGGTGGCCTTTGAACAGGGCGCTGTCGGCCCGAATAAAGATTGTGCTTACGAGGGGCCTTACATCAAAGCCATTACCGGCTGCCCAATTTCGCTGGAGGGTGCCGAAGCGGCCGGTGCTCATTTTTCGCCAGTTGGCAATATTGCCAGGGCCGTCGCTGATTTATGGAGTAATGAATCGGTTAATAATGTAAAACTTCTCAGCGGTATGGCGCCAACGGTTTCACTGGAGCAATTGGTGTACGCAACACGCTTGATGAACACCGCTTCATCAGACGGCAAAAGAGCTGCACATCAGTTACGGGATTGGTTTGTCGAATCAGATGCCGCTTTAGATCCACAAGCATATGTCCTGCGGCCGGATGTCGTTTTGGCCATTTCCGAGCAAATTGTGGCTGAAAAAACACCCTATCAGCGCACCCGTCAGGCGGCTTTGGCGGTCTTGAATCGCCTTCAGCAAGCCGGGCGTGAGGGTGAGCTGGTTTACTCAAAAATCGAGCAGCGCTGGCTTGACAGGCTATTCGAAGAGGCGCAATCACTGCCTGAAGATGAAAGTGCCTTTATTGAATTGATGCTCCCCCAGATGGATCCGGCCAAGGTGCTCTTGTCTGAATATGAGCTTTAGTCACCGGGTGCAGGCTTATCTGGCCCTCTGTCATGTTCAGGGCAGGTAGGTAAAGTGATACTCAAAGAGAGAAGGTCAGCTCTTTATTAAACCTAAGGCGGGAATGGATGGGAGTCGAACCCACCACGGCTCGCAACGCGACCCGTCACCGGTGTTGAAGACCGGGAGGCCCACCAGGACCTATCCATTCCCACTGATAAGGATATCTTTCACCCACCCTGTTGTCAACCATATCTTGGGAAAATTCAATTAAAATTGGCATAAGAAGATTAGCGTGAATATGTTCTACGCTTATCCCTGGCTTCGATGGTACAATCACCAAAACTAGAAATCAAGGTCAGGAGTTAAGCAACCAATGATAACAGAACT
>PWSY01000188.1 GCA_003563055.1 Anaerolineaceae bacterium | reverse complement strand
TTTGTGGCAAACGGTGTCGAGCGCGCCAGTGAAATTTTGGCAGAGCTTGAAAACTGGATGAGCGCCTATGAATATGACTCGATCGAGAAGATGCACGGCAGTATGAGCCAGAAAAACGTGGCTAACCCGGCAGCCTTTGAACGAGCCAATTACATGAAGGCCCTGCAATCCTACGATAATCGGCTGCCGTAAGCCCAAAATTGGATTCTCATATAAAATATCAGAGGCGTTTTAACCACGCCTCTTTTTTATTAAAATACGTATGCTTCCCATCCCTATCGTCAGAACAATCTTTCTAGGACGCGTTGATCTTGCCTAATTGCCTAGTACCTAATCACCGTTACCCATGTACCATTCCTTAATCATCATTATCTCGTATAATTCAGGTAGGATGCAAAACGATGGCTGCTGTTGATGACATAAAATCTAGGCTGGATATTGTTGATATCGTCTCCGAGACGGTGAACCTGCGCCGCTCTGGGAAGAACTACACAGGTTTTTGTCCTTTCCACACGAACACAAAAACACCGGCCTTTGTGGTTTTTCCGGACACACAGACCTGGCGATGTTTTGGGCAGTGCGGTGAAGGTGGTGACCTGTTCAACTTCGTGATGAAACGTGAGGGTTGGGACTTTTCGGAGGCCCTGCGCAGCCTGGCAGACCGGGCCGGCGTCACGCTGGAGGAATTTACCCCCGAAGAGCAAGAAAAGGCTGAAGAAAACGAGCATCTGCGAGAAATCTTGAGCATGGCGGTGACCTTCTTCCAGCATCAACTACGCAACACACAGGCGGGCAAAGAAGCCCTCGACTACCTGTACCAACGTAAATTGACAGATGAAACCATCGATATCTTCACCCTGGGCTATGCGCCAGACTCCTGGGACACCCTCACGAATTACATGGGTTCCCGTGATATTACAGAGGAAGAATTACTGAATGCTGGTTTGGTGTCGAAAAGAGATTCGGGGGGAGTTTATGACCGCTTCCGTCATCGCCTGGTCATTCCCATCCGCGACCACCGCGGGCGTATGGCTGGTTTCGGGGGTCGAGTCTTGCGACCGGACGATGTGCCAAAATATCTCAATACCCCTAACACTGCGGTGTTTGACAAAGGCCGTTTGCTGTATGGGTTGGATATGGCCCGGCGGGAAATCAGGTCTAAAGACCAGGTAGTGATCGTGGAAGGTTACCTGGATGTGATTGGCCCCTACCAGGCTGGTTTTAAGAATTGCGTTTCACCCATGGGCACTGCGTTGACCGAGGAACAGTTTCGCCTGATCAAAAGGTACTCACGCAAGATCATCCTGGCCCTTGACCCGGATGCGGCCGGTCAGAAAGCCACCCTGCGCGGTCTGCAGACAGCGCGCCAAACATTAGATCGGGAAGGTGAAGTGCTTTTTGATGCCCGTGGGTTGATGCAAGTTGAGGGACGCCTGCGGGCAGATATCCGTGTCACCACCCTGCCAGGTGGGCTTGACCCGGACGAGGTTGCACTTGAAGATGCCGATCATTGGGCCAGGCTCATAAAGGATGCAAAACCTGTGGTTATTCATGTGATGGAAACCCTCGCCGCGCGAGATGACATCGATGATCCCAAAGCCAAGGAAGAAGTCGCCAACCAGGTACTGCCATTGATCGAAGATATCCGCGGCAGCGTGGAGCGTGAGGCCTATCGCCAGCGTCTTGCCCGAGTCCTGAAAGTGGATGAACGCGCATTGGTTCGGCGTTCTTCGATCCCCACATCACGCCGGCAAAGAGGTTATAAACCACCCGTAGCACTGCCAGACCTACCCGCAACATCTGCTGGTGGGGCCACACGACGCCTGGAAGAGACCTGCATCAAGGCCCTTACGGATGACCCCACCCGCATTCATTTTGTAAACCGGGCCTTCCGTGGTTATGAGCTGGCCTGTTTGCACCCATTTGACTTCACCCAAACCGATTTTCGGGAAATATTTAAATTATTGACTGCTTCCCTTGAGCAGGATCAGGAAGACCCCCTGGACTTTGTCCGTAAGCACATCCCAGAGCCGTTGATGGACGTTATTGATAAAAACACACTGGAGGACATCTACCCCGATTGGCGATTTCAACCAAACGCCCCAAGCCTGGAATCCCTGGTTAATATGTTTATCCGCTTACGCCGCATCCGAATTGATGAAGGCCTTGACCAGCTGGTCTTCTTACAGTCTCAAGAGCAAACTGAAAGTGAGGACAAAACGCTTGAATTTAAAAAAATCGTCCTGGAACACATCGAGGTACGGGCAAAGCTGGATCAGGCCCTGCGCCAGTCGTTTTCATATGGAAAGCATCAGAACTGATTTTTAGGCCTAATGATAAGTTCATTGTAACTGCTCAGTCTGCAAGGTAATTAGGGGGTTTGGTGTGTCGGCTTCGCCGACACACCAAACCCCCTGCTCTTCAGCAGCAAGGCTGCCTGAGTAGTTACAGTTCAATTATAATAATAGAGTCTAATTAAAGAACTGGCACAAATTACCCGAAAAAGTGTCGGACATAAACCATGACTGATAATAAATCAGAACAAAAAAAAACACAGGCACATCAACCGGCGCTAAAACTTGATAAAAGCTTGATCCGGCCAAAGCCTACCCCGGCTGCCATCCTCAACACAACCGACGACCCTGTCAGGCTGTATTTACGCGAGATCGGTCGTGTGGAACTGCTGGAGGTTGATCACGAGTTTTGGCTATCCAGCCGGTTAAAGGCCAAAGAACTGGTCGAAGAGATCAGACAACACAACCCGACCATCACCGTTGGACAACGTGGGGCATTAATGCTGGCCATTTGCGATGAATTGATCACAATTCATGCACAACTCAGTCACTGGCATAAAAAAAATAAAGCTTCCATGCCAGATTTAAATCTCATCCTGGGCGAAGCTCAGTTCCTGCGTGAAAGCTGGCAGTCTGATGAGCCTTCCTACCTACGAGCCTTTCTTGACCAGGAATTTTGGCATCCAAACAAGAAGCAAGAACAAGTCATCAAGAATTTATTCAGACTTTATCTCTGCCTTTATTTGCTGCCGGTTGAGCTAGCGCAAAAGCTTATGTTAAAATTGCAGGGCAAATCAAAACTGCCCAGCCTGTCCTTTTTTAAAGACAACCTGCCCGATGATCAGGTCTTGCAAACCAATTTTGAGGTTGTTGACCTGCTGAAAGAAGATGCCAATCAATTCCTTGTGCGGGCCAACTTGCGGCTGGTGGTCAGTGTGGCCAAACGCTATATGAACCGGGGCATATCCTTTTTAGACCTGATTCAGGAAGGAAATATTGGCTTGCTGCGGGCGGTCAAGAAGTTTGACCCCACATTGGGTTTTAAATTCAGCACCTACGCCACCTGGTGGATTCGACAATCAATCAGCCGCTATATTGCGGAACATGCCCGCACCATCCGTATCCCAGTCCATATGTACGAATCGATCTCAAAGGTCATTCGAATTCAGCGAGAGCTCTTACAAGAACTTGGACGGGAACCCTCACTGGAAGAAATTGCCATTGAATCCGAATTTATTGATGAAGCATCTGTTAAAGCCATTCATGAAGCACTGAAAACACAGTCGCCCCTTGACCCACCCCTCGTCCATGCGTGGGAAGATGCCACCAATAAGATCAAAAATATTCTCAAAGTTGCTGAGGAGCCCATCTCCTTAGAGCGGCCAATCGGAGACGAAGACAATAGCACCCTGAGTGATTTCATCGAAGACCAGGAAGCCACAGTCCCCATGGATGCCGCTGTTAGGGACATGCTGCGAGAGCAGGTGCGGTCTTCTTTGGATTCTTTGTCTGAACGAGAACGTCAGGTCCTCGAGCTGCGTTTTGGCCTGGTGGATGGCAAGGATCACACCCTGGAGGAAGTCAGTCAATATTTTGATGTCACCCGGGAACGCATTCGCCAGATCGAAGCCAAGGCCTTACGTAAATTACGCCACCCCAGCCGAAGCAGTGACCTGCGGGAGTTTCTGGCCTAGCTGCAGGAGGTCCTCTGATGAACACTCCCCATGATATCCCCTACGAACAAGCCCGTGACGGCAACCGTGCTTTTTGGGATGAAATCACACCGGTCCATCTTTGTTCTTATGGCGTCGAGCGATTCCTGGAAGGGGAACGTTGGCTGCCCCTTAAAATCCTTGACGAGGTTGGGGATGTTAAAGGCCGCTCCTTACTGCACCTGCAGTGCCATTTTGGATTGGACAGCCTGGCCTGGGTTCGTCAGGGGGCCGAGGTCACTGGGGTGGACTTTTCTCCCCAGGCCATCGATGCCGCTCGCAAACTTGCCCAAACCGCTCAATTGCCCGCGAAGTTTATCTGCTCCGACATTTACGACCTTCCCCAAAACCTGGAGGGGGCATTTGATATCATCTTTACCTCGATTGGTGTTTTATGCTGGCTTAAAGACTTGCGTGGATGGGCGCAGGTGATTGCGCACTTTTTAAAAGAAGGCAGCTTCTTTTATATCATGGATGGACATCCGCTGCTGTATACTTTTGATGATGAGGGCAACTGGCATTTTGAGCTGTCCTATTTTCACAAAGACCTCCCTTATGAATGGGAGGGTACTGATTATATGGAACCGGGTTTCAACACCAAAGGAAACACATACGAATGGCAGTGGACGATCAGCGACATCGTTAACGCTGTCTTGGACGCTGGCCTCCAGTTATCATTCTTCAATGAGTTTGGGGCCCTGGCTGACCCGGTCTACCCCCAGATGGTGCAGCGTGAGGATGGTCTGTACACATTTCCGAATATGCCTGTACCGCTGCCCATTTTGTTTTCGCTTAAAGCATCCAAAGAAAACCACAAGTAATTACCATGACTGCCGGAGAACCCCTGTTCGAGCGTATCTATGCTATGGTCAAACTGGTTC